>NZ_JARXYR010000002.1:3384955-3694950 GCF_029893635.1 Variovorax sp. TBS-050B | reverse complement strand
CGCCACCTTCGAGGCATGGCGCGGCTACCTCGAAACCACGCCGGCCGATGCGCTGATCATCCTCGGCGACCTGTTCGAGGTGTGGGTGGGCGACGACGCCGCCGCCCTGCCCGGCTTCGAGGCCGACTGCGCCGAACTGCTGCGCCGCACAGCCGCGCGGCTGCCGGTGTACTTCATGCACGGCAACCGCGATTTCCTCGTCGGCCCGCCGCTCGCCGAAAGATGCGGCTTCACGCTGCTCGGCGATCCGACGGTGCTCGTGCTGCACGGCGAACGCTGGCTGCTGAGCCACGGCGACATCCTCTGCCTCGACGACACCGACTACCTGCGCTTCCGGGCCCAGGTGCGCACGCCCGAGTGGCAGGCCGCGTTCCTCGCGCGCCCGCTCGCCGAGCGCCGCGCGCTCGCGCGCTCGATGCGCACGCAAAGCGAGGACCGCAAGCGCGATCCGTCCGCCGTCTGGGCCGACGTCGATGGCGATGCCGCGCGCGAATGGCTGCGGCAGGCGCGCGCAAGCACGCTGGTGCACGGTCACACGCACCGGCCCGCCGATCACGACCTGGGCGACGGCCTGCGCCGCATGGTGCTCAGCGACTGGGACGTGGCCGCGCATCCGCCGCGCGCGCAGCTGCTGTGCCTTTCCCCGGCCGGCGCGCAACGCGTCGATCTGCGCTAGCGCCCGCACCGCCGATGTTCAAGTGGCTGCGCCGTCTGCGCGCCCTGCCCCCGATCCCGGAGGCCGCCTGGCAGGCGACGCTCGATCGCTACACCTTCCTGCGCGAGCTGCCCGCGGCCGACCGCGAGCGGCTGCGCACCTTGTCGGCCGAATTCCTGCGCGACAAGGAATTCCACGGCACGCAGGGATTCGTGATCACCGACGAGGTCGCACTCGCGATCGCGGCCCAGGCGGTGCTGCCCGTGCTGCACCTCGAAGGCGGCCTGGACTGGTACGACGATTTCGTTGGCATCGTCGTCCATCCCTCCGAGGTGGTCGCGCGCCGCAAGGTGGTCGACGACGCGCAGGTGGTGCACGAATACGACGAAGTCGTGGCCGGCGAAGCCATGGACCGCGGCCCCGTCATGCTGAGCTGGCAGGACGTGCTCGCGAGCGGCATCACGCGCAACGGCGGCTACAACGTGGTGATCCACGAGTTCGCGCACAAGATCGACATGCGCGGCGGCGACGCCGACGGCTGCCCGCCGCTGCCGCCCGGCTTTGCCGGCCAACGCAGCGCGCGCGAAGCCCGTGCCGCCTGGCTGGCGGTGCTGCAGCCCGCCTACGAGGACTTCCGCGAAAAGACGATTCTTGCGGAGCGCTTCGGCGCCGAGCCGCCGTGGCTCGACGACTATGCAGCCACGTCGATCAGCGAATTCTTCGCGGTGGCCTGCGAGGCCTACTTCGTGAATCGCGCGGCTTTTGAACGGGACTTTCCCGCGGTGCTCGCGCTGTTCGACGCGTTCTTCGGCCGCCGCCGCAAGGGCTGACCGGCGCACACGCGCAGCGATCAGCAAAGAAAAAAGGCGCCCATCGGGCGCCTTTGTCGTTGCAGCGCGGCGAAGGCCTGCTTACTTGCGCAGCAGGGCCTTCAGCGCGTTCTGCAGGCGGCGTGCGCTCGCGGGATCGTGCGGCGCGGCCAGCACCTTGCCGGCATCCTGGCCCCAGGTCTGTGCCGGCGTCGGATCGCCGCGCTTGGTGAGCAGCTTGAGTTGCAGCGCGCGGCGTGCGTCGAGCTGCTCGGCCGGGGTCGGCACCTCGGCCGCCATTTCGAGCCGCAGCAGCGCTTCGGCGGCTTCGTCGGCGGCCGCCTTGGGCGCCGCGCCGAGCGCCTGCGACCAGCCGCTGCGCACCGCGGGCGTCACCGCGCGGCCCAGTTCCTGCACGCTCGGCAGCCGCGAGGCATCGCGCTGCTCCCAGGCGCCGAGCACCTGCGTGAGCGCTTCGCCATGCGCCTGCGCCGCGAGCTTGCGCAGCGCGAGGTCGGCACGCTCGAGCGCCTCGCGCTGGGCGCGGAAGGCCGCATCGCCGAGGCGCGGACCGCGGTCCTCGAAACGCGGCGGCCGGTCGCCGAAACGCCCGCCCGGCGCGCCGCGATCGCCACCACGCGCATCGCCGCGCGGTGCGCCGCGGTCGCCCGCGCGGCCCGGACCGCCGGCGCCCGGACGGCCACCGTCGCGGCGATCGCCGAAACGGCCGCCGGCACCGCGGCCTGCGGGTGCGGCTTCGGTCTTGCGACTGCCGGGGCGGTCGTCGCCGCGCATGGCGACCACGGGCTTCGGAGCCGGCTTCGGCGGTGCCTTGGCTTCCTCGGATCCCGCGGGCTCGGCGGCGTCGTGCGCGCCGCTGTCGGCGCGCGCGGAGGCATCGGCACCATCGGCGGGCGCCACCAGGTCGACGCTCGCGGCGGGTGCGGGCGCGACGGGCGTGCCGGGCTGGGCCTCGGCATCGCCCGGCGCGGGCGCCTGCTCGGCGCTCTCGCCGAACTCGGCAGCGGCTTGGCCGGGTGCCACCACCTCGGTGGCGCCGACCGGCGGGCCGTCGTTCGATGCAGCAGCTGCGGGCCTGGCGGCGGCCGGTGCCGGCGGCGGCACCTCGCCGCGCACCGCGGCTTCGAGGCGCGCGACGGCGGCGCGGATCTTCTGCGCGTCGCCCTCGGCATTGGCGGCATCGAGGGCCTTGGAGGCCTCGAGCACATGGCGATCGTGTTCGCTCATCGCGGCCGAGGCCTTCTCGCGCTCGGCCGTCTTGCGGTTGAAGGCTTCGTCGATGGGGGCGCGGAAGGCGTCCCACAGCTTCTGTTCATGGCGCCGGTCGAGCGGCACGCTCTGCGCCTCGGCCTGCCAGCGCTGCTGCAGCGACTTCACGGCATCGATGCGCAGCACCGGCTGCGCGCCCAGCTCCGTCGCCTCGGCGATCATGGCCTGGCGCCGCTCGATGCTGGCCTTCTGCGCCGCATCGACGGGCGCGCGCGCAGCGCCGAACACCTCGTTCCATTGCGGTTGCAGTTCGGCGAACACCTTCTCGCCCACGTGGCCCGCTTCGCGCCAGCGGTCGGCGAACTGATGCAGCGCGCGGTTGTGCGCCTTCAGGTCGGTGGGCTGTGAATTGGCGGCGGCCCAGGCGCGGACCTCCTCGATCAGCGCCACGCGGTGGGCGCGGTGCTCGGCCGCGTCGGCGCGCACCTTCTCGAGCCATGCCTCGACCACCTTGTGGGCTTCGTTGCAGGCCTCGTCGAAGCGCTTCCACAGCGCATGGTTCGGCACGCCGCCCTGGTCGGCCTGCTTCCACTGGTCGCGCAGCGAGCGCAGCGTTTCCTGCATCTTGCGGCCGCCGAGTGCCTGGCCCTCGGGCCGCTTGAGCAGGCCTTCGGCCTTGGCGACGAGGTCTTCGCGCACCTTGTCGGCGCTCCAGCGCTGCCAGCCTTCGAGCTCGCCGGCCGCGACCAGCGCCGCATGCACGCGGGCTTCGAGCGCTGCGTCGACCAGCTTGCCGTGTTCCTTCAGCACCGCGCGCAGCGCGGCGGCGGCGCCGGCGCTCGCCTTGCCGTGGCCTTCGGCGGTTTCCTGCTCGAGCTTGGCGAGCGCTGCCAGAACGGCCTCCTGCGCGGCGGCGCGCACGGCCGGATCGACCTTGGGCGCCGCGGGCTTGGGCGGCGCCGCCTTGGGTGCGACCACCTCGCCGCGCGCGGCGCGCAGCTCGTCGGCCCAGACCGGCACCGGCGGCAGCGGCGCGGCCGCGTCGGCCGCTGCCGCCTGGGCCTGCGCGAGGGCGGCGTGGAAGGCATCGGACACGACGAGCAGCTGGGCCTTGGAGGCTTCGAGCTGCGGCGCGAAGCGGGCGTCGAGGCTGCCCCAGTTGGGATCGGCGGTGATCTCGTCCGCCTGCTGCTGCCAGTGGCCGACGTCGGTGCGCAGCGACTCCTCGGCCGTCTGGGCATCCTGCCAGCCCTTGGTCGACAGCACTTCGAAACGCTGCGCCAGCAGCACGGCGGCTTCGCGGTGCACCTGCGCGCGGTGCTGCAGGTCTTCGATGCCCTTGACGCGTTCGGCGAGCTGCACCTTGAAGCCCGCGAGCGGTTCGCGCGAGAGCGGCGCGCCGGCTTTGGCGGCGTCGCGCTGCCAGGCGAGCGCATCGGCGATGTTGAGCTTGGCCTGCGCCAGCAGCGCCTGGGCCTTCTGCGCCCATTCGGCGGCGATCGCCTCCTGGCCTTTGGCACGCTTGAGTTCGTCGAGTTTTTCGCGCAGCAGGCGCGCCGCGCCCTTGTCGCGACCGCTCAGCTCCTTGAAGACTTCCTGCATCTGCTCGGGCGCGGGATTGCCCGCGAGCCATTCGCGGATGCGCGCGGCGCGCTCGCCGGAGGTGGGCGCGGTGAAGGCGCCGCCGGTGAGCGTGTCGAGGGCCTGGAGGTCGTTGGGCTTGGAAGAAGTAGAGGTCACTTGCGCGAAGTCGTTGTCTTGAAGAGAGAAAGCGAAGGCGCCGGCAGAGGCCGGCGCACATCGACATTTTCACCCACTTGGGGCGGGTGGTTGAATTCCATGCCGCAACTGCAGCCAAAAGTCGGCCGATCGTGGCCGACCGCGGCTTCTCTGCCGGCTATTTCATGGCCAGATCGAGCTCGGCCCCGGGCTTCCAGTCGGTGCCCGTGGCCCTGGTCTTGACCGCGCCGAGGAACAGGCGCTCGCTCGGGAGCTTCTGGGCCAGCAGGTAGTCGCGCACCGCGGCGCCGCGTTCCACGGCCAGCTGGCGCATCGACTCCTCGTCCACCGGAATGCTCGCGAGCAGCAGGTTTTCCATCTCCTTCACCGGCAGGTCCTTGGTCAGGCCGACCATGTTGCGCGGCTTGGTGATGTCGGCGCGCTTGTAGACGGCGGTCAGCAGCTCGGGGTATTCGGCATCGGTGACCGGCGGCACGTCGGTGCCGGCCTGGCCGCCGCGCACCGCGATGCGCCGCTTCTCGGCCTGGGCGAGCTGGCGCAGGCGCTGGCGCTGGTAGGCGTCGCGCTCGCGCTCCAGGCTGGCGGTGCCGACCACGGTCATCTGCAGCGTGGGACGGTCGGTCAGCGCCTTGGCGACCTTGTCGAGGCTCTGCCGGGCCGCATCGCCGAGCACGGCGCTGCCGGGCTCGAAGGCGATGGTGCTCGACTCGCCGCTGCCGCCGCCCAGCCCGCCCGTCAGCAGGCTGAACGGCGCCGTCACCGCCTTGACGATCAGATTGACCACCGCCTTGAAGATCAGCGGGCCGATGCTGAACTGCGGATCGTTGAGCGAGCCGCTGAGCGGCAGGTCGACGTCGATGACGCCGTTGCGGTCGGCCAGCAGCGCCACCGCGAGGCGCACCGGCAGGCTGTTGGGCGCGCCCTGCACTTCCTCGCCGAACTGCAGCTGGTTGAGCACCAGCTTGTTGGTGGCCGTGAGCTGGCCATCGGGCGCGACCTTGTAGTTGACGTCCATGCTCATCTTGCCGCGCTCGATGCCGTGACCCGCGTAGCGCACCGAATACGGCGAGAGCGGCGCCAGGTCGAGGTCGCGCATCTTCGCGGTGATGTCGAGTTCGAGCGGCTTGGCGAGCGGGTTGAGCTTGCCCGTGATCTCCAGCGCCGCCGTCTGCTGCGCCTTGCCGCGCAGCTCGAGGTCGGCGAGCGCCGGCCGGCCGCTCTCGCCCTTGGGCGGGTTCGACGAGAAGGCACTGAGCTTGCCGGTCAGCTCGCTCAGGTCGGCCGAGTAGTTGGGCTTGACGAACAGGTCGGTGAAATCGATCTTGCCGTTCACCAGGCTCATGGGACCGAAGTTGATGACGGGCTTCGGTCCGGGGTCGGCATCGGCGGGCGCAGCGGCCACCGGCGCGGGCGCCGCGGTCGCGGCCTCGGGAGCCCCGCCCACCATGGCTTCGGCCGAGACCGGCGTGCCGGCCGAACGCTGCTGCGGCTGCGTCGGCCCGCGCGTGGTGGTCGTGGTGCCGCCCAGGCCGCGGCGCGAGCGGGTTTCGGCGGCGGCGGCCGTGGCGGCGTTGGCCTCGGCCTCGCCCTTCTTGGTCAGGCTCAAGAGGTTGAGCTGACCGTTGGGGTCGACGATGACGCGGGCGAAGAAATCGGTCAGCGTGGTCTCGCGCACGTCGACCGTGGGCGCCGCGTTGGGCGCCAGGCCCACCTGCAGGCCGCGCAGGCTCAGCGTCTTCCAGCTCAGCAGCTGGTTGTTGCTGCGGTCGAAGCCGGGCGACTGCGTCAGCGAGACGCTGTTCGCGCGGAAGTCGTCGAGGGCGGTGTCGCCCGCGAGCCTGAGGCTCATGCCGGCCGGCGCGCTCGCGTAGTTCACGGTGCCGCGGTAGCTCACGAAGGCACGCCGGATGTCCACGTTGAGCGCATCGGCGTAGTAGGCCTTGAACGCGTGGGCCGGGAACGAGGCCACTTCGAGCCGCCCCTCCGCGGCCAGCGGCTTCAGCACGACGTGGCCCTTGTAGTCGAAGCGCCCCGGATCGGCCCGCCGCCCCGCACCGATGCGACCCGACACCTGCAGCGGCGACTTTGCGGCCGTCTCGGGCGCGAGCTTCTGGGCCTCGAGCTTGAAGGCGGTGATCTCGACCGCCACCGGCGTGGCGCTGGCCTTGTCCGCATAGGACAGCGTGCCGTTGGCCACGGCCAGCGTGCCGATCGTCAGCGCCCACGGCTTGGTGTTGGCGCCCGGCGGGGCCGCCGCGGGGCCCGCGGCCGCGGGCTTGGGCGCGGCCACCTTGGCCTCGGCCGTGGCGCCGCCGGCCGGCGTCTTGAGCCAGCGCTCGAACATCCAGCGCTTCTCGCTGTCGCGCTCGATGTGGATCTTGGGATCGGTGGCGGTGAACGAGGCCACGTCGAGCGTGTGCTTCGTCATGTCGGCCTCGGCGTCGATCAGCTCGAAGCGGCCCACGCTCGCGAGCGCGGTCTTCTGCTGCGTGAGCGCCAGCCCGTCGGCGGCGAGGCGACGCGCCTTGAACTTGAGATGGGGTTCGGCCCAGGCGATGTCGATCTGCCCGCTGAGCTTGCCGTCGAGCGTGGGTTCGAGGCTGTGCGCAAGATAAGGCGCCGCGAGCGACAGCGGCAGCGCCTCGACCTCGGTCTGGACGTTGGCGACCTTGTCCGTGGCATCGCCCTTGAACTTGAGCGTTGCACCGGCGACGGCGGTGCTGCCGCTGAATTCGGCCGCCTTGTCCATCGGCCACGAAACGCCGGTGGCATCGACGCCGAGCGCGGTCAGCTGGACCGCGGCCGCGGGCTGCACGGTCTCGTCGCGCCAGCCGATGCGGCCGCCGGCGAGCGCGATCTTGTCGACCCGGACCTGGAGCTTCGGCTTCTCGGGCGCCTGGCCATTGGGCGCACTGGCGGCGGGCGCCGGGACGGCCGCCACCTTCTCGGCCGATCCGCTGGCCGGATCGGTGGCCAGCAGGTTGAGCTGGCCCTGCGCATCGCGCGCGACCGCGAGTTCCGGATTGGAAAGCGCCACCTCGCTCAGATGGAACACCGATTCGAGCGGACGCACGTCCGCCAGCGCCAGCTTCAGCGACTCGAAGGCCAGCAGGTCGCGGCCCCTGGCATCGCCGAGCTTGGCGCCATGGGCCTCCACGGTGCCGGTGATCTTGAGGCCGGCGGTTGCCGCCCGCTGGAAATCGATCTTCAGGTCGGCGTCCAGGCTGCCCGCCTGCAACTTGACCGGCAGGCCGCCCGGGATGTAACCGAGGTACGGCGCCAGGTCGAGCCCCTTGAACCGGACATGGGCATCGGTCTTGCGGCTTTCGGCGAAAGGCGTGGTGAGCGCGGCCGAATCGAACTTGCTGCCGTTGAGCGAGAACGCGAGCTTGGGCTCCGTGTTGATGTCGCGCTGGGAGGCGAGATTGCTCAGGAACGGCACCTTGAGCTCGAAATCGCGCAGCTCGTGCCTGCGCTTGACGCTCTGGTCGTCGAAATCGACCGCGCCGTGCGTGATGGCGATGTTGTAGATCGCGAAGCGCGCAGGCTCGGCCTTCGGATCGGGCGGCGGCCCGGCGGCGAGTCGCTGCAGGATGTCGTCGATGTCGTACTTGCCGTCGGCCAGGTGCGTGAGCAGGATCGCGGGCGACTCGACCGACACCGCATCGATCACCGGCGCGAGGCGCAGGATCGACTGCAGTTCCGCATCGGCATAGATGCGCTTGACCACCACCTGCGGCCGGGCGCCGTCGGCCGTGGCGATGCGCAGGTCGTTCAGCGCCAGTTCGAGCGTCCAGGGCTTGAAGTCGATCTTGCCCACCGTGACCTGCCGGCCCAGTTTCTCGCTGGCGATCTTCTGGAGCTGGCTTTTAGCGATCGGCGGGACGGCGAGCCAGGCAACAAGCCAGAGGCCCAGAAGAATCAGCAAGGCGACGATCCCACGTCGCAGCCATTTGTTTTGCCTGAGCGAAGCTGCATCCATCGCGGGAGTGTGCCGCAAAGAAGTGCAAGCAAAGAAACAAGAAAGCCCGGTAACGCGACGTTATGTCTTGTTACCGGGCCTGATGGCGGGCACGAGACCCATGCCATCGTTTCGTCGACCGGAAGTCAATGGTTCCTGCCGAACTGGCAGCAAGAGATTGCCGCCGTGGATCCTCCATCGTTCGAGCCCTTGACTTGCACCTCGGGTCGACTGACTTCGGAAAGCCGCCTGAGAACTCAGGCGGGATCCAGATTAGGCGCCCCGGCGGGCCATTGCAATGGTCACCTATCAGGGATTTCACTAGGACATTGTTTAATCTTGTAATAGCATAAAGATCGAGAACGTTATTCTTGACCGAGTATTTAGCCACGCTAGAATCCCGCCTGCTCCTGGCTGCCGAGACCCAGCAGGAGCCTCTTGAATCCGCCGCCGAATTCCCCCGGCTTGATCAGGTCGCCGCGCTCGCACCCCACCCCCTCCTCATGCGCGGAGCCTGATTCGTACCAATCCAAGCGCCGCCGCCTTCCTTCCATCGCCCGACCAGGCGCTGAGAACAGGTGCCGCATAAGAAAGGAAGAGCGATGAACAAGGCGTTCGATGCCACAGCCCGAGGGCTCCGGACTTTTCTGTCCGACGTGGCAGACGGCTTTTTTGAAATCACCCACAACGGCTTCGCCCTGGTCGGCCTGGCGATCGTCTTCGTGGTGCTGGCACTCGCGGCACGGCCCGACCTGCGCCAGACCGGCGAGCAACAGCTCATGGGCTGGCTGGAGTCGCGCAAGCCAGCGCCCGAAGCCACCGACCTGGAGCCGACCGCCATCGTGCGCACCACGGCCGCGAGCCCGGACGACCTGCCCAAGCAGCAGGCGGCCGTGGCCTACTGGCTCAGCAAGAAGTACCGCGTCGCGCCCGAGCCGCTGAGCGTGCTGGTGGCGGAGGCCTACAACCTCGGCAAGCGCACCAAGCTCGACCCGACGCTGATCCTCGCCATCATGGCCGTGGAATCGAGCTTCAACCCGTTCGCGCAGAGCCACGTGGGCGCTCAGGGCCTGATGCAGGTCATGACGCGCGTGCATGGCGACAAGTACGAAAGCGCGGGCGGCACCCTCACCGCCTTCGACCCGGTGACCAACATGCGCGTCGGCGTGAAGGTGCTGCAGGAGTGCATCTCCCGCGCCGGCTCGCTCGAGGGCGGCCTGCGCTACTACGTCGGCGCGGCCAATCTCGACGACGACGGCGGCTACGCGGGCAAGGTGCTGGCCGAGCGCGACCGACTGCAGCAGGTCGCCAATGGCCGCAATCCCTCGACCACCACCGTGGTGACGCCGCCCGTCGTGCGTGCGCAGGCCATCCCGGTCGCCGCGCCGCCCAAGTCCGAACAGCCTGCCGAGCCTGCGGCCGACCACCAGAAGGTCGCCCTGCTTTCGGACGTTTCCTGAGTCCCGCCCATGGCTGCGGCCATGGGGTGTGCGCTACACTTGGCGCCGTACGCGACTGGCGATAGGCGCAGCATCCTCCAAGATGCCACGCGCTGACGTGGAATACCACTGGGAAGCGTGCCGCCTGGCATCCAATCAGGCGTTCAGCCGTTCGCCTGGGCAGCCCTTGTTTGGTTGAAGAACAAGGACCTCGTCTTCAAAGGACTGCCATGTACCAACGCAACATCCTGGTCGAACAGACCGATCCCGAAATCTGGGCTGCCATCCAGGCCGAGCACGCGCGCCAGGAACACCACATCGAGCTGATCGCGAGCGAGAACTACGCCTCGCCGGCCGTGATGGCCGCACAGGGCTCGCAGCTCACCAACAAGTACGCCGAAGGCTATCCAGGCAAGCGCTATTACGGCGGCTGCGAGCACGTGGACGTGGCCGAGCAGCTCGCGATCGACCGCATCAAGCAGATCTTCGGTGCCGACGCCGCGAACGTGCAGCCGCACTGCGGCGCCTCGGCCAACGAGGCCGTGATGCTGGCCTTCCTCAAGCCCGGCGACACCATCATGGGCATGAGCCTGGCCGAAGGCGGCCACCTCACGCACGGCATGCCGCTCAACATGAGCGGCAAGTGGTTCAACGTGGTGAGCTACGGCCTGAACGAGAAGGAAGAGATCGACTACGACGCGATGGAGCGCAAGGCGCACGAGCACATGCCCAAGCTCATCATCGCCGGCGCCTCGGCCTATTCGCTGCGCATCGACTTCGAGCGCTTCGCCAAGGTGGCCAAGGACGTGGGCGCCATCTTCATGGTCGACATCGCCCACTACGCCGGCCTCGTGGCCGCGGGCGTGTACCCCAACCCGGTGCCGCATGCCGACGTGGTGACCTCCACCACCCACAAGAGCCTGCGCGGCCCGCGCGGCGGCATCATCCTGATGAAGTCGCAGCACGAGAAGGCCATCAACAGCGCCATCTTCCCGGGCCTGCAGGGCGGCCCGCTGATGCACGTGATCGCCGCCAAGGCCGTCGCGTTCAAGGAAGCGATGACGCCGGAGTTCAAGGCCTACCAGCAGCAGGTGGTCAAGAACGCCCAGATCGTCGCCGACACCCTCACGCAGCGCGGCCTGCGCATCGTGAGCGGACGCACCGAAAGCCACGTCATGCTGGTCGACCTGCGCGCCAAGGGCATCACCGGCAAGGAAGCCGAAGCCGTGCTCGGCAGCGCCCACATGACGATCAACAAGAACGCGATCCCCAACGACCCCGAGAAGCCGATGGTGACCAGCGGCGTGCGCATCGGCACGCCCGCCATGACCACGCGCGGCTTCAAGGACGAAGAGGCGCGCCTGACCGCGAACCTGATCGCCGACGTGCTCGAGAACCCGCGCGACGCGGCCAACATCGACGCGGTGCGCGCCAAGGTGCACGCGCTCACGAGCCGCTTCCCGGTCTACCGCTGATCGCCGCCGCCATCGCCAGCGAAGAGGTGGCCGCATGAAATGCCCTTTTTGCGGTCATCTCGAAACGCAGGTCGTCGAGACCCGCGTCTCGGAAGACGCCGACTTCGTGCGCCGGCGCCGCCAGTGCGGTGCCTGCGACAAGCGCTTCACCACCTACGAGCGGCCGGACGTCAACTTCCCGGTGGTGGTCAAGAAGGACGGCAGCCGCGCCGACTTCGACTCGACCAAAGTCCGCGCCTCGATGATGCTCGCGCTGCGCAAGCGCCCGGTCAGCATCGAGCAGATCGACAACGCCCTCCTGCGCATCGAGCAGAAGCTGCTGGCGAGCGGCCTGCGCGAGATCGAATCGACCAAGGTCGGCGAACTCGTGATGCGCGAGCTCAAGAAGCTCGACAAGGTGGCCTACGTGCGCTTTGCCTCGGTGTACCGCAGCTTCGAGGACGTGGACGAGTTCAGGCAGTTGCTGCGCGACATCTGAGGCGCGGCCGCCGGCTCAGCGGTCCCAGCAGGCCTGCATCTGCGCCGCCGAGGCCTCTGCGCCGGTGTTGGACAGTTTGGCGCCCTGGTGGTTGATCGAGAGCGTCCCGCAATCGTCGGCCGTCGATGCGCCCTGCGGCACCGCTTGCAGGACGTAGGTGGTCGCGGTTCTCGCCGCATATCCGATCCTGTAGCTCGCAGCGCCCGACGGCGGCGAACGTTGCAGCCCGGCCGGCAGGTCGACCGTCTCCGGCGGATACCGGCCGTTCGCCGTCATGTAGCGCTCGCTCCATTGCGCCGCCTGCAGCAGCTGCTGCTTGGCATCCGCGCGCTTCGCCCTCAGCACATAGCGCGTGTAGCTCGGGTAGGCGATCGATGCGAGGACGGCAATGACCGCGGCGACGATCATGAGTTCGATCAGGGTGAAGCCGTGCGCGTGGTCGGGCGCTTGCCTCCGGGCTGCGGTCTTCCTTTTCATGGCCATGACTCGATCCGCTCAATGGGGCAGGAACAGATCGCGCCAGCCGAAGCGCCGCACCACGTCCGGCCGCTTCGCGGTGAGGCAATCGCCTGCCGCGTTGCAGATCACGTCCACGTTCTTAGCATCGCCCGAGGGTCTGAAGACAATGTCGTCGCGGCCCGAACGATTGCGAAAGCCCAGGTAGGTGCCTGCGGCGGCGAAGTCGCCGTAGACGATGCCGTCGGGCGCCGCGCCACTGAAGAAATCCACCACCATCGTCCAGCCGTCGTCCGCCGTACCGGGCGTGCAATCGATCGAGTTGCTGGAGGCACCCGGGATGGTCGTCGAGAACAGGCCCACGCTGTTGCCGAGCACGTCGCCCGGATACACGATTCGCTCCTTGCTGCTTGGCAGCTGGACATACCAGCCGCGCTTGCCACTCGAACCTCCGTAGCTCACGCCGTTGTTCGATGCGGTACGGAATTCGGTATCGCCCTGCGCGACGGTCTTGTCTGCAATGGTCTGCTGGACCAGTTCGGTCCATGCCGCCGTGGCCGTGCCGGCGTTGGCGGGATCCCAGATGCCGTAGAGATACTGGGCGTGGGTGGTGCCTTCGTCACCCTCGGCAAACAGTCGCCCCGTACCGAAAACCACCATGTAGCCGCCCCTCGGGTGCCCGACCACCACCGGCGCAGCCGTGATGGGCTGCGTGGCACCGGATCTGAACAGCGGCACACCATCCAGTTTCGACGGGGTCGCGCTCGAACCCATGGTGGCTTTCCACTTGCTGCTCTCCGCGGCGCTGAGGTCGAACTTCCAGAGGTTTCCCAGAAGGTCGCCGGCATAGACAAGATCGATCTTGCCGTCACCGTTGCGGTCGACCGGCACCGGGGCCGAGAGCCCATTGCCGGTGTCCAGGTCCTGCCCGGGCGGCGCGGGAATCTTCAGGATCGACCTGTCACCGTCGAGATATTGGATCCAGAGCACCGCCCTTTCACTCGCGCTGTTGTAGCCGTTGCCCAGGATCACGGCCGTGCGGCCGTTGTTCAGCAACGCCACCTGCAAAGCCCGCCGCGAGAAGGAATCGACTGCAGGTTGCTGAAACTGGTGGCCGAGGTCTTCGTCGGCGAGCGCCGTCGTGTCGATCAAGGCCACTGCGGCAGCGCCGCTCTCGCGGATGTCTTGAGGCCATGTGACGTCGAGCACGAAGTACCCCTTGCCGCCCGCACCCAAGGTGCCAACGAGCAGGGACTTCCACTCTCCGGACTTGTCGGTGGCCGGAGCGCCTGGCTGCAGGTAGACGTCGGCGACGAAAGGACTGCCGTCGACGTAGTACCTGTGCTTGTAGCCGGACTCGCTGAGGGCCCGGAGGGGAGACTTCGCTGCCGTGCCGTAGAGACCTTCCGGCACGTAGGCGAAGACCTCCTTGCCGCCATCCGCTGCAACGTCGGTGCCGGCATTGAAGGCATGCAACATGCCGTCGTTGGCACCCACGTAGACCATCGGCGGGCGGGCGATCTTGGCGAACGCCGCATAGCCGTCGCGCGTGAAGCCGCTCCTGGGCTGGCCCGCGTACCAGACGCTGGAACCCACGATGTCGCCGAGCAGGTGGTCACGCCTGCGCAGCTTCTGGCCGGCAGCGCCCTCGTTGCTGCGATCACCGCGGAGAAAAGCGAGCACGGCCTGGCCGCGCGCGGTGCCTTCCGCTTTGGCATCGGCGGAGCCCGCGAGGGCCGCACGCTGCGCATCGCTCAGGCTGTCCCACCGAAACGGCACGCCAGAACCGATCACTGTGCCCGCGTCGGCCGTGCCCACCACGGTGCCCGAGAAGCTCAGCACCTGGCGATCGATGTCGTAGGCACCGGGCTGCGCCATGCGGGCGTCGAGCAGGGCACCCGCGGACCACAGGGGGGTGTCGGCCAGTTTGCCATCGCTTCCGAACCGAACAGCGTTGAGGGTGCCCGACCAGTTGGCCGTGTCATAGCCGGCCTGGTAGGTCGCCGTGTCCGCGGACACCTTCGACGCGCTGGCGGCGAGCGAGCTCAGCGGAGCGCTCGTGTTCGAGATGATCTGCGCGAGGATCGACTTGAATGCGTTATCGAGTGCCGCCTCGTTCACGGCTGGCGTGAAGCTGCCGCGGCTGTTGAGCGCCGCGTGCCAGAGATCCATGCGCAACGCCTCGAAGGTCAATGGATTTTCATGGTGGTAGCCGCCGGACCCGGTTTCGGACTTCCAACCCTGGAATCCGTTGCTGCCCGTGGCGCCGGGCAAGGTCCCGCTCAGCGGATCGGGCCAGGCGATCGAACCATCGACCAGACCCGCGTAGTCGCCGCTGTAGGTCGGTTGTGCTGCTGTTGCCGAAATGCGCGGTGCGCCGTTCCAGGACGAGGCGCTGCCGAAGCCGATGACGTAGGTGTTCAGATGCTGCCAGGTCGCCGGATCGTTCTTTGGATTCCAGTACCGGGATATCTTTTTCGCTCCTACAACCGTCTCCTGCGGCTCCTTGAACACCGGCTGGAGCCTGTCCGGCAAGTCGGGCTGCAGGTCGGTGGCCCAGTACTCGAAGGCCATGTCCGCCAGCGTGGGCCGGTATTCCGCCGTGGGCGTCCAGACGCCGGTCGGGGACTCCTTCCAACTTGTCACCCTGTTGACTGCACCCACGCCGTCCATGTACGGCGCGCGCGGCTCATACGTCGTGCCGTCGGGCAGGTCACGCCCCGTTCCATCCGCATTCCCGATCGGCGGCATGCCGAGCTGTTTGGGATTCCGCTGGAATCCGAACATGGTGTACTCGCCGTCCGTCATGAAGATGTGGAAGGATCTGCGGCAGCTCGACCGGGTGGCACCCTCCACGCCCGGATCGTCGGAATAGGGACTGAGTGGCCCTGTGGTCTTCATGTACTCCCCTGCGCGGGTCATCATCGCGTGCGACGGCGTGCGACCACCCCAGCCTAGGTCTGCGGCCCACGCCAGGAAGTTGGTCCGGTGGGCCGCGTCCAACGTGCGCATCCGGTTCGCGTTCGCAATGCCGTTGATCTTGCATTCGGTAGCGCCGAAAGGGGGCGGCGAGCTGCCGTCGGCGAAACCGACGCAGGTGTTCTTGTTCGGGATGGCGTTCATCTCCTGCCAGGCGAGGCGGATCCTGCCGTCGGGAATCTTCGCCTCCGTGAAGTTGTCCGCGATGGCCGCCTTCAACGCTCGCATCCCGGTTGGGTATTCCGGACCCGGCGGCCGGGTTGACGTTGCCATCCGACGCCAGCGACGAATAGCCCATGCTGGCCGAGTTGTCGATCGAGACGATCACATTCGGCGCCGGCTCCCTGACCGCGGCGTTGCGCGGCTCCTCGGCCAGTGGATACGGCGCGCATTGGGCACCGGCGTGCGCCAGGACCCATCCGCATGCCATGGCGCCTTTCGACAGCCGCGCGATGTTCATATGCCTGGTCTCCCTCTGCTCAATTCACATTCCTCACGGGATCCGGATCGAAGGCCATCTGCAGCACCACCCGCGTCCCCCCGGCCGTGCCCGCACTGCGCGCGCCCGTGGAAAGCGCCGTGATCCGGTAGAGCGGCCGGCTGTTCGGGCGGTCGATCACCTCGATCCAGTACCGGGTGTTCTCCAGCGCAAGGCTGCCTGCCTTGGGTGCGCCCGTGTACCTTCCATATGCGGTGTGCGCCTTGGCATGGGCGTCGCGTGTCCAGAACCCGTAGGCTTCGCTGCCGGAGGCGGCCGATGCCGACGCGGCGCCGGCGAAGAAGCAGATGCCCTGCGCGCAGCTGTTGTCGCCCTCCGCCGCGTAAACCGTCACGCCGCCGGTGTCCGCCTCAGGGAACACGCGGTCGATGCCGGGCTTGCGGCATGGCGAGGCGGCCAGCGCACTGCAGTGCACGTAGGTCTGCGTGGCGGGGTCGTAAGCCAGTTGCCGGATGTCCCGCTCCGCATCCACCAGCGCCGCCTCGGCCGCCTCGAAGGCGCGCTGGTACTCGCGCTGATTGCCGGCCATCGATTCGAGCAGCGCGGCAACGCGCGCGCCGCCGACGGCGAGCAGCGCCGACAGCAGCAGCATGACCACAACGATGAACAGCGAGAACCCGCGCTCACGCGGTTCAAGGGCATGAAGGTGGCGCGGGCGCTCGATGGGCTTCATTGGTTCCTCAGCGCGAACACCGCCGTGTAGACGCGCCGCAGCCTGCCGTCGCTGCCGGTCTGCACCTTGCCGTCGCAATCGGTGTAGCTGGCGTTCGGATTGGCACGCGAACTTCCCGCCAGTTGCAGGCACACGCGAACGGTACGCACCCCGGCGAAGTCGGTCACCCCATTGGCCGCGACATAGCGCACCACCGGCTCGCCGCCGCCCGCCCCCGCGATGCCGTACAGCACGTCGAAGCGCTCCACGCCGTCGATGATCGGCTGCGCGGCTTTGCCGCCGCTGCCCTTGCAGCGCAAGGTTCCGTTCATCACGGAGAACTCGCTGGTGATCAGCCGCACGTTCGACACGTTGGCCGGGTCGGCCGGGTCGTAGGTCTTGTCGCCGTCGCCCTTCGCTTTCTGACCGAGGCAATCGCGAAAGTAGTCGGGCGCCGGCGCATAGCCGACGACCAGCGTGTCGTTCACGGCGCCCTTCGGCGCCTCCTGGCCCTGGATGGCAAAGAAGGCGGGCGCGCCATCGAGGTTCGTCTTCAGGCGCACGTCGAAATACGACAGCGGCCCGCCCGGATCGATCGGCAGATAGCCGGCCTGGCGGATCTCCTGGCCCAGCAACCGCAACGCAAGCACCGAGGATTCGTTCAGGGTGTTGAGCTCGCCCACCGTCACGGCGGTGGCGCGCGTGCCGAGCAGGCTGGCGACGGCGGCCAGCATCACCAGCATGCCGATGATCAGCGCGACGAGAAACTCGATCAGCGTGAAGCCCGAGCGCGGCCGGCGGCGAAGGATGGTCCTGTTCATGGCTGAGGGACCGCAACGATGAGTTCCTGGCAGGTCTTGCCCTCCGGGCAGCCCCAGGCCGTGTCGGGCTGGACCGAGTAGAGGGCCGCGGGTTCGTCCCAGGCGACGTGCACGAACAGAAGCCCCCCGGCCGCGTCCCGGGATTGCACGTCCGCGAGCCCGCCCGGCAGCGCAGCGGCCACCCTGCGCTTCCAGGCCCACAGGTCCCACGCGGCGAGCTGGGCCGGATCGCAGAGTGCACCGGACGCGGCGCAGGAGGGGTCGGGCTCCTTCTCGGGTGCCGGCGAGAAGCCGGTCCTGTAGGGGCTCGCGGCCGTCGCCCCCTGCAGCGGATTGGCCCGAATGCGCTCGGCCATTTCGCCGGCCAGCCGTGCCGCGATGTTCTGGCTGCTCGCGCCCGAGCTGTCGGAGAGCACGCGCAGCTGGAGGCCGGCCAGTGCGAGCAGGCCGAAGGAGAGCAGCAGGATCGAGACAAGGGCTTCGATCATCGAGAACCCGCGCTGCCCCGCCGCGGCGCTGTTCAGGACGCGGGGCATTTCTCAACCCCGGTCGCGAGCAGGACACGGCCGCCGAGCGACATGCACACGACAGCCCTGCGCGGCGATGCCGGATTGGCGGCCGGAAAGAGCTTGAAACCCGCGGCGCTCGGCGTGTGGCCCATCGCGTCGAAGCTCAGGGCTCCGGAGGCGGTCCGCTCGACCTGAACCGCGCCGTCCGGGTCCTGCCGCCGGAGGACCTCCGTGTCCTTTCCGACCTCGACCACCGTCTCCCAGCCGCAGCTCCAATCGGTGCCGCCGCATTGCGCGCCGGGCTGGATGCGCACAGTGCGTCCGCGCCGGATGGCCTCGGAACGCGCGTGGCTCACGCTCGCGACCAGCGCCGTGGACAGGCGCTCGATGCGGTATCGCTCGACCAGTCCGCGAAATCCGGGCAGCGCCAGCCCGGCCATGACGGCCATCAGCACGAGGACGACCATCATCTCGACCAGCGTGAAACCCGCTGGCGATATGCAGGCGCCCCGGAACGCCCGCGCTTCCGCGCAGAATCCGTGATCCATCTTGTACGCTGCGCCCGCTCCGGACCTTGTGCCCGGGCCGACGCATCTCCCTGATTCAATGGACCGGAATCCTATTTTTTTCTTTTCCTTCGAGGGCCCGTGGCGCGACCGGCGGTGCGAACCATCGACCCGGCGGTCTTCGGCACACTCGGACCCGAAGGAAATTTTTCAGATGCATCCGTCGAGAAGAAGAGACGAAAAAAATGAAAGCTGAAAACGATCTCATGGCGCGTGCGCTCGATCTCGCGCGCCAGGCCGGCCCCGGAACCGACCCGAACCCGCGCGTCGGCTGCGTGCTGGCAGCGCCCGACGGCACCGTGCTCGGCGAAGGCCGGACCCAGCAGGTCGGCGGCCCGCATGCCGAGGTGATGGCGCTGCGCGACGCGGCGGCGCGCGGAAATTCGGTGGTCGGCGCCACGGCCTGGGTGACGCTCGAACCCTGCGCCCACCACGGCCGGACCGGCCCCTGCTGCGACGCACTGATCGCGGCCGGCGTCGGCCGGGTCGTGGCAGCGATGGCCGATCCCAACCCGCTGGTCGCGGGCCAGGGCTTCGAGCGGCTGCGCGCCGCAGGCGTCGCGGTCGAGGTGGGCGCCGGTGCCGACGCGGCACGGGAACTCAACATCGGCTTCTTCAGCCGCATGGTCCGCAAGACGCCGTGGCTCAGGCTCAAGGCCGCGGCTTCGCTCGACGGCAAGACCGCGCTGCGCAACGGGGTGAGCCAGTGGATCACCGGCGAGGCGGCGCGGGCCGACGGCCACGCCTGGCGCGCGCGCGCCAGCGCGGTGCTCACCGGCGTGGGCACGGTGCTCGAGGACGATCCGCGGCTCGACGTGCGGCTGGTGCCGACCACGCGGCAGCCGCATCTGGTGGTGGTCGACAGCCGGCTGCAGACGCCCCCCGATGCGCGCATCTTCGACGCGGGCCGCGCGGTCTGGATCTACGCCGCTACCGAGGACCGCGCCGCAGCTGCCGCGCTGGAGGCCCGCGGCGCCACCATCACCTGCCTGCCGAACGCACAGGGCAAGGTCGAACTCGCGGCGATGCTCGCCGACCTGGCCCGGCGCGAGGTCAACGAGCTGCACGTCGAGGCCGGCCACAAGCTCAACGGTTCGCTGCTGCGCGAGGGGCTGGTCGACGAGCTGCTGCTGTACCTGGCGCCGAAGCTCATCGGCGACGGCCTCGAGATCGCCTCGGGCATGCATCGGGGCGGCCCGCTCGCCGAGCTGGCGGGCGCGCTGCCGCTCGACTTCCGGTCGGTCGACCTGCTCGGACCGGACCTGCGGATCGTGGCGCGGGTCCGCGGCCGGGACGCTTTCTAGCGACCGAAGCCCCGGCCGGGCCGCCCCGGCCGGGATGTCTGCGAAAATACGCGGATGTTCACCGGAATCATCACCGGCGTGGGGCGCATCGCCGCCGTCCACGACCTCGGCCCCTCCCCCACCCACGGCAAGAGACTCACCATCGCCGCGCCCGGGGGCTACCTCGACGACGTCGGCCTCGGCGACAGCATCGCGCTCAACGGCGCCTGCATGACCGTGACCGGCCTCGACCTGGCAGAGCGGCAGTTCACCATCGACATCTCGGCCGAATCGCTCGACAAGACCGCGGGCCTGGTCGCGCAGGACGCGCGCATCAACCTCGAGAAGGCGCTGCGCGCGAACGACCGGCTCGGCGGCCACATCGTCTCGGGCCACGTCGACGGCATCGGCACCGTGAGCCGCTTCGCGCCGGTCGGCGAAAGCTGGGAACTGCGCGTGGTCGCGCCGCCCGCGCTGGCGCGCTTCCTGGCCTACAAGGGCTCGATCACCGTGAACGGCGTGAGCCTCACGGTCAACAGCGTGGCCGACATCGCCGACGGCGCCGAGATCAGCATCAACCTGATCCCGCACACCGTCGAGAACACCTCCCTCGGCAGCCTGCAGGCCGGCTCGAAGGTCAACCTCGAAATCGACACCGTGGCGCGCTACGTGGAGCGCATGCTCCAGGCCGGCGTGCTGGTGCCGCCCACTTCCACGTATTCCAAGGACACCGCCGAATGAACGCCTCCGTCACGCCCATCGGCGCAGCCTCCCGCGGCACGCGGGCACCCGCGCCGATCTCCCCGGTCGAGGAGATCGTCGCCGAGCTGGCCGCGGGCCGCATGGTCATCCTCGTGGACGAGGAAGACCGCGAGAACGAAGGCGACATCGTCATCGCGGCCGACCACATCACGCCCGAGGCGATCAACTTCATGGCGCGCCACGCGCGCGGCCTGATCTGCCTCACGCTCTCACGCGAGATGTGCGAGCGGCTGCAATTGCCGCCGATGGTGTCGCGCAACGGCGCCAAGCATTCGACCGCCTTCACCGTCTCGATCGAGGCCGCCGAAGGCGTGACCACCGGCATCTCGGCCGCCGACCGCGCGCGCACCGTGCAGGCGGCCGTGGCGCGCAACGCGGTCGCGAGCGACCTGGTCCAGCCGGGCCACATCTTCCCGCTGCAGGCGGTCGACGGCGGCGTGCTGATGCGCGCCGGCCATACCGAAGCCGGCTGCGACCTCGCGGCGATGGCCGGCTGCTCGCCCGCCTCGGTGATCTGCGAGGTCATGAACGAGGACGGCACCATGGCCCGCCTGCCGGACCTGCAGCTGTTCGCGGCCGAGCACGGGCTCAAGATCGGCACCATCGCCGCCCTTATCGAGCACCGCAGCCGGACCGAATCGCTGATCGAGAAGGTCGGCTGCCGCGAGATCCAGACCGCCTGGGGCAGCTTCACCGCCCATGCCTTCACCGACAAGCCGAGCCGCGGGGTGCACCTCGCGCTGGTGCGCGGCCGCTGGGCGCCCGAAGAAACCGTGTCGGTGCGCGTGCACGAGCCGCTGTCGGTGCTCGACGCGCTCGAGATCAACCGCTCGCTGCACTCGTGGAGCCTCGATGCCAGCCTCGCGCACATCGCGAAGGAAGACAAGGGCGTGGCGGTGCTGCTCAACTGCGGCGAGACCGGCGCCGAGCTGCTCGCCCAGTTCGACGGCACCGCCCGCCCCGCGCAGGCGCCCGAGCGCGGCCGCATGGACCTGCGCAGCTACGGCATCGGCGCGCAGATCCTGCGCGAATGCGGCGTGCACCGCATGAACCTGCTCGGCACGCCGCGCCGCATGCCGAGCATGGCGGCGGGCTACGGCCTCGAGATCGCCGGCTACCTCACCAAAGACTGACAACACGGACACGACATGCAAGGTGCAAACAAGGGAGCCAAGGCGCTCGACGGCAAAGGACTGCGCATCGGCATCGTGCAGGCGCGCTTCAACGCCGACATCACCGACGCGCTGGCCCACGCCTGCCTTTCGGAACTCGAGGCGCTCGGCGTGGCCGCCGCCGACATCCACCACGTGCAGGTGCCCGGCGCGCTCGAAGTGCCGGTCGCGCTGCAGGCCATGGCCGAGCGCGGCGGCTACCACGCGCTGGTGGCGCTGGGCTGCATCATCCGCGGCGAGACCTACCACTTCGAGCTCGTGGCCAACGAATCGGGCGCGAGCGTGAGCCGCATCGCACTCGACTACCGCCTTCCCATCGCCAACGCGATCCTCACCACCGAGAACCTCGAGCAGGCCGTGGCCCGCCAGACCGACAAGGGCCGCGACGCGGCGCAAGTGGCGGTCGAGATGGCGCAACTGCTGGCCTCCCTCCAATGACCGACGACCACAACGACAACAACAAGGCCGCCAGCGCCAAGCCGCGCCAGTCGCGCACCGGCCTCAAGAGCACGGGCGCGCGCAAGGCCTCGGCCAAGTCGAACCGCAGCCGCGCGCGCGAGTTCGCGCTGCAGGCGCTCTACCAGCATCTGGTGGGCCGCAACGACCCGACCGACATCGACCATTTCACGCGCGACCTCGCGGGCTTCCACAAGGCCGATGCCGCGCACTACGACGCGCTGCTCCACGGCTCGATCGAAAGCGCCGAGCAGCTCGACGCCCTCATCCGGCCGCTGCTCGACCGCAAGTTCGAGGAAATCTCGCCCATCGAGCATGCGGTGATGTGGATCGGCGCCTACGAGTTCCAGCACTGCCTGGACGTGCCGTGGCGCGTGGTGCTCAACGAATGCATCGAGCTCGCGAAGGAATTCGGCGGCACCGACGGCCACAAATACGTCAACGCGGTGCTCAACGGCCTGGCGCCGCAGCTGCGCGCCACCGAGGTCGAGGCCGACCGCGCCGCAGGCAAGGCCAGGACGTGAGGAGCGCCGCCCGGTCGCCCGAAGGCGCGCAGCGCCGCAGCCTGGGGGTGCGATGAGAATCTCGCAGCGCGCACAGCGCATCGAACCCTTCTACGTGATGGAGGTCGCCAAGGCCGCCGGCGCGCTCGCGCGCGAGGTGGCCCACACCGACCGGCCGATGATCTTCCTCAACATCGGCGAGCCCGACTTCACTGCGCCGCCGCTGGTGCAGGAAGCCGCGGCACGCGCGGTGCGCGCCGGCGCCACGCAGTACACGCAGGCCACCGGCCTGGAGCCGCTGCGCGAGCGCATCGCCGCCTGGTATGCGCAGCGCTTCGGCGTCGCGGTGCCGGCGCGGCGCATCGTGGTGACGGCCGGGGCCTCGGCGGCGCTGCAGCTCGCCTGCCTCGCGCTGATCGAGGCGGGCGACGAGATCCTCATGCCGGACCCGAGCTACCCCTGCAACCGCCACTTCGTGAGCGCGGCCGAGGGCAAGGCCGTGATGGTGCCGACCACGGCCGCGGAGCGCTTCCAGCTCACGGCCGACAAGGTCGAAGCCGCCTGGACCGCGAAGACGCGCGGCGTGCTGCTGGCCTCGCCTTCCAACCCCACCGGCACCTCGATCGCGCCCGACGAGCTGCGCCGCATCCACCGGCTGGTGTCGCAGCGCGGCGGCATCACCCTGGTCGACGAGATCTACCTCGGCCTCTCCTACGACGACGCCTTCGGCCACACCGCGCTCGCGATCGACGAGAACGTCATCAGCATCAACAGCTTCAGCAAGTACTTCAACATGACCGGCTGGCGCCTCGGCTGGCTCGTGGTGCCCGAGGCGCTGGTCCCGGTGGTCGAACGGCTGGCGCAGAACCTCTTCATCTGCGCGAGCACCGTGTCGCAGTACGCGGCGCTCGCCTGCTTCGAGGACGCGAGCATCGCCGAGTACGAGCGGCGCCGGGCCGAGTTCAAGGCGCGGCGCGACTGGTTCATCCCGCAGCTGAACGCGCTCGGCCTCACGGTGCCCGTGGTGCCCGACGGCGCCTTCTACGCCTGGGCCGACTGCACCCGCGTGGCGCAGCAGCTCGGCATCGAGGGCAGCTGGGACTTCGCCTTCGAGACCATGAAGCGTGCGCACGTCGCCGTCACGCCGGGCCGCGACTTCGGCAGCGCCGACACCTCGCGCTTCGTGCGCTTCTCCACCGCCAGTTCGATGGCGCACCTCGAGACGTCGATCGAACGCCTGCGGGCCATGATCGCGCAATGAGCTACGCCTTCCCGATCCGCGTCTACTGGGAGGACACCGACGCCGGCGGCATCGTGTTCTACGCCAACTACCTCAAGTTCATGGAGCGCGGCCGCACCGAATGGCTGCGCTCGCTCGGCGTGGAGCAGCGCAAGCTGCGCGAGCAAACCGGCGGCCAGTTCGTGGTGAGCGAGACCCAGCTCAAATACCATCGGCCTTCCCGGCTCGACGACGAACTGCTGGTGACGGCAGAACTCCGACAATTGGGAAGTGCATCATTGACAATCGGTCAGCAGGTGCTATCAAAAACAGAGCAAGAGCGGACGGGCGCAGCGGCACCCGTTCTGCTGTGCGAGGGAACGATCCGCATCGGCTGGGTGGATGCCGCCACCCTGCGCCCCGCGCGCATACCGGGCCAGGTGGCGGGAACCCTCGAGCGCCGCGCGGCTCCATGACTCAAACTTTCAAGCCATGAACCAAGACCTTTCCATCATCAATCTCCTGCTCCATGCGAGCTTCGTGGTGCAGCTCGTCGTGGCGCTGCTCGTGATCGTCTCGATCGCGAGCTGGGCCGCGATCATCCGCAAGTACTTCGCGCTGCGCCGCATGCGCGCGCTCAACGACGACTTCGAGCGCGAATTCTGGTCGGGCACCAGCCTCAACGAGCTGTTCGCCTCGGCCGCCCAGAACGCCAAGTTCGCGGGCCCGATGGAGCGCATCTTCGCCTCCGGCATGCGCGAATACCAGAAGCTGCGCGAGCGCCACGTGAGCGACCCCGGCACGCTGCTCGACGGCGCCCGCCGCGCCATGCGCGCGAGCTTCCAGCGCGAGCTCGACGCGGCCGAGCAGAACCTCTCGTTCCTCGCCACCGTCGGCTCGGTCTCGCCCTACGTCGGCCTGTTCGGCACGGTCTGGGGGATCATGCATGCCTTCACCGGCCTGGCCGCGCTCGCGCAGGTGACGCTCGCCACCGTGGCGCCCGGCATCGCCGAGGCGCTCGTGGCCACCGCGATCGGCCTGTTCGCCGCCATTCCGGCGGTGGTGGGCTACAACCGCTTCGCGCGCGAGATCGACAAGATCGCCATCGCCCTCGAGACCTACATCGAGGAGTTCTCCAACATCCTGCAGCGCAACCTGTCGGCCAACCCGGCCGCCGCGACGGCGGCCTCGGCCACGCCGGGCAGCCGCTGAGCGGAGTTCCAGCCCATGCCAGCCGTTTCATCCCGGGGCCGCGGCCGCCGCACGATCAACGAGATCAACATGGTCCCGTTCATCGACGTGATGCTGGTGCTGCTGATCATCTTCATGGTCACGGCGCCGCTGATCACGCCGAGCGTGATCAACCTGCCCTCGGTCGACCGCGCCAACAAGCAGCCCGACAAGCCGATCGAGATCGTCATCAAGAGCGACGACGAGGTGCAGATCAAGAAGGACCCGTCCACCGGCAGCGGCGGCACCTCGGTCCCGATGACACAGATCGGTTCCGCCGCGAAGACCGCGCAGGGCGGCGACGACCAGCGCCCGGTGGTCATCAGCGCCGACAAATCCGTCAAGTACGAAACCGTCGTGAAGGCGATGAACCAGCTCAAGCGCAGCGGCATCGAGCGCGTGGGCCTGTCCGTCACCACCACGGGCGGCAGATAAGGCATGTCGCTCGCCCTCGACCGTCCCGAATTCGCACCGCCGCCGCAGCGCGGCACGCCGCGGGCCGTGCTGCTGGCACTGGTCGCGCATGCGCTCCTGATCGCGGCCCTGACCTGGGGCGTGCGCTGGCGCAGCGAGACCGACGAAGGCGCGGTCGACGCGGAGCTCTGGTCCTCGACGGTGCAGCAGGCCGCGCCGCGCCTGTCGGTGCCGGAGCCGCCGCAGCCCACGCCGGCGCCGCCGCCGCCCGCACCGCCGCCCCCGCCTCCCCCGCCGCCGCAGGTCAGGGCCCCCGAGCCCGCCCCCGCGCCGAAGGCGCCCGACATCGCGCTCGAACGCGAGAAGAAGCTCAAGGAGCAGAAGGAACAGAAGGAGCGCGAACTCGAGCGCCAGCGCCAGGAGCAGCGCAAGAAGGAGCTCGAGGCCAAGCAGCGCGCCGAGGAAGAAGCCGAGCGCAAGCAGGAACAGCAGAAGAAGCTGGCCGAGCAGAAGAAGCGCCAGGAAGCCGAGGCCAAGCAGGCCGAGGCGAAGAAGGCCGAAGCCGCCGCCAAGCAGGCTGCGGCCGACCGCGCCGCGGTGCTCAAGCGCATGCAGGGCATGGCCGGCGCGAGCGGCGGCGACGAGGCCCAGGGCAACGCGCTGCGTTCGGCGGGTCCGTCGAGCGGCTATGCGGGCCGCATCGCCGCCGCGGTGCGGCCGAACATCACCTTCCCCGAGGCCGACACGGTGAGCGGCAACCCGGCCGCGGAGTTCGAGGTCAAGCTCGCGCCCGACGGCACCATCGTCGGCGTGCGGCTCACCAAGTCGAGCGGCCTGCCGAGCTGGGACGAAGCCGCCGAGCGCGGCCTGCACAAGACCGACAAGCTGCCGCGCGACACCGACGGACGGATCTTCCCGTCGCTGATCGTGTCGCTCAGGCCCAAGCGCTAGCCGTCAGCCGGATCGCCGGCCGCGGCCGTCCCACGGGGCGGCCGCCTCGCCGGCGCCTTCTCACTCGTAGACCACCGAGGCCTTGCCCGCCTCCGCCTGCGCCGTCCAGCTCGCGAGTGCGGCATCGGTCGGGAAGAACTTCGCGCGCTCGCCGAGCTGCAGTTCCACCTGTGCGCCGCCGCGTGCCATCGACAGCCGCACCGGCAGGCCCTGCACCAGGTCGCCGTGCTCGCTCTGCTCGGTGCGCGGCGGAAAGTCCTTCACGAGCCGCGCGATGTCGGGCGCCTTGCCGTTGACCGCCACGCGCAGGAACTTGCCGAAGCGGCAGCGCGCCGAGGCCAGGTCCCAGACCTGCTGCACCTGGAAGCGCGCCTCGAAGCCGCCGCGGCCCGGCTGCAGCCGGCCGCTCACGATCACCAGCTCGTCGTCCTTGAGCGTGTTGCGGTTGGCATTGATCAGCGCCTCGTCGGCCGTGGCCTCGATCGAATCGGACTTGTCGTCGAGTTTGAAGATCGCGAGCCGGCCGCGCTGGCCGTTGATGATGCGCAAGTCGCTCACGATGCCTGCGATCACCTGCTGTTCGCGCGTGTCCATCAGGTCGCCGATCTCGCGCTTGCAGAAACGCCGCACCTCGTGCGCCACCTCGTCGAACAGATGGCCCGAGAGATAGAAGCCGATCGCCGTCTTCTCGAAGGTCAGCCGCTCCTTCACGCCCCATGGCGTGGCGTCGACGAGCTCGGGCTCGGCCGTGGCCGAGCCGTGTTCGCTGTCGCCGAAGATGTCGACCTGCGCCGCGTTGGCCTCGGTGGCGGCCGCGAATTCGAAGGCGCGGTCGACCGAGGCCACGAGCGAGGCGCGGTTCTGCTGGATCGAGTCGAAGGCGCCGGCCTTGATCAGCGCCTCGACCGTGCGCTTGTTGATGCGCTGGCGGTCGATGCGCACGCAGAAGTCGTACAGGCTCTTGAACGGACCGCCCTCCTCGCGCGCGCGTACCAGCGCCTCGACCGCGAGCTGGCCCGTGCCCTTGACGGCGCCGAGTCCGTAGCGGATCACCTTGTCGGTCACCGGCTCGAAGCGGTAGTTGCCGCGGTTCACGTCCGGCGGCTCGAAAGTGATGCCGAAGTTCTTCTGCGCGTCCTCGAACAGCACCTTGAGCTTGTCGGTGTTGTCCATTTCCACGGTCATGTTGGCGCAGAAGAACTCGGCCGTGTAGTGGACCTTGAGCCAGCCCGTGTGGTACGCGAGCAGCGAGTACGCGGCGGCATGCGACTTGTTGAAGCCATAGCCCGCGAACTTCTCCATCAAGTCGAAGATCTCGTCGGCCTTGTCCTGCGGAATGCCGTGCGTCGCGAGCGCGCCCGCGCGGAACTTCTCGCGGTGCTCGGCCATTTCCTCGGCCTTCTTCTTGCCCATCGCGCGGCGCAGCAGGTCGGCGCCGCCCAGCGAGTAGCCGCCCAGGATCTGCGCCGTCTGCATCACCTGCTCCTGGTAGACCATGATCCCGTAGGTCTCGGAGAGCATCTCGGCCACAGCCGGGTGCGGGTACTCGACCTCTTCGCGGCCGTGCTTGCGCGCCACGAAGCTGGGGATCAGGTCCATCGGGCCCGGGCGGTACAGCGCGTTGAGCGCGATCAGATCCTCCAGCCGCGTCGGCCGCGCGTCCTTCAGCATGCCCTGCATGCCGCGGCTTTCGAACTGGAACACGGCTTCGGTCTTGCCTTCGGAGAACAGCCGGTAGGTCTCGCGGTCGTCGAGCCGGATGTTCTCGTAGGCGAAGTTCTCCTGGCCCTTGTGGCGCTTGACGATGAATTCCTTCGCGATCTCGAGGATGGTCAGCGTCGCCAACCCCAGGAAGTCGAACTTCACGAGGCCGATGGCCTCCACGTCGTCCTTGTCGTACTGGCTCACGGCCGAGTCGCTGCCGGGCTGCTGGTACAACGGGCAGAAGTCGGTCAGCTTGCCGGGCGCGATCAGCACGCCGCCCGCGTGCATGCCGATGTTGCGTGTCATGCCTTCGAGCTTCTGCGCCATCTCGACCAGCGACTTGACCTCTTCCTCGCGCTCGATGCGCTGCGCGAGCTGCGGCTCGGCCGCGATGGCGTACTTCTCCTTGTCCTCTTCCGACAGGTCGCTCGGCGGGTACTGCAGCGTGACGGGCTTGCCCGGCTTGTTGGGAATGAGCTTGCTGATGCCGTCGCAGAACATGTAGCTCATGTCCATCACGCGGCCCACGTCGCGGATCGCGGCGCGCGCGGCCATGGTGCCGAAGGTGGCGATCTGGCTCACGGCGTCGCGGCCGTACTTGTCCTTCACGTAGTCGATCACGCGGTCGCGATTGCCCTGGCAGAAGTCGATGTCGAAGTCGGGCATCGACACGCGCTCCGGGTTCAGGAAGCGTTCGAACAGCAGCTTGTATTCGAGCGGATCGAGGTCGGTGATCTTGAGCGCATAGGCCACCAGCGAACCGGCGCCCGAGCCCCGGCCCGGACCCACCGGGCAGCCGTTGTTCTTGGCCCACTTGATGAAGTCGCCCACGATCAGGAAGTAGCCGGGGAACCCCATCTTCAGGATGGTGTTGATCTCGAACTCCAGGCGCTCGACGTAGCGCGGCCGCTCGGCGTCGCGCTTGGCCGCGTCGGGGTACAGGTGCGCGAGGCGCTCCTCCAGGCCGGCGTAGGACTCCTGGCGGAAGAACTCCTCGATCGGCATGCGCACGCCTTCGCTGATGAAAGGCGTCGGAAAATCGGGCAGCTGCGGCTTGCCGAGCACCAGCGTGAGGCTGCAGCGCTTGGCGATCTCCACCGTGTTGGCGATGGCGCTCGGTACGTCGGCGAACAGCGCCTCCATCTCGGCGGCCGACTTGAAGTACTGCTCCTCGGTGAACTTGCGCACGCGGCGCGGGTTGCCGAGGATCTCGCCTTCGGAGATGCACACGCGCGCCTCGTGCGCCTCGTAGTCCTCGCGTTCGGCGAACTGCACCGGATGCGTCGCGACCACCGGCAGCCTGAGCCGCGCCGCGAGCTTGACGGCCGCGACCACGTGCGGCTCGTCGTCGGCGCGGCCGGCACGCTGCAGCTCGATGTAGAAGCGGTGCGGAAAGATGCCCGCGAGCTGCAGCGCCAGTTCGGCGGCGCGCTCGTCCTGCCCCTGCAGCAGCGGCTGGCCGAGCGGCCCCGCCTGGGCGCCCGACAGCGCGATCAGCCCGCCCTGCAGCTCCTCCAGCCATTCGAGCCGGCAGGCGGCCTGCGACTGGCCGCGGCCCACGTTCTGCGTCCAGGCGCGCGCGAGCAGCTCGCACAGGTGCAGATAGCCTTCCATGTTCTGCACCAGCAGCACGATGCGCGTGAGCGCGCCGGGCTCCTTGCCGAGCCCGTCGACGAAGACCTCGGCGCCGATGATCGGTTTGACGCCCTTGCCGCGCCCCTGCTTGTAGAACTTGATGGCCCCGAACAGGTTGTTCAGGTCGGTGATGGCGAGCGCGGGCTGCTTGTCGGCAGCGGCGGCCTTGACGACGTCGTCGATGCGGATGGTGCCGTCGACGACGGAAAACTCGGTGTGCAGGCGCAGGTGAACGAACATCCGTCGATTGTAGGAAGGGCCCGCTCCACGATGTGGGTTGGCAATCCCTGAAACCCGGTCCGCCCCGGGGGCGGCACCTACAATCGCCCCCCGTGGAACAAGAGATTCTGAATATCGCGGCCTACAAGTTCGTGGCCATCGACGACGCGCCCGCGCTGCGCGAACGGCTGCTCGACAGCACCCGGTCGCTCGGCCTGATGGGCACCATCCTGCTCGCGCCCGAGGGCATCAACCTGTTCCTCGCGGGCACCGCCGAGGCGATCCACACCTTCGTGGCCGAACTGCGCGCCGATGCGCGCTTCTCGGACCTCGAAACCAAGGAAAGCTGGTCGGCCGCGCAGCCCTTCCGCCGCATGCTCGTGAAATTGAAGCGCGAGATCATCCGCATGGACCATCCCGCGATCCAGCCCGCGGCCGGCCGCGCGCCCGGCGTGGATGCGCCCACGCTCAAGCGCTGGCTCGACCAGGGCCACGACGACGAAGGCCGCGAGATCGCGCTGCTCGACACGCGCAACGCCTTCGAGGTCGACCACGGCAGCTTCGAGGGCGCGATCGACTGGCGCATCGGCAAGTTCACCGAGTTCCCGCCCGCGCTGCGCGAACACCGCGCGGAGTTCGCGGGCAAGACGGTCGTGAGCTTCTGCACCGGCGGCATCCGCTGCGAGAAGGCCGCGATCCTGATGCGCGAGGAAGGCGTGGAGAACGTGCTGCAGCTCGAGGGCGGCATCCTCAAGTACTTCGAGCTCGTCGGCGGCGCGCACTACCGCGGCGACTGCTTCGTCTTCGACGGCCGCGAGGCGCTGGCGCCCGACCTCAGCGCGCGCGCCAACAAGGCCTCGGCGCGCGCGGCCGAAGACCCCGACCTCGCGCGCAAGCGCTGAAGGGCGCTCAGACCGGCGTGGTGCCCACGTCGGGCTCGCGCACGCCGAAGGGCTTGCCGGGCAGCGGGATGAACTCGGTCTCGCCGGGCACGTGGCCCATGCGCTGCGCGGCCCAGTCCTCGCCGGCCTGCAGGATGCGCTCGCGCCGGCTCGAGACGAAGTTCCAGGTGATGTAGCGCGGGCCGTCGAGCGGCTCGCCGCCGATCGCCACGAGCCGCACCGGCGTGGTCGCGGGCGCGGTGAGCATCGCGCCCTGCCCGTCGGGCAGCACCGCCATGGTGTGCGCCGGCACCGTGGCGCCATCGACGCCCACGTCGCCGTCGATCGGGTACACGGCCAGCTCAGGCGCCAGCGCGGGCAAGGCGAAGCTCGCGCCGGCAGGCAGCGCGAGGTCGAGGTACACGGTCTGCGCGAAGGTCTTGACCGGCGAGCGTGCGCCGAAGGCCTCGCCCACGAGCACCCGCACGCCCACGCCCTGCTCCGTCAACGCGGGGATCGCGTCCGCCGGCGTGTGCTCGAAGCTCGGCGCGGCCTCTTCGTAGGCCTGCGGCAGCGCAGCCCAGAGTTGCAGGCCGTGGTTCACGTAGTGCTCGGCCAGCAGGCGCTCGGGCTTGCGCTCCGAATGCACGATGCCGCGGCCCGCGGTCATCCAGTTGATCGCGCCCGGCAGGATCTCCTGCACGCTGCCGATGCTGTCGCGGTGCATCATCGCGCCCTCGAACAGGTAGGTCACCGTGGTCAGCCCGATGTGCGGATGCGGGCGCACGTCGTGCGCATTGCCCGGCTGCTCGGTGGCCGGGCCGAAATGGTCGAAGAACACGAAGGGGCCGACCGACCGGCGCACCGCCGCGGGCAGCAGGCGCCGGACGCTGAAGCCCCCGCCCAGGTCCTTGTCATGGGGTTGCAGCAGGCGGGTGGCAGGTGTCGCGTCGGTGGTCATCGTGTGCTCCGTGGTTTCAGGCGGTTCAGCCGCGCGATGCTGCGACTGCGGCGATGCGCTCGCCGAAGGCGCGCGCGGTCTCCAGGTCGCCCTTCGGGATCTCGGCCGGGCTCGCGTCCGACGGCGACTGCGTCAGCAGGCCGCCGTAGCCGCCCACGTAGTTGGTCGAATCGCGCGTCGCGGCCTTGTTGTTGGTCGGCATGATGCCCATGCTGACCCAGAGGCCGCTGTGCTGCATCGCGAGCGTCCAGAGGTAGGCCAGCGTCGTGACCTTGTCGCCGTTCATCGTGGCGCTGTTGGTGAAGCCGGCGAAGAGCTTGTCCTTCCAGCCCTGCGTGAACCAGACCTTCGACGAGGCGTCGGCGAATTTCTTGAACTGCCAGCTCACGCCGCCCATGTAGGTCGGCGAGCCGAAGATGATCGCGTCGGCCGCGGCCAGGGTTTCCCAGCCGCCCGCGGGCAGGTTGCCGTCGGCGTCGATCGCGAGCAGCTGGGCGCCCGCCCCCTCGGCCACGGCCTGCGCCACGCGCTGGGTGTGGCCGTAGCCGGAATGGAAGACAACGACGATGTCGGCCATGGATGTTTTCTCCTGAAATCGGTGGATGGGGGGATGAACGAGCTTACTTCCTGTCGATGCCGAAACGGCCGGCGCCGAGGGCTGCGATCACGAACAGGCCGCCGGCCACTGCGATGTTCTTGAAGAACATCAGCTGGTTCACGAAGGCCTTGTCGGCGGGCATGCTCCAGTAGTTGTGGAACAGCACCGAGGCCGCCAGGGTGAACAGCGCCAGCACCACGGCCGCGAAGCGCGTCTTGAAACCGACCAGCAGCATCAGGCCCACGCCCAGTTCGACCAGGATCGCGATCACGGCGGCCACCTGCGGCAGCGGTGCGCCCACGGACGCGATGTAGCCCACGGTGCCCGCGAAGCCCGTGAGCTTGGCGAAGCCCGCCGGCACGAACAGCAGTGCGATCAGGATGCGGCCGACCAGCGCGAGCGTGTCCTGCAGGGCGTTGGGGTTGGCGGTGGCGGGGGTGGTGGCGATGGAAGCGGTGGTCATGGTGAAACTCCTCGGTATGAATGAATGAATGAATGAAAGGAAAAAAGAAGGAAGAAAAAGGCCGGGCCGGCAGGCGCCCGGCAAGGGGGTGATCAGGCGGCCAGGTCGAACACCAGCACTTCGGCGTCCTTGCCGGCGCCGAGCGTGAGCTGCGATTCGCCTTCGAGCATCGCGGCGTCGCCGCCCGAGAGCTTCCGGCCGTTGACTTCGAGCTCGCCGCGCACGAGGTGCACGTAGCTCTTGCGCGCCGGGTCGAGCGCCAGGCTCGCGGTCTCGTCGCCGTCGAACAGCCCGGCCATGAGGCGCGCATCGGCATGCACGGTCACGGAACCGTCGGCACCGTCGGGCGAGGCCACCAGGCGCAGCTTGCCGCGCTTCTCGGCGTCGCCGAACTTCTTCTGCTCGTAGCCGGGCTCGATGCCGCGCACGTTCGGCTCGATCCAGATCTGCAGGAAGTGCGTGGTCTCGTCGGCCTTGTGGTTGAACTCGCTGTGCATCACGCCGCGGCCGGCGCTCATGCGCTGCACGTCGCCGGGCGGGATGGATTCCACGTTGCCCAGGCTGTCCTTGTGCGCCAGCTCGCCCGAAAGCACGTAGCTGATGATCTCCATGTCGCGGTGCCCGTGGGTGCCGAAACCGGCGCCCGCGGCCACGCGGTCTTCGTTGATCACGCGCAGGTTGCCGAAGCCCATGTAGGCCGGGTCGTAGTAGCCCGCGAACGAGAAACTGTGGAACGAGCGCAGCCAGCCGTGGTCGGCATAACCGCGTTCCTGGGACTTGCGAACTTGCAACATCGTCGAACTCCTTTTGAGGCCCTGTCCCGTCGCGGGAGCTTCGGGCCTTTGCTTGATGCCGCGCCGGATGCGCAGCGGATGGGAAGAACTTTAGGTCCGCACCCCCGAGCGAAAAGCGCCGTGTTTTGATGGCATCATTCAAATTTTTTGAATGATCGGAAACCGCTCCAAATGCCCAGCGCCAGAGACGTACTGACCCCCGATGCACTCGCCATGCTGCAGACGGTGGCGAGCACCGGCAGCTTCGCCGCGGCCGCGCGCGCGCTCGACCTCGTGCCGAGTGCGCTGAGCTATCGCGTGCGGCAGGTGGAGGACGCGCTCGACGTGCTGCTGTTCGACCGCAGCGCGCGCCAGGCCCGCCTCACCGAGGCCGGCGCCGAGCTGCTGCGCGAGGCCGCGCGGCTGCTCGGCGAGATCGATGCGGTCGCCAACCGCGTGAAGCGCGTGGCCACCGGCTGGGAGCCGATGCTCACGATCGCGGTCGACGGGGTGATCGCGCGCGATCCGCTGCTCGACCTCGCCACCGCCTTCTTCGCGCTCGAACCGCCCACGCGGCTCAAGCTGCGCGACGAGACGCTGCTCGGCACCATCGAGGCGCTCACGAGCGGCGAGGCGGACCTGGCCGTGGGCGCGGTGCTCGATGCCGCGAGCCTCGCCTTCACCGCCACCGGCATCCGCAGCCGCCCGATCGGCGAACTCTGCTTCGTCTATGCGGTGGCGCCGCACCATCCGCTGGCGCGGCTCGACGAACCGCTGAGCGATGCGGTGCTGCGGCAGTACCGCGCGGTGGCCGCGGCCGACTCGGTGCGCAGCGGGCCGAGCATGACCGTGAACCTCGTCGGCGGGCAGGACGTGCTGACCGTGCCGACGATGCAGGCCAAGCTGGCGGCGCAGCTGCACGGGCTCGGCGGCGGCTTCCTGCCCGAGCCCATGGCCCGGCCGTACATCGAGGCCGGCCACCTGGTCGAACGCAAGACGGAACGCCAGCCGCCGCTCGCCACCATGCACTGCGCCTGGCGCGTGCGCAGCGCCGGGCGGCCCGGTCGCGCGCTCGAATGGTGGCTGGCGCAGTTCGAGCACGAGGCCACGCGGCGCGCGCTGCTCGAACGCCACCGCGGGCGCTGAGGCGCGGTGCGCGGCAGGCCCCTCGGCAGACCGTTGTAGAGTCGCTCCCACATCCAAACGTCTCCCCGCCAAAGAAAAGAGTCCCTCATGAGCACTCGCGCCGCGTCGAAGTCCACCGACCGCCACCGAACCCCGGCCGCACCGCGCCACTACGCCGTCATCGGCGCCGGCATCGCCGGCGTCGCCTGCGCACGCACGCTGGTGCAGGCCGGCCACCAGGTCACCGTGTTCGAACGCGAGGCCGCGCCGGGCGGGCGCATGGCCAGCGTGGACACCGCCTTCGGCCGCTTCGACAGCGGCGCGCAGTACTTCACCGTGCGCGATCCGCGCTTCGCGCTGGCGCTCGAACCCACGCCGGGCCTCTGCCGGCCGTGGAGCGCCAACCTCGTGCGCGTGCTCGATGCGCATGGCCGCGTCGCCGAGGCCGCCTTGCCGGGGCACGAATCGCACTGGGTCGCGCAGCCCGGCATGGACGCGCTGGTGGCGCACTGGGCCGCGCCGCTGGGCGAGCGCCTGGTGCTGAACACGCAGGTCACGCAGATCGAGCGCGATGCGCTCGACGCCAGGCGCTGGCAGTTGCGCACCGTGGGCGCCGACGATTCGCAGCATGTGTACTCGGGCTTCGATGCCGTGCTGCTCGCGGTGCCGCCGCTGCGCACGCGCGCGCTGCTCGGTGACGGCCGGCTCTCCGCCGGCATCAGCCAGAAGATCGAGCCGGTGCGCATCGCGCCCTGCTGGACGCTGATGATCGCCTTCCCGCAGGCCAACCAGCCGACCATGTCGCACCTCGGTCCGCAGTGGAACGCGGCGCGCAGCACCCACCACCGCGTGGCCTGGCTCGCGCGCGAATCGTCCAAGCCCGGCCGCGAGCGCATCGAGCGCTGGACGCTGCAGGCCAGCGCCGCCTGGTCGCAGGAGCATCTGCGCGACGACCCCGCGCGCGTGCAGGCCAAGCTGCTGCGCGCCTTCGCCGAGATCACCGGCATCCATGCCGCGCCCACGCATGCCCAGGCGCGCTGCTGGACCGAAGCCCAGACCCAGGTGCCGGTCGGCAAGACCCACCTGTGGGACGCCAAGGCGCGCATCGGCGTGGCCGGCGACTGGTGCACCGGCCACCGCGTGGAGGACGCCTTCCTCTCGGGCCTTTCGCTCGCACTGGCGGTGATCTGACGCGCTGAACGCACGATGCGTGAAACCGGCCGTTTCGCGCCCTCGCCCACCGGTGCGCTGCATGCCGGCTCGCTCGTGGCCGCGCTCGCGAGCTGGCTCGACGTGCGTGCGCGCGGCGCACGGGCACGCTGGCTGGTCCGCATCGAGGACGCCGACACCGAGCGCTGCCTGCCCGGCATGGGCGAACACATCCTGCGCCAGCTCGCCGACTGCGGCCTCGTGCCCGACGAGGCGCCCGTGTGGCAGACGCAGCGCACCGCGTCGTACGAAGCGGCACTCGCGAAGCTGCAGGCCCTCGGCCTCGCCTACCCCTGCGGCTGTTCGCGCAAGGACATCGACCTGGCGCTCGAGCGGCTCGGGCAGCGGCACGCGCGCCATGGCGAGCGCGTGTACCCCGGCACCTGCCGCAGCGGCCTGCACGGCAAGCCCGCGAGGGCATGGCGCTTCGCGGTCGAGAAGTTCCAGGCCCTGCAGCCGGCGCCGGTGCTCGCGTGGACCGACCGCCGCCTCGGCCGCCAGCAGCAGGACGTGGCGCGCGAGGTCGGCGACTTCGTGCTGCGCCGCGCCGACGGCCCCTGGGCGTACCAGCTCGCGGTGGTGGTCGACGATGCCGCGCAGGGCGTGACCGACGTGGTCCGCGGCGAGGACCTGGCCGACAACACCGCGCGCCAGATCCTGCTGCAGCGCGCGCTCGGCCTGCCCACGCCGGGCTACCTGCACACGCCGCTGGTGCGTGGCGCCGACGGCGAGAAGCTCTCGAAGCAGAACGGCGCCAGCGCCATCGACACCGCCACGCCCGCGGCCGCGCGGGCCGCGCTCGATGCTGCCGCGCGGGTGCTCGGCCTGGGCGCCGCGCAGGGCGCCAGCTGCGCCGAAGCGCTCGCGGGCTGGGTGCCGCAATGGCGCGCTCTCTACAATCCGCGGGCCTCATGAACATTCCCGACAATCCAGATTCCCCGCCCGGCGACGCGCCGGACGACGACAAGCCGCATCCGCTGCACCGCCGCCTCAAGAGCTTCGTGAAGCGCGGCGGCCGCACCACCGAAGGCCAGGCCCGCGCCTTCGCCGAGCTGGGCCCGCTGTTCCTGCTGCCCTACAAGCCCGAGCCGCTCGACCTGACCGCCGCCTTCGGCGGCCGCGCCGCGCCGACCGTGCTCGAGATCGGCTTCGGCATGGGCGAGGCCACCGCGCACATCGCGACCGTGCGGCCCGACACCAACTTCCTGTGCTGCGAAGTGCACGAGCCCGGCGTGGGCGCGCTGCTCAAGCGCATCGGCGAACAGTCCATTCCCAACATCCGCATCTGCGCGCACGACGCGGTCGACGTGCTCGACCACATGCTGCAGCCCGGCACGCTCGCCGGCGTGCACGTGTTCTTTCCCGATCCCTGGCACAAGAAGCGCCACAACAAGCGCCGGCTGATCCAGCCCGGCTTCGTGAAGAAGCTCGCCGAGCACCTGCGCCCCGGCGGCTACATCCACTGCGCGACCGACTGGCAGCCCTATGCCGAGCAGATGCTCGAAGTGCTCGCCGCCGAGCCGCTGCTGCGCAACACGGCCGAGGGCTATGCGCCCAAGCCCGACTACCGGCCACTGACCAAGTTCGAGAACCGCGGCCTCAAGCTGGGCCACGGCGTCTGGGACCTGGTGTTCGAGCGCGCCTGAGTCCTCTCTCCTTCCCGCCCCGCCCGCCTCGCGCGGCGGGGCGTCGCACAGGCCCCCCGCCTAGGTGTAAGCACCGCATGCCCGCGCTTTGCGGCAGGCATCGGAATTGCTACACTTTTTCTTACACTTTTGTCACCAGGGGGTCCTCATGGGAATCGCACGCAGGGAATGGTTGAAGGCATGCGGTGCGGCACTGCTCGGCAGCGGCGTCCATCTGCCCTCGCTGGCGCAGGCCGGTCGAGGCGCCGGCGCCAGGGTCGTGGTGCTGGGACAGTCGGTGCCGCTCACCGGCGCGGCGAGCGAGATCGGCCTCGCCTTCGCGGGCGGCAGCCGGCTCGGCGTGAACGACTTCAACGAGCGCCACGCCGACAGCGGCCTGCAGCTCAAGCTGGTGCAGCTCGACGACGGCTACGACGCCGCCACGGCCGCGCGCAACGCCCAGACGCTGCTTGCCAAGGACAAGGCCGACCTGCTGTTCGGCTTCGTCGGCACCGCGAGCAGCAGCGCCGGCGCCGATGTCGCCGCGCGCCAGGGCAACCTGCTGTTCGCCCCCTTCGCGGCCGCCGACACGCTGCGCGACGCGAGCCATCCCCATGTCTTCCACGTGCGCCCCGGCATGATCGACGAGGCGCTCAAGATCGTGCGCCAGTGCGCCACCGTGGGGCAGACGCGCATCGCGCTCGTGGGCGACGACAACGCCATGGGCCAGGCGGGCCGCACCGCGGTCGAACAGGCGCTGGCCGAACTCAAGATGCCCGCGCTGGTCGCCACCGCGATGGTGCCGCCGGGCGGCGACGACAAGCTCGACGCGCTGCTGAAGCCGGTGCTCGCGCAGAAGCCCCAGGCCGTGGTGCTGGTCTCGCTCTCGGGCGTCACGGCCGGCGCGATCCGCTCGCTGCGCAAGAGCGGCTACAGCAGCAGCTTCATGGCCTTCTCGATCGTCGGCACCGATCCGCTCTATTCGCAGCTCGGCAAGGACGCCGGCGGCGTCGTGATCACGCAGGTGGTGCCCTCGCCGCGACCCTCGGCCATTCCGATCGTCAAGGAATACCGCGCCGCGCTCGACAACTCCGACGAGACGCCCTCCTATGCCGGCCTCGAAGGCTTCATCGCCGTCAAGACGCTCGGCGAAGCGGTGCGCCGCGCGGGGCGCGGCTTCACCAGCGCGAGCCTGCAGAAGGTGATGAGCGCGATGACCGACTACGACGTCGGCGGCTTCCGCATCAACCTGCGCCCAGGCCTGCGCGATCCTTCGCGCAGCATCGACCTGATCAGCATCTCGGCCGACGGGCGCGTGCTGCGGTAGGCAGCGGTCAACCGGCACTCACCAGCGCCTGCAGCGCATCGGGCGACGAAAGCGCGATGCGCCCGTAGCCCAGCGCGATCACGCCTTCGGCAGCCAGGGCATTGAGTTCCTTCGAAAGCGTCTGGCGCGTCACGCCGAGCATCATCGCGAGCGCCTCCTGCGGCAGCATCAGCTCGCGCCGCAGGTGCACCGACTGCGTGGCGTCGCCGCGCGCCAGCACCAGCAGCCGGTGCGCCACGCGCGCGCGCAGGCTGCGCAGCGTCGCGTCCTCGGCCAGTCCGTAGAGCATGCGCACGCGCGCCGACAGCAGCGCGGCCATGGCGTTGGCGAACACCACGTCGCGCATCTGCTGCGCGAAGGCCGCGGGCGGCACCACGAGCAGGTCGAGCGCCTCGAGCGCGGTCGCATCGTGCGTGCGCGGGGAGCCGTCGATCAGCGTGATCTCGCCGAACCAGTTGCCGGGTTCGAGCACCGCGAGGATCGCCTCGCGCCCGTCGCGCCGCAGCGAGGAGATCTTGATCGAGCCCGCCACCAGCCCGTAGAAGCCGCCGCCCGCGGCATGGATCGGGTCGCCCTGGCGAAACACCATCGCGCCGCGCCGCACGTGGATCAGCTCGGCCGCGGCGAGCAGCGTGTCGCGCTGCGCGCGCGGCAGGCTCATGAACCACGGATTGCGTTCCAGCGCGGCCCGGTGCGGGGCGGAAAGGCGCGGCTTGGGGGCTGGCATGCGGAAGGACGCCGCTTCGGGGGCGGGGTTAACCAGGGCCTTGCATTGTCAAATTCTTGACAGTTGATGGTCAAGCGCCGGTCTACAGTGGCCGCCATCCCCCACAACACACGGAGACGACACGATGGGCGAACGCGCGGGTTTCACGAGCATGCAGCACAGCACGCGCGAGGACTGGCAGCTGATCGGCGGCGAGTTCAGGCAGTTCGCGGGCGGCCTGCCCGCCCGCGTGATCCAGCACCTGCAGCTGCTCGAAGGCGACTACGGCGGCTTTCCGGTCGACCGCTACACCCATTCGCTGCAGACCGCCACGCGCGCGCTGCGCGACGGACGCGACGAGGAGTACGTGGTGTGCGCGCTGCTGCACGACATCGGCGACACGCTCGGCAGCTTCAACCACCCCGACGTCGCCGCGGCCATCCTCAAGCCCTTCGTGAGCGAGGCCAACCTCTGGATGGTGCAGCACCACGGCATCTTCCAGGGCCACTACTTCTTCCACCACATCGGCCTCGACCGCGACATGCGCGACGGCTTCAAGGACCATCCGCACTACGAGCGCACGGCCGAGTTCTGCGCGCTCTACGACAACCCCGCCTTCGATCCCAAGGCCGAGACCCTGCCGATCGCCGAGTTCGAACCGATGCTGCGGCGCCTGATGGCGCAGCCCCGGCAGAGCATCTACAAGGCGGCGCTGCAGGCGCCCGCGGCGGCTTGAGATAAGGCGGACAGCCGAACGCAGAGTGCGCGAGGTTTCGCGAAGGACGCAAAAGCAAAACCAAATTTTTCCTGGATTTCTTCTGCGACTTCTGCGGAACCTTCGCGCCCTCTGCGTTCGGAAACCCGAATTCGACAACCTCCAAAGGACACCCCATGAACGCCACCACCCCCTCCGAAGTTCAGCAGCTCGTCTCCGCCGAGGAATGGCAGCTGCGCGTCGATCTCGCGGCCTGCTACCGCCTCGTGGCGCTGCACGGCTGGAGCGACCTGGTGTTCACCCACATCAGCGCGCGCATTCCGGGCCCGGAGCACCACTTCCTCATCAATCCCTATGGCCTGATGTTCGACGAGATCACCGCTTCGAGCCTGGTGAAGGTCGACCAGCAGTGCAACAAGGTGATCGACTCGCCCTACCCCGTCAACCCGGCCGGCTTCGTGATCCACAGCGCGGTGCATGCCGCGCGCGAGGACATCCAGTGCGTGCTGCACACGCACACGCGCGCCGGCATCGCGGTCAGCGCGCAGAAGAACGGCGTGCTGCCGATCAGCCAGCAGTCGACCTTCGTGCTGGCCTCGCTCGCCTACCACGACTACGAGGGCGTGGCCTTCCGCGACGACGAGAAGCCGCGGCTGCAGGCCGACCTGGGCAGCGCGAACTTCCTGATGCTGCGCAACCACGGCCTGCTGACCTGCGGCAAGACCATCGCCGACGCCTTCCTGTCGATGTACACCTTCGAGAACACCTGCCAGATCCAGATCGCGGCCCAGGCCGGCGGCGGCGAACTCACGCAGGTGGACCCGCGCATCGTCGAAGGCGTGGGCCATGCGATGAAGGTCCAGACCGGCGGCCTGGGCGGCCAGTTCGTCTGGCCCGCGCTCATCCGCAAGCTCGACCGCATCGATCCGGGGTACAGGCAGTAAGGCGGTCCGGAATCCGGGTTTCACGGCTGCCGGGGCCTGCGCGACAGGTGCCGGCGGCTTTTTTTTGGCCCGCCAGCAACCAACATCGAGGAGACAACGAAACATGGATGCCGCCCTCATCGTGACCCGATTCCTGTTCGGCGCGCTCGCGCTCGTGATGTTCGGACTCGGACTGTCGCTGTCGCTCGACGACTTCCGGCGCCTCTTCCGGCATCCCAAAGCGGTGACCATTGCGCTCCTGCTCCAGGTCGTCGGCCTGCCGCTGGCCTGCTGGGCGATCATCGCGGGCTTCGGCCTCCCACCGGTGTTCGCGGTCGGGCTGATGCTGCTGGCGGCGTCCCCCGGCGGCATCTCGGCCAACCTTTTCTCGCACCTCTTCGGCGGCAACGTGGCGATGAACATCTCGCTCACGGCGGTGAACACGCTGCTGTCGATCGTCACGCTGCCACTGATCGCCAACTGGGCGATCGGACACTTCGCCGACGGCGGCCAGGTGGTGCCGCTGCAGACGCGCAAGCTGGTCGAGGTGATCGCCATCGTGCTGGTGCCGGTGGCCATCGGCATGTACGTGGCCGCGCGCCGGCCGGCCTTCGCGGCGCGCATGGAAAAGCCCACCAAGATCTTCAGCGCCGTGGTGCTGGCCGTGGTCACGGTGCTCGCGATCGCCAGCGAGTGGAAGACGCTCACCGGCACCTTCGCCCAGATCGGCGCGCCCGTGCTGCTGTTCAACCTGCTGAGCCTCTTCGCCGGCTATTACCTGAGCCGCGCGGTGGGCCTCGACAAGCCGCTCGCCACGGCCATCAGCTACGAGATCGGCATCCACAATTCCACGCTCGCCATCTTCATCGCGGTCAGCGTGCTCGGAAGCTTTCCGCTTGCGCTGCCGGCGGCGATCTACTCGGTCGTGATGTACGTCACCGCGCCGCTCTTCGGATGGCTGTTGCTGCGCCGGCGGCAGTCCGGCGCTGCCGCGGCGGGTTGACCAGGGGAGCGGACAGCCGGACGCAGAGGACGCGAAGATTTTGCTGCCTTGCTCCTTCCCCCTCCGGGGGAAGGCCGGGATGGGGCAAGCGGCGTTTCCACTCAAGCGCCGCGGCCTTTCAGGGCTGAATTTCCGGCCCGCTCCCGCACGATGGTTTAAAAATAGGCCCGATGCGCCTCCGTTTCCCCGCCCTTCTGCTTGCCCTCCCCCTTCTCTTCACCGCCTGCGCCACCCCCACGGCGCCGCCCGCGGCCGATGCCGACGCCCGCATCGAGGCGCTGATCGCACGCATGACCGTGGAGGAAAAGGTCGGCCAGCTGAGCCTATACGGCCCGGCCGACACCAACATCCCGGGCAACCCCGCCGCCAACCAGCGCAATGCCCAGCGCGAGATCGACGACGTGCGTGCGGGCCGCGTCACGGGGCTGTTCAACAACGAGGGGCTGGCGCGCAAGCGCCGGCTGCAGGAGGTGGCGGTGCGCGAGTCGCGGCTCGGCATTCCGCTGCTCTACGGCGCGGACGTGATCCACGGCTTTCGCACCATCTTTCCGATGCCGCTGGCCGAGACAGCGAGCTGGGAGCCCGGGCTCGCGGAGCGCACCGCGCGCGCGGCGGCGGTCGAAGCGAGTGCCGACGGCTTCCGCTGGACCTTCGCGCCGATGCTCGACATCGCACGCGATGCGCGCTGGGGCCGCGGCATCGAAGGCATCGGCGAGGACCCGTACCTCGGCAGCCTGTTCGCCGCGGCGCGCGTGCGCGGCTTCCAGGGCAACGACCTGTCGCGCGGCGACGCGCTGCTCGCCACGCCCAAGCACTTCGCGGCCTACGGCGCGGCCGAGGGCGGGCTGGACTACAACACCACCGACATCTCCGAGCGCACGCTGCGCGAGGTCTACCTGCCGCCCTTCAAGGCCGCGGTGGACGCGGGCGCGCTCTCGATGATGAGCGCCTTCAACGAGATCGCGGGCATCCCCTCGATCGCCAATCCCGCACTGCTCAGGGACGTGCTGCACCGCGAGTGGAAGTTCCAGGGCTTCGTGGTGTCGGACTACACCGCGGACGAGGAACTGATCGCGCACGGCTATGCCGCCGACGGCCGCGAGGCCGCGAAGCAGGCCTTTCTCGCGGGCACCGACGTGAGCATGCAGAGCGGCCTCTACATGCGCGAGCTGCCCGGCCTGGTGGCCTCGGGCGAGGTGCCGATGGCGCGGCTCGACGACGCGGTGCGCCGCGTGCTGCGCGTGAAGCAGAAGCTCGGCCTGTTCGACGACCCCTTCCGCGGGCTCGACGGCGCGCCGGCGGCGGAGCGCCCTTCCGATCCCGCCACGGTGGCGCTCGCGCGCGAGAGCGCGCGCCGCTCGATCGTGCTGCTGCGCAACGAGGACAACCTGCTGCCGCTGAAGAAGAGCGGCCAGAAGATCGCGCTCGTCGGGCCCTTCGCCTCGGGCACGCACGATCTGCTCGGCGCCTGGAGCCTGTTCCCGGGCCAGCAGGCGCCGGTCGGCATCGACGAGGGCCTGCGCGCCGCGCTGGGCGATGCGGCCTCGCTCACGGTGGTGCGCGGCTCGGCCATCGATGCCGCCCTGCCCGGCGGCATCGAGGCCGCGGTGGCCGCCGCGCGCGCGGCCGACGTGGTGGTGCTCGCGGTCGGCGAGAGCGAGCGCATGTCGGGCGAGTCGCGCTCGCGCACCGACATCGGCCTGCCGCAGGCGCAGCAGGATCTGGCCGAAGCCGTGGCCGCCACCGGCAAGCCGGTGGTGGTGCTGCTGAGCAACGGGCGCGCGATGGCGCTCAAGGGCGCGGTGCGCCAGGCGCGCGCGATCCTCGTGACGTGGTTCCTCGGCGTGCAGACCGGCAACGCCATCGCCGACGTGGTGTTCGGCGACTTCAATCCCTCGGCCCGGCTGCCGGTGAGCTTTCCGCAGACGGCGGGCCAGGTGCCGTTCTACTACGCGCACAAGCGCACCGGGCGGCCGCTGCCGGACAGCGATCCGCAGATGGCCTTCCGCACCCGCTACATCGATGCGACGAACGAGGCGCTCTATCCCTTCGGCTGGGGCATGGGCTACGCGCCGGTGCGCTACGACGGCGTGGCGCTGGACCGCGACCGCATGCCGCCCGGCGGCGCGATCGAGGTGCGCGCCAAGGTCACCAACACCGGCAACCGCGAGGCCGAGGAAGTGGTGCAGCTCTACGTGGCGCAGCGCGCGGCGAGCGTGACGCGGCCGGTGCGCGAGCTCAAGGCCTTCCGCAAGGTGCGCGTCGCGCCGGGCGCGACGACCGAGGTGGACTTCCGCCTCACGGCCGACGAATTGCGCTTCCTCGGGCGCGACCTGCGGCCGCAGGTGGAGCCGGGCGCGTTCGACCTCTGGGTCGGGCCGTCGGCGGCGGGCGGCATCCGCAAGAGCTTCGTGCTGGCGCGCGAGTAGCGGCGCGCAAGGGCCGAGGACGCGAGGTCAGTTGCCGTCGTCCCGCCGCAGCGCCGAACCGGCATGTCGCCAGTCTCGCAGCCAGACGGCGTTTCGTGCGGCAATGCCGGCACCAGCAGCACGCCGCACGTCGAGGGCGAACTGCTCAAGCTACGCACCGGCGCCGACTCGTGCCGACGGTGGTCGAGCCGGTCCAGGGTCGACGGATTCCCTCGAAGCACAAAGCCCTCCGGCCATGGGGCGGGAGGGCCTGCGCGCGGTGCGCGAAGGGCTTAGAGGCCGGCTTGGCGCGTGAACGACACGCTGGGCTTCTTGTAGGCTTGCGGCACTTCGTCGCGGTAGAAGGCGCGGCGGTCGAGGCTCGCGAGCGGGTCGTGTGCCTTGGCCACGGCTTCGGCCTGGATCACCGAGCGGTCGGCGGTCGAGGTGAAGCGCTGGGCGCCGGCGGCAGAGGCTTCGCTGTACTCGTTGCCGGCACGTGCGGCGGCCACGGCCTGCGGTGCGACTTCGGCGCGCGAGATGCCCGAGTTCACGGACATCACGCCTTCGTAGGTTTCGGCTTGGGCGCCGGCGGCGGCGAGGAGCGAGAGGGCCGCAGCGGCGAGGATCTTCGAGGCATTCATTTCAATCTCCTTCAATCGGTTGGTTGGTGAGGAGAAGTTTGATCCTGAACACCCTCGAAAAAACGCCGCAAAAAGAATCGCGGCGTTCACGGGATTGAAACAATGCGGCCCCGGCGGGCGCGCCTGAAGATCAGTGAGAAATCATCCACGGCCGCCGCGACGGCGCCGCCTTGGCGCCGTTCGCGGCCGTCACGGTGGCGCCGCGCCGCCCGCTGCCGGACGCGGACGAGCAGCAGCCGCAGCCCGCCGGATGCCGCAGCCGCGCATAGTCGCGCGAACTCGCGGGCTCGTGGCGCGCGCGCTCGTTGGTCGCCATCGCGCGGCGCGTGTCGGAGGCCATCAGCGCCAGCCGCGGCGCGGCCGTGAGCACGCGCGGCGCGGCCGCGCCGCAGTCGGGGCAGACGGCGGGTTCGTCGCGCAGGCCAGAAGGCCGCAGCGCCTCGAAGCCGCCGCACCGGCCGCAGGCGTAGTCGTAGGTGGGCATCGCGCGGGGTCCTTCAGCGCAGGTCGTGCGACAGCGGCATCTGGATGCTGCCGTCGATCATCTTCACCGGGCCTGCCGCGCTCGGGTTGATGTCGAAGTCGAAGATGCCCGTGGGCAGCCACAGCGTGGCGCAGGAATTCGGCACGTCGACCACGCCGCTGATGTGGCCCTGCACCGGCGCGGTGCCGAGGATCGAATAGGCCTGCGCGCCCGAGTAGCCGAACTTCTTCAGGTACTCGATGGCGTTGAGGCAGGCCTGGCGGTAGGCCACGTTCACGTCGAGGTAGTGCTGCCTGCCGCTCTCGTCGACCGAGATGCCTTCGAAGATCAGGTAGTCGTTGTACTGCGGCGTGATCGGGCTCGGCTTGAAGATCGGATTCCTGATGCCGTACTTGGCCATGCCGCCCTTGATCAGCGTCACCCGCATGTGCACCCAGCCCGCCATCTCGATCGCGCCGCAGAAGGTGATCTCGCCGTCGCCCTGGCTGAAGTGCAGGTCGCCCACGCTGAGGCCCGCGCCGTCGACGTAGACCGGGAAGAACACCTTCGCGCCGCGCGACAGGTCCTTGATGTCGCAGTTGCCGCCGTGCTCGCGCGGCGGCACGGTGCGCGCGCCCTCGGTCGCGGCCTTCGCCCTCGCCTCGCCGGTCATCTTGCCCATGTGCGCGGTGCCCGCGAAGGGCGGGTTGGCGAGGCCGGGCACGCGCTCGGGGTCGGTGGCGATCAGCGCCTTCTCGCGCGCGTTCCACATCTCGAGCATCGGCTTGTCGGGAAGGCAGCCGATCAGGCCGGGATGGATCAGCCCCGCGAAGTTGACGCCCGGCACGTGGCGCGAACTCGTGAACATGCCCTTGAAGTCCCAGATCGATTTCTGCGCCTCGGGGAAGTGATCGGTCAGGAAGCCGCCGCCGTTCTTCTTCGAGAAGAAGCCGTTGAAGCCCCAGAGGCTGTCGGGCTTGGCGCCGATGTCGAGCAGGTCCACCACCAGCAGGTCGCCGGGCTCGGCGCCCTTCACGCCCACCGGGCCCGAGAGGTAGTGCACCGTACTCAGGTCGATGTCGCGCACGTCGTCGGCGCTGTCGTTGTTCTTGATGAAGCCGCCGGTCCAGTCGAAGGTCTCGAGGATGAAGTCATCGCCCGGGTCGACCCAGCAGGCCATCGGGATGTCGGGATGCCAGCGGTTGTGGATCATCTCGTTCTCGGTCGGCGGGCGGGTCAGGTCGACCTTGATCAGGGTGTCGGTCATGGGCAGTGGCTCCTGGGTTGTGGTGAAACGGGAATCGGACGGAGGTCAGACGGAGAGATAGGCCTTGATGCGCTCGACGTCGGTCTTGTCGCGCGCGGTCTCGTGCACGAGCCGGCCGCCTTCGATCACGAACAGCCGGTCGGCCACGTCGAGCGCGAAGCTGAGCACCTGCTCGGACACGACGATGGTGATGCCGCGCAGCTTGCGGATCTCGTTGAGCGCCTTGGCGATGTCCTTGATGATCGAAGGCTGGATGCCCTCGGTGGGCTCGTCGAGCAGCAGCACCTTGGGGTCGGTGACGAGCGCGCGCGCGATCGCGAGCTGCTGCTGCTGGCCGCCCGAGAGATTGCCGCCCTTGCGGCGCTTCATGTCCCACAGCACCGGGAACAGCGCGTAGATCTCGTCGGGAATGCGGCGCGTGGCGGAATTCTCCAGGCCGGTCTGGATGTTCTCCTCGACCGTGAGCGCCGGAAAGATCATGCGCCCCTGCGGCACGTAGGCGATGCCCTTGGCCACGCGGCGGAAGCTCTCGTCGCGCGACACATCCTGCCCCGCGACCTCGATGCGCCCGCTCCTGAGCGGCAGCACGCCCATCAGGCTCTTGAACAGCGTGGTCTTGCCCATGCCGTTGCGGCCCATGATGGCCACGGTCTCGTTGGCACGGCCCTCGAACGAAATGCCGTGCAGCGCTTCGCTCTGGCCGTAGGCGACGTGGAGGTCGGTGACTTTCAGCATGATGTTGCTCATGGTTCAGTGCCCCAGGTACACATCGATGACCTTCGGATCGGCCTGCACCTTCTCCATCGGCCCTTCGGCCAGGATCCTTCCCTGGTGCATCACCGTGACCTTGTGCGCGATCTGCTTCACGAAAGCCATGTCGTGCTCGATCACGATGACCGCGCGGTTGCGGCAGATGCGCTTGAGCAGCTCGGCCGTGAGCTCGCGTTCGCGCGCGCTCATGCCGGCGATCGGCTCGTCGAGCATCAGCAGCTCGGGCTCCTGCATCAGCAGCATGCCGATCTCCAGCCACTGCTTCTGCCCGTGGCTCAGGAGCCCGGCTTCGGTGCCCAGGCGGTCGCCCAGGCCGATGTCCGCGGCCACCGCATGCACCCTGGCCTTCACCTCGTCGTCGCAGCGGAACGCCAGCGCGCCCAGGACCGAGCGGCCCTTCGGGAACGACACCTCGAGGTTCTGGAACACGCTCAGGTTCTCGTAGATCGACGGGGTCTGGAACTTGCGCCCGATGCCGAGCCGCACGCGCTTGTGCTCGGCCATGCGCGTGAGTTCGGTGTTCTTGAACTTGATGCTGCCCGCGCTCGCGCGCGTCTTGCCGCAGATCAGGTCGAGCAGCGTGGTCTTGCCGGCGCCGTTGGGCCCGATGATCACGCGCAGCTCGTTGCGGTCGATGTAGAGCGTCAGGTCGTCGATCGCCTTGAAACCGTCGAAGGAAACGCTCAGGTCTTCCACCGCGAGCGCGAAGTCGGTATTGCTCATGGCTGTGCTCCGGCGGTCAGGCGCGCTGGCTGCCGACACCGTCGGGCAGCTGGGGTTCGACCACGGGCGCCGGCGCATGCGCGGCGGGCGGCGGCTTCACCGCGGCGTCGCGCAGCGCCTGGCGGCGCGCCTTCCACCACGGCCGGATCTTCTCGTCCCACAGGCCGGCCAGGCCCATCGGGAAGGCCATCGTCACGCCGATGAAGAGCGCAGCCATCAGGAACAGCCACAGGTCCGGAAAGCTCTCGGAGAACAGCGTCTTGCCCGCGTTCACCAGCAGCGCGCCGTAGACCGCGCCGACCAGGCTCATGCGCCCGCCCACGGCGCAGAAGATCACCATCTCGATCGAGGGCACGATGCCCACGAAGCTCGGCGACATGAAGCCCACCTGCAGCGCGAACAGCGCGCCGCCGATGCCCGAGAGCGCCGCCGCCAGGCAGAAGGTGAAGACCTTGAAGTTCGACACGTCGTAGCCCGAGAAGCGCACCCGGTCCTCCTTGTCGCGCATCGCGAGCAGCAGCGTGCCGAGCTTGCTGGTCTGGATCCAGCGGCACAGCACGATGCTCGCCACCAGCAGCCCCACGCAGACGTAGTAGAGGACGTACTTCGCGCCGTCGGTGCGCGTGTCCCAGCCCAGCATCGTCTTCAGGTCGGTCATGCCGTTCACGCCGCCGGTGTAGCCCTGCTGGCCGATGATCAGCACCGTGAGGATCAGCGCCACCGCCTGCGTGATGATCGCGAAGTACACGCCGCCCACGCGGCGCTTGAACATCGCGAAGCTGATCAGCCAGGCGAGCGCCATCGGCGCCAGCACCACCAGCGCGAGGCTCAGCGGCAGGCTCCGGAAGGGCAGCCACAGCGCAGGGAGCTCGGTGATCTGGTTCCAGTCCATGAAGTCCGGGATGCCGGGCGTGGTCTGGATCTTCGTGGACACGGGATCGGAGGCCTCGAGCTTGAGGAACATCGCCATCGCGTAGCCGCCGATGCCGAAGAAAACGCCCTGCCCCAGGCTCAGCACGCCGCCGTAGCCCCACACCATCACCAGGCCGACGGCGACGAAGGCATAGGTGAGGTACTTGCCCACCAGGTTGAGGCGGAAGATGTCGAGCGTGAGCGGCAGCACCACCGCGAGCAGCAGCACCAGCAGCAACAGGCTGCCGAGCTGGTAGCGCCGGATCGAGGCCTTGATGAAATTCATCGGTGGGTTCTCCAGGAGGGTGACGTTTTCAACGGCGGACTTTCACGGCGAACAGGCCCTGGGGACGCAGCATGAGGATCAGCACGATCAGCGAGAGCGTCAGCACCTTGGCCATCGAGCCGGTCATGAAGAACTCCGACACCGATTGCGTCTGCGCGATGCCGAAGGCCGAGACCACGGTGCCCAGCAGGCTCGCGGCGCCGCCGAAGGTCACGACCAGAAAGGCATCGACGATGTAGAGCGAGCCCGAGGTCGGCCCGGTCGAGCCGATGGTGGTGAAGGCCGCGCCCGCCACGCCCGCGATGCCACAGCCGATGGCGAAGGTCAGGCGGTCGGTCTTCTTCGTGTCGATGCCGGTGGCGTTGGCCATGGTGCGGTTGGCGACCGTGGCGCGCACCCTGAGGCCCCAGCGGCTCTTGTGCAGCGCGAGCAGCACGCCGAGCGTGGCCAATGCCGTGAGCGCGAGCACGAACAGGCCGTTGATCGGGATGTCCAGGCCTTCGTGCGGCGTCCACGACCCCATGAGCCAGTCGGGCAGCGTGGGGCTCACCTCCTTCGGCCCGATGAAGGTGCGGAAGACCTGCTGCAGCCCCAGGCTCACGCCCCAGGTGGCGAGCAGCGTGTCGAGCGGCCGGCGGTACAGGTGCCGGATCAGCAGCCATTCGACAATCCAGCCGACCACGAAGGCGAACACGAAGGCCAGCGCGATCGCAACCGGGAAGTAGTACGGCATCCAGGCCGGCGAGAGCCGCTCGGTCACCTGCGCCGCGAGGTAGATCGAATAGGCCCCGATGGTCATGAACTCGCCATGCGCCATGTTGATCACGCCCATCTGGCCGAAGATGATCGCGAGGCCCAGGCCCATGAGCAGCAGCACCGCGAAGAGGCTGAGCCCCGCGAAGCCCTGCATCAGGCCGATGTTCCACATGTCCGAGAGCGTCATGGCGATGTCCGTTGCTGGTTTTCTGGCTCCTTCCCCCTCTGGGGGAAGGTCGGGATGGGGGCATGCGGCGGTGACGATGGAAGCGTCGCTTGCCCCCACCCCTGCCCTCCCCCAGCGGGGGAGGGAGAAAAGGTCACTGGTAGCCCTTGGGGAACGGATCCGGCTTGATCAGCTCGCTCGACTCCGCCACCACCTTGAAGCTGCCGTCCGGCTGCCCCTGCCCGATGCGCGCCTTGCTCCACAGGTGGTGGTTCGCATCGAGCTTCACGTAGCCTTCGGGCGCGGTCTTGAGCTCGATGCCCGGCGAGCCGGCCACCACCTTGTCGACGTCGAAGCTGCCGGCCTTCTCGACCGCGGCCTTCCAGAGCCAGGGGCCGAGGTAGCCCGCCTGCGTGACGTCGCCGATCAACCGCATCCTTGCCGTACTTGGCCTTGAAGGCCTCGACGAACTTCTTGTTGTTCGGGTTGTCCAGCGACTGGAAGTACTTCATCGACGAATAGAAGCCCGCGAAGTTCTCGCCGCCCACGCCGGTCATCTCGTCCTCGGTCACGGCCAGCGTCAGCAGGAACTGCTTGTCGCCCGTGATGCCCGCGGCCTTGAGCTGCTTGTAGAACGCCACGTTCGAGCCGCCCACCACCGCCGCGAAGATGCAGTCGGGCTTCGCGACCTTGATCTTGTTGATCAGCGAGTTGAAGTTGGTGTGGCCCAGCGGGTAGTACTCCTCGCCCTTGACCGTGCCCTTCTGGAAGTTCTCGATGTGCTTGCGCGCGATCTTCATCGAGGTGCGCGGCCAGATGTAGTCGGAGCCCACGAGGAAGAAGGTCTTCGCCTTCTTCTCCTTGGCGCCCCAGTCCAGGCCCCAGATGATCTGCTGCGTGGCCTCCTGGCCGGTGTAGATCACGTTCTTGCTCTGCTCGAGGCCCTCGTAGAAGGTCGGGTAGTACAGCAGGCCGTTCTCCTTCTCGAACACCGGCAGCACGGCCTTGCGCGAGGCGCTGGTCCAGCAGCCGAACACGGCCGCGACCTTGTCGTTGACCAGCAGCTTCTTCGACTTCTCGGCGAAGGTGGGCCAGTCGGAGGCGCCGTCCTCCTTGATGACCTTGATCTTGCGGCCGAGGATGCCGCCCATCGCGTTGATCTGGTCGATCGCGAGCTGCTCGGCCTGGATCGAGCCGGTCTCCGAGATCGCCATGGTGCCGGTGGACGAATGCAGCTGGCCCACCGTGACCTCGGTGTCGGTCACCGCGAGCTTGGTGGTGTTGACCTTGGCCGTGGGGAACTGGCCCTGGCCGAAGCTCAGGCCGCTCAGGCCCATCACCGGCAGTGCGGCCGCGCCCTGCAGCAGGCGGCGGCGGCGCAATGCGAGGGCATCGAGGGAAGGATCGGAATCACGCGACATCAGGAAGCTCCAGCAGGTTGAAGAACAGCGGGTGGACCGCGCACCATCGCAGTGCATCGGACGGTGCCCCGAGCACCATGGCTGGAACTTTAGAAATCAGTGGCGCCGGCGCGAATACGTCATTCAACGTAGCAGCAGAAGCGCGCGCGGGCCGCACACTCGCAGGCCGGCGCGGTCCGGAGCGGGCACAGGGAGCGCTTCTTGCTCTGCTGCCGCATGCCATCCCCGCCGCCGCGAGAAACCGCCATGCCCTCCGTCTCCGGACAGAAGATCTTCCGCATCCGCCGCGACTACAACGCCTGGGTCGCGAACGAGACGCTGGAGGACTACGCGCTGCGCTACACGCCGCGCAGCTTCCGCAAGTGGTCGGAGTTCCGCGTCGCCAACGCGGCCTTCGGCGCCACCTCCTTCCTGGCGCTGGAGGCCATCGGCGGCGCGATCGCACTGAGCTACGGCTTCTGGAATGCGCTCTGGGCGATCCTGGTGGTGGGCCTCGTCACCTTCTTCACCGGGCTGCCGATCTCCTACTACGCAGCGCGCCACGGCGTGGACATGGACCTGCTCACGCGCGGCGCCGGCTTCGGCTACCTGGGCTCGACGCTCACCTCGCTGATCTACGCGAGCTTCACCTTCATCTTCTTCGCGCTCGAGGCCGCGATCCTCGCGCTCGCGCTGCAGATGTACCTGGACTGGCCGCTGTGGCTGCTCTACCTGGTGTCCTCGATCGTGATCATTCCGCTGGTGGCGCGCGGCATCACGCTGATCTCGGGGCTGCAGCTGTGGACGCAGCCGATCTGGATCGTGCTGTTCGTCTGCCCCTTCGTCGCGGTGCTCGTGAAGCAGCCCGCGCTGTACGCCGACTTCACCGGCCTGATCGGACGCAGCGCCGACAGCAGCGGCTTCGACCCGCTGCTGTTCGGCGCCGCCGCCACCGTGGCCTTCTCGCTCGTGGTGCAGATCGGCGAGCAGGTGGACTACCTGCGCTTCCTGCCCGAGAAGACCGCCGCCAACCGCGTGCGCTGGTGGAGCGCGGTGCTGGTCGCGGGCCCGGGCTGGATCGTGCCCGGCATGCTCAAGATGATGGGCGGCGCCTTCCTGGCCTTCCTGGCGCTGCAGCACGAGATACCGCCCGCGCATGCGGTCGAGCCGACGCAGATGTACCTCACGGGCTTCTCCTACGTGCTGCGCGACCCCGCCTGGGTGCTCGGCGTCACGGTGCTGTTCGTGGTGGTGTCGCAGATGAAGATCAACCTCACGAACGCCTATGCCGGCTCGCTCGCCTGGTCGAACTTCTTCGCGCGGCTCACCCACAGCCATCCGGGGCGCGTGGTGTGGCTGGTGTTCAACGTGGTGATCGCCATCCTGCTGATGACGCTCGGCGTGTTCGCGGCGCTGGAGCATGTGCTGGGCTTCTACAGCAACATCGCGATCGCCTGGGTCGGCGCGCTGGTGGCCGACCTGGTCATCAACAAGCCGCTGGGCTGGAGCCCGAAGGCGGTCGAGTTCAAGCGCGCGCACCTCTACGACATCAACCCGGTGGGCCTGGGCGCGATGCTGGTGGCGGCCGCCTTCGCGATGCTGGCCTACTCCGGCCTGCTCGGGCATGCGGCACGCGCGTTCTCGCCGTTCATCGCGCTCGCCACCGCGCTCGCGGTGTCGCCGCTGCTGGCCTGGCGCACGCGCGGGCGCTACTACCTCGCGCGCACCGACCTGCAGCGCTGGACGCCGGGCCAGCTCGTCAAGTGTTCGGTCTGCGACAACAGCTTCGAGTCGGAGGACATGGCGCACTGCCCGGCCTACAGCGCGCCGATCTGCTCGCTGTGCTGCACGCTCGAATCGCGCTGCCACGACCGCTGCAAGACCGATTCGCGCGCGGCCGAGCAGATGAGCGGCTGGCTCGACGCCCTGCTGCCGCCCGCGCTGTCGGGCCGGCTCAACTTCCGGGTCGCGCACTACCTGATGGTCGCCGCCTCGCTGGTGGCGCTGCTCGCCACCGTGATGGGCGTGGTGTACGCGCAGGAGACCATCGTCGGCGCCGATGCGCTCGACCCGGCACTGCGCAATGCCTTCCTCAAGGTCTTCGCGCTGCTGTCGCTGGTGGCCGCGGTGGCGGCCTGGTGGATCGTGCTCGGCAGCGAGAGCCGGCAGATGGCGCAGGAGGAATCGAACCGGCACAACCACCTGCTCACGGTCGAGATCGAGGCGCACCGGCGCACCGATGCCGCGCTGCAGGCCGCCAAGGAAGCGGCCGAGGCCGCGAACCAGGCCAAGACCCGCTACGTCGCGGGCATGACGCACGAGCTGCGCACGCCGCTGAACAGCATCCTCGGCTACTCGCAGATCCTGCTCAAGGGCGAGGCCGCGGCGCCGCCGCGCGAGGCGGTGCAGACCATCCAGCGCAGCGGCGAGCACATGCTCGGCCTGATCGACGGCCTGCTCGACCTCGCGCGCATCGAGGCCGGCCGGCTGCAGCTCGAGCCGGCGCCGCTCGCGCTGCCGGCCTTCCTCGACGAGCTGGTCCACATGGTGCGCCCGCAGGCCGAGAACAAGGGCCTGGCCTTTGTCCACACGCGCAGCGGCCGGCTGCCGCCCTGGGTGCATGCCGACGCCAAGCGGCTGCGCCAGATCCTCATCAACCTGCTGGCCAACGCGGTGCGCTTCACCGACAGCGGCACGGTCACGCTGCACGTGGACGCGCGGCGCGAGGTGCTGCGCTTCGACGTGGTCGACACCGGCATCGGCGTGGCGCCGCAGGACCACCAGCGCATCTTCCTGCCCTTCGAGCGCGGCGCCGCGGGCCGCCGGCGCGGCGAGCCGGGCACCGGGCTCGGCCTCACCATCACCGGCCTGCTGACCTCGCTCATGGGCGGCGAGCTGCGGCTCGCGGCCAGCTCGCCCGCGGGCAGCACCTTCAGCGTGCGCGTCTACCTGCGCGAGGTGGCCGACCCGGGCCCGCAGGCCGAGACCCGGCGGCCGGTCTCGGGCTACCTCGGCGCGCGGCGCACGCTGCTCGTTGTCGACGACCAGCCGGTGCAGCGCCAGATGCTCGCGGGCATGCTCGCGCCGCTGGGCTTCGAGGTGCGCGAGGCCGCGAGCGGCACCGAATGCCTCGACAGCCTGCGCGAGCACCTGCCGGCCGCGATCCTGCTCGACCTCAGCATGGACGACATGGACGGCTGGCAGACCGCGGCGCAGGTGCGCGCCGCGGGCTTCGACGGCATCCCGATCATCATCGTCTCGGCCAACATGTTCGAGAACCAGGGCGAGCTGCTGCGCGCGGCCGGCTGCCAGGCCTTCGTGGGCAAGCCGGTCATCGAATCGGAGCTGATCGCCACGCTCGAGCGCCACCTCGGCCTCGAATGGCTGGCCGCCGCCGATGCGATGCCGCCGTCCGTCGATGCGGCCCCGCGGCCGCCGCGGCTCGCGCTCTCGGAAGACGACCGCGCCGAGCTGATGCGGCTGGTGCAGATGGGCCACGTGCGCGGCCTGCACCAGGCGCTGGACCGGCTCGCGGCCGCCTCGCCCGCGGCGGCCGCGAGCTGCACCTGGCTGCGCGGCATGCTCGCGCGCTTCGACCTCGATGCCCTCCGCAAGACCCTTGCCGAAACCGAAGATGCCGACACCTTCACACCCTGACGACAGCGAACGCCCCGTGGTGCTGGTCGTGGACGACGCGCCCAGCAGCCTCGGCATGCTCTGCGACACGCTCGAGGCCAGCGGCTACACCGTGCTGGTGGCCGGCGACGGCGAGGCCGCGCTGCAGCGGCTCGAGCTGGTGGTGCCCGACGCCATCCTGCTCGACGGCATGATGCCCGGCCTCTCGGGCTTCGAGACCTGCCGCCGCATCAAGGCCAATGCCGCGCTCGCGCACGTGCCGGTGCTGTTCATGACCGGGCTCTCCGAGACCTCGCACGTGGTCGAGGGCTTCGAATGCGGCGGCGTGGACTACGTGGTGAAGCCGATCCGCGCGCAGGAGGTGCTCGCGCGGCTGCACACGCATGCGCGCAACGCGCGCATCACCCGCATGGCGCGCGACGCGGTCGACGTGGCCGGCATGGGCGTGGTGTTCGTCGATGCGCACGGACGCATCGCGTGGCGTTCGCCGCAGGCCGCGCGCTGGCTGCAGGCGCTGGGCGTGCCCTCCGCGAGCGGGCTGCTGCCGGACTCGCTCGAGCCCGTGCTCGCGCCTGGCGCCGCCGCGGCCATCACGACAGCCGACGGGACCCGGCTCTCGGTGCGCAACCTCGGAGCCGCTGCGCTCGGCGAGACCATGCTGCTGCTGGCGCTGCAGCGCGACGGCGCGGCCGGCAGCGGCCCCTCGGCGCGGCTGGCCGAGGCCGCGCTCACGCCGCGCGAGACCGAAGTGCTCTCGTGGCTCGCCAAGGGCAAGACCAACCGCGACATCGGCGAGATTCTCGGCACCAGCCCGCGCACCGTGAACAAGCACCTCGAACACATCTTCGAGAAGCTCGGCGTGGAGACGCGGGCCGCGGCCGCCGCGCTGGCGAGCGGGCGGCTGGACTGAGCCCTGCGGCCGGCTACTGCTTGCTGCCCGGCGTGGCCGGGACCGCGGGCGTGGTCTTGCCGGTCGACGATTTCGAGGCCGGCACCGCGGGCGTCGCAGGCGTGGTCGACATCGTCGAGGTGGACGAGGTCGAAGAGGACGACTGCGGCGAAGGCGTGGCCGGTGTCGCAGGCGTGGCCGGCGTCGCGGGCGACGTGGCCGTGGCGGGTGTCGCAGGCGTGGCCGGGGTGGCGGGGGTGGCCGCATTGGCCGAAGCGTTGGAGCTGCCCGAGGCGCCCGCGCCGTTGCCGTTCGCGCCGGCGGAGGCGCTGCTGCCCGCACCGCTGCCGCCGCCCCCTGCACCACCGCCACCGCCGCCGCCACCACCACCAGCGCCACCCGCGGCCAGGGCCAGCGGCGCGACACAGGCGCCCATCAGGAGGGCCACCACGGTCGGGGCCATGCGTTTCGTGAGCTTCATCGGAATCTCCTTGGGTTGTTGTCGATGAATGCAAGCTAGGACCGCCCTTTGGGGGCCCTTGTAGGCCAAAGTCGTTACCCCGCGCCGGCCCGGTCGCATCGGGTCCGTGAATACCCCCACGCGGCTGAAAGCCCTTTGACAGCCTTGCGGCCTAAGGTGGCCGGCACCACACAAGGAGACACCAGACCATGACGACCACACCCGCTCCCTCCCTCGCCCGCCTGACCCGCCGCGCCGCGCTGTTCGCCGCAGCGGCGGTGCTGGCCGGCTGCGGCAGCCTCGGCGGCCAGCACGCGGCCGGCGATCTGCACGTGATGACCTCGGGCGGCTTCACCGCGGCCTACAACGACCTGCGCCCCGGCTTCGAGCGCGCGAGCGGGCGCACGGTCAAGACCGCCTACGGCGCCTCGATGGGCAATGCGCAGGATTCGATCCCGAGCCGCCTCGCGCGCAACGAGCCGGCCGACGTGGTGATCCTCGCGCGGCCCGCGCTCGATGCGCTGGTCGCGCAGGGCAAGGTGGTGCCGGGCAGCCAGGTCGACCTGGTGCGCTCGTCGATCGGCTTCGCGGTGAGGAAGGGTGCGCCCCGGCCCGACATCGGCACCGTCGAGGCGCTCAGGCGCACGCTGCTGGCCGCGCCCTCGATCGCCTACTCCGCCAGCGCGAGCGGCACCTACTACGAGACCGAGCTGCTCAAGAAGCTCGGCATCGAGTCCGAGGTCAAGCCGAAGAGCAAGCGCATCCTCAGCGAGCGCGTGGGTGCGGTGGTGGCGCGCGGCGACGCGGCGCTCGGCCTGCAGCAGGTCAGCGAGCTGCTGCCGATCGAGGGCATCGACTACATCGGTCCGCTGCCGGCCGAGGTGCAGCGCGTGACGGTGTTCTCGGCCGGCATCGCGACCGCCTCGAAGCAGCCCGAGGCGGCGCGCCAATTGATCCGCTACCTGCAGTCGCCCGAGGCCGCGCCGACCATCGCGAAGACCGGCCTGGAGCCGATCGCGGCACGCTGAGGGCGCCGGCGGCCCTGCCTAGGGCCCCGCCTCGATCAGCGCCTTGACGCGCCGCGCGAGCATGTCCATCTCGAAGGGCTTGGTCATCACGTGCATGCCCGGGTCGAGGTGGCCGTGGCTCAGCACCGCGTTCTCGGCATAGCCCGTGATGAACAGCACCTTGAGCCCGGGCCGCGCGCTGCGCGCCGCGTCCGCCACCTGGCGGCCGTTCATGCCGCCGGGCAGGCCCACGTCGGTCACGAGCAGGTCGATGCGCTGGCGCGGCGCCTGCAGGATGCGCAGCGCCGCCGCGCCGTCGCCGGCCTCGAGCGTGGCGTAGCCCAGGCCGCGCATCACCTCGGCGATGATCATGCGCAGCGCGGGCTCGTCGTCCACCACCAGCACCGTGTCGCCCTGGTCGGCGCGTGGCGCGAGCGTGGCCTCGGCCGGTTCGCTCGCGGCTTCCTCCTGCGCGTCGTGGCGCGGCAGGTAGATGCTGACCGCCGTGCCGCGGCCGAGCTCCGAATAGATGCGCACCTGGCCGCCCGACTGCTTCGCGAAGCCGTAGATCATCGACAGCCCGAGGCCGGTGCCCATGCCGATCGGCTTGGTCGTGAAGAAGGGATCAAAGGCGCGCGCCGCCACCTCGGGCGCCATGCCCACGCCGTTGTCGCTGACGGTGAGCGAGACGTAGCGCCCCATCGGCATGTCGCGCTCCTGCGCGGTGCGCGCGTCGATCCAGCGGTTGGCGGTCTCGATCACCAGCTTGCCGCCTTCGGGCATGGCGTCGCGCGCATTGATGCAGAGGTTGAGCAGCGCGTTCTCGAGCTGGCTCGGGTCGGCATGCACGTTCCACAGGCCCACCGCCGCCACCACCTCGAGCGCGATCTGCGGGCCGAGCGTGCGCCGCAGCAGTTCCTCCATGCCGGCCACGAGCCGGTTGGGGTTGAGTGGCTTGGGCTCCAGCGTCTGCCGCCGCGAGAACGCGAGCAGCCTGTGCGTGAGCGCGGCCGCGCGCTTGACCGCGCCCTGGGCCACGCCGATGTAGCGCTCCATCTCGCTGCGCTGGCCGTCGAGCCCGCGCCGCTGCATCAGTTCCAGGCTGCCGCTGATGGCGGCCAGCAGGTTGTTGAAGTCGTGCGCGAGACCGCCGGTGAGCTGGCCCACGGCCTCGAGCTTCTGGCTCTGGCGCAGCTGGTCGCGCGCGGCCTCGAGTTCGGCCGCGCGCTCCTCGACCTGGCGCTCCAGCGATTCGGCGAAGGCCTCGAGCTCGATCTGCGCCTCGCGCCGCGCGATGGCCGAGCGCACGCGTTCGCCGGTCTCGCGCACGAAGTCGAGCTCGTCGCGCGTCCAGTGGCGCACCTGGCCGTGGTTCAGGTACAGCAGCCCCACCAGGCCGCCGCGCTCGGTCAGCGGCATGTTGACCACCGCGCGCGCGGTGATGGCGTCGAGCGCGTCTGCGTTGTCGCGCGTGCGCGGGTCGGTGCGCGCATCGGCGAAGGCCACGGTCAGGCCGCGCCGCAGGTCCTCGATGTAGGAGCCGTAGTCGCGGAAATGCAGCAGGCCCGCGAGGCTGGCCACGCCGGGCGCGGTCCAGTCGCGCTCGATCACGATGGTTTCGGCCACCTTGTCCACCAGCCCGTAGCCCGCGCGGTCCACGCCCAGGCGCTGGCCCAGCATGGTCGAGGCCACGTAGGCGATCTCGCCCGGATCGTCGATGTCGCGGATCCGGTCGCCCAGTTCCATCAGCGCGAGCCGGCGCGACTCCGCCTCGCGGAAGGCCTCGCTCGCCACCTGGAGCTGGAACTCGGCCACCCGCTTCGCGCGCCGGTCGGCGGCTTCCTTGAGCGCGCGGTCCAGCACCAGCGGCAGGCGCGCGAGCCGTCCCTTGCTCACGTAGTCGACCGCGCCGCGGCGCAGCAGCTCGACCGCGTTGTCCTCGCCGATCACGCCCGAGACGAAGATGAAGGGCGTCTCGGGCGCGAGCCGCCGCGCGATCTCCAGCGCCTCCTCGCCCGAGAAGCCCGGCAGCTCGTAGTCCGACAGGATCAGCGCATAGCGGCCCTCGACCAGCGCCGCGGTCAGGCCGTGCTCGTCGCGCACGACGTGCGTGCGCGACGCGGGCAGCGCGGTCGAGAGCGCCTCGGTCAGCAGCTCGACGTCGAAGCGCGAGTCCTCGACGATGAGCACGTCGATCGCATCGGCCGCCGCGTCCGCGGGCTCCCGCTCATTCATGTCGGCGCGCGGCCTTCAGCGAGCCGGGCGGCGGCTCGTTCAGCACGGCCCAGAAGACGCCGAGCTCGGCGATCGCCGAGACGAACTGGTCGAAGGCCACGGGCTTGACCACGTAGGCGTTGACCCCGAGTTCGTAGCTGCGCAGCACGTCCGATTCCTCCTGCGACGAGGTCAGCATGACCACCGGGATGCTGCGCAGCGCCACGTCGGCGCGCACCGCCTGCAGCACCTCCAGGCCCGTGACCTTGGGCAGCTTGAGGTCGAGCAGGATCACGGCCGGGTTGCCTTCGGGCCGCCGGGCGTACTCGCCCTCGCGGCGCAGGTAGTCGAGCGCCTGCGCGCCGTCGCGCAGCACGATCACGTCGTTCGCGAGCTGGCTGCGCTCGAGCGCGATCAGGGTGAGTTCCAGGTCTCGCTTGTCGTCCTCGACGAGCAGGATCGGCTTAAGCATGTCCTTCTCCGTTGTGCTGCGGCGTGCCCGCCGCGTTGTCGCTGCCCGGCTCCACGTGCGGCAGGACGAAGCCGAAGGTCGCACCCTCGCCCGTCGCCCCCTTGGCCCAGACCCTGCCGCCGTGGCGCTCGACGATCCGCTTCACGTTGGCCAGGCCGATGCCCGTGCCCTCGAATTCCTCGGCCTGGTGCAGCCGCTGGAACACGCCGAACAGCTTGTCGACGTACTTCATCTGGAAGCCCACGCCGTTGTCCTCGACCTCCAGCCCGCTGCCCAGGTCGCCGTGGATCGCGCGCACCGCGATGCGCTGCGGATCGCGCGTGCGCGAGTACTTGACGGCGTTGGCGAGCAGGTTGCGCACCGCCACCTGCAGCAGCAGCGGATCGGCATGCAGCGCGGGCAGCTCGGGGTCGATCTGCCACTCCACGCGCCGCGAAGGCTCGATGCGCCCGAGCTCGCGCACCAGTCCCTCGACCAGCGAGCCGGTGTCCACCATGCGCCGCTTGAGCGCGGCGCGCCCCATGCGCGAGAAGTCCAGCAGCGCATCGACCATCTGCCCCGCGAAGGCCGCCGCGTCCTTCACGTGGCCGAGGTAGCGGTGGGCGCGCTCGCTGAGCTGCCGGCCCTCGGTCTGCGCCACCAGGTCGACGTAGCCCGCGATGTGCCGCATCGGCGCGCGCAGGTCGTGCGAGACGGTGTACGAGAAGGCCTCGAGCTCCTTGTTGACGCGGCCGAGTTCGGTGGCCACGGCCGCCAGTTCCTCGGCGCGGCGCAGCACCACGCCGATCAGCGCCTGCCGCAGCTCGCCGGCCACGGCCACCTCGGCCGGCGACCAGGGCACCGAGCGGCCGCGCACCTCCTCGACCCAGCTCGCGAAGCTGCGCCGCGGATGGATGCGGCCGCTGGCGGCGGCCTTCGGCTTCTTCGGATCGCCGGCCCACTGGATGGTCTGCACGACCTCGGGGCGGAACCAGAGGATCAGGTGCCGGTGCACCTGCGAGATCGAGATCGCGAGCACGCCCGCCGCGACCTCGCGGAACTCGGCGGCCGGCGCGAAGTGCGTGAGCAGCGTGCTGCTCTCGTAGACCTCCACGCCGAGGCCGGCGATCCAGTCGGCCATCTCCAGCACCTGCGCGCGCGCCGGCACGTCACCCACGCTCCAGACCTCGTCGTCGAGCACCACGGCCGCGCCGCTGGCGCGCGCGAGCCGCAGCATCAGCGAGGACTCGGCCACCAGCCGCTGCAGCGTGGCGTCGCTGTCGGCCAGGTGCGAGACGATCTGCAGCGTGAGCTGGCGCAGTTCGAGCCGCTCGGCCACGGCGATGTTGCTTTCCTTCGACTGGATCTGCAGCGACAGCAGCTGGCCCAGGTGCTCGCAGGCCAGCCGGGTGCCGGTGTCGAGGAAGCGCGGCGCATGGTCGTGGCAGGAGATCAGCCCCCAGAGCCGGCCGTCGATCACGATCGAGACCGACATGGAGGCCAGCGTGCCCATGTTGCGCATGTACTCGAGGTGGATCGGCGAGACGCTGCGCAGCTGCGCCTGCGACAGGTCGAGGTCGGCCGCGGTGAGCGCCGGGTCGGCCGCGCACAGCGGCACCGGCACGTAGTTCGCGTCGGCGATGAGCCGGAAGTGGTTGACCAGGTAGAGCGCACGCGCCTGCGGCGGAATGTCGGCGGCCGGGAAGCGGTGGCCGACGTAGCTGTCGTAGCCGGGGTCGGCCTCCTCGGCCAGCACCTCGCCGTGGCCGTCGGCATCGAAGCGGTAGACCAGGCAGCGGCCGAAGCCGGTGAGCCGCTTCATCTCGGCCGCGGCGCATTGCGCGAGCTGCTCCAGCGTGGCGGCCTCCTGCAGCCGCGGCAGGAAGACGCGGCCGAGCGAGTAGATCGGCGCGTCGTAGCCGGCCGCGGGGCGCGTGGCCTCGAACTCGACGAACAGATGGCGCTCGCTGCGGTGCGCGGCCACGTCGAAGGCCTCGCCCGCCACGTCGAGCGCGCCCAGCGACACCGGCGAAGCGCCCGGTTCGAGCGCGGGCAGCGCGAGGCCGCGCAGCATCTCGCGCGCGGCCGCGAGCCGGTCGCCGGGCCAGTTGGCACTCCAGGCCACGAGGGCCATGTCGTCGGGCGCGAGCACCAGCATGCGGCCGTGCGGCTGGATCGAGCCCGGCACGCGGATCGGCTCGAGCTCGCAGGAGGACAGGTCGACCGCGGGCGGCTGCAGCGCGTGCGCGGCGGGCGGGACGGCGGATGGGGAGGCGGGGGTCGGGGACACGGCCGCTTCCTACAGGCCGAAGCGCGGCAGGAGGCTGCGAAAGCCGGCGACCGCGCCGCGCCGGGCGGCCTCGACCGAGGCCGTGTCGGCCAGCGCGGCGCCGAGCTGGCTCACGAAGTCCTTCCATTGCGCGGCCATGCTGCCGGGCGCGCCGGGCGGCTGGAAATAGCGCATCGGATGCGGCGCGAAGCGCGGGCCGAGCCGCTTGTGCATCGCCGCGCCGCCGAGCTGCGAGCCTTCGAGCACGTAGGCCAGGCCCCAGGCGAAGGCCGGCGTGCGCGCGGCTTCCTGCGCGAGCCCCGGCGACGCGTCGGCACCGCGGGCCGGCGCAGTGCCGTCGAGGCGGGCGCCGATGTCGTCGAGGTCGTCGAGGTCGAGCACCAGCGCCGCAAGGCGGCGGTCGGCGCGCGCCGCGGCGCGGTCGAGCCCGGGCAGCCCGGGGGCGGCCAGCGCCTCGCGCAGCGACTGCAGCCAGGGCCGCAGGGCGCGCAGGTGCGCCGCGTAGTCGGCCAGCGTCGCATCCTCGCGGGCGATCGGCAGACGGCGGTCCAGGCGTTCGTGGAGTTCGTGGGTGGCGGCGCGCAGCGGGCGCAGCACCTCGGCGATGGCGATCGGAGGGGTCGTCATGAAACGGGGAAGGCGGAACTTCGCCGAGCCTACGCGAAAGCCCGCCGGCGCCGGTGGGCGCCTCTCCCCTGTTCTCGTAGGAAATCCGGCCGCGGGTCGCCCCGCGGCCGGTGGCGGGGCTACAGCTTGTGGGCCTCGACCGGCCCGCGCGAGTAGACGAGGAAGTAGCCGGTCCCGGTGCGGAACCCGTTCTTCTCCCAGCCCGGCGGCACCTTGAAGACCGCGAGCTGCTCGCTCGACACGCCGACGAAGGGCGTGTCGCCGCTGTCGGTGGTGATGCGCCGCCAGCCTTCGCGCGTCACGGGCTGCAGCTGCATCTTCGGCGCGCTCCAGTCGGGCGTGCGCACCTTGTCGCGCAGCACGTAGCGCCCGCCCTGGCGCTCGATCTTCACGAGCTCGCGCAGCGTGCCGTCGCCCTCCTTCCTCACCGCGTAGACGCCGACCAGCTCGGCCTCGGGCCCGGGGCCCGGGCCGCAGCCGGCCAGCAGCAGCGACGAGAGCGCGGCGCAAGCGGCGGCCGCGCGGACCTTCTTCAGCGAGTTCTTCATGGTCATGGCGGCTCCGTTCAGCGCTTCTGGTTCTGGCGCAGCTTCAGGCTGCCCTGGTAGCGCAGCGCATGCGGGTATTCCTCCTTCGCGCCCGCGGCCACCGCCAGCGTCTTCTGCTCGCTCGCCTCGGTCTTGGCGAGCAGCGCGGCCGGCAGGTTGACGATGTTCTTGATCTCGTCGTACTGCGCCTGCGTGATGCGGCCCACCGACAGCAGCCGGAAGGCGTCGCGCTCGATGTTGAGCAGCAGCGGCTTGTTGTCGGCGAAGTTCTGCGCCTTGGCGAGCAGCTCGCTCCACGACTGCGTGCTGTAGTTGCTCACGTAGTAGTCCTGCCCGGTCGGTCCGGCGAGCACCGCGGTGCAGCCGGGCAGCTCCACCTGCGTGGTGCTCGACGCCATCACGAAGGTCTTGCGCTCCTGCATCGCGTCGCCATAGGCCAGCGTGACCGGGATGGTCCACGAGGAGGCCGGGAAGGCATTCTGGTTCGGGAACGGCTCCTGGCTGATCGACACGTAGGTGCGGTCGCCCGCGCACTGCGCATCCACCGTCAGCAGCGGCACGCCCGTCTGGCGGATGAAGCTGTCGCCGATGTCGGCCACGCGCTTGCCGCCGCTCGCCTTCTCGAGCGAGGTCCACAGCCGCGTGGGCGTGACGTTGCCGAAGGCATAGTCCTTGAGATAGATCTGCAGGCCCTTCTGCATCGCCTCCTCGCCGATGTAGTTCTGGATCATCTCGAGCACGTGGCTGCCCTTGTTGTAGACGAAGATCGACGGGCTGATGAAGCCGAACGAGCCCGCGTCGTTGAGGTTGCGCTGCACCGGCACCGCGGTGTTCTTCAGGTCGGCCACCACCACCGCATGCTTGTCGAGCACGTAGTCCGAGAAGCTGTAGTAGTCGGGATGGAATTTGATCGTGGTGCGGCGGTCGAACCAGCGCGCGAACGATTCGTTCAGCCACACGTTGTCCCACCAGTCGAGCGTGACCAGGTCGCCGAACCACTGGTGCGCGATCTCGTGCGTGACCACCGTCACCGAGTAGAGCGTGGGCTTGTCGCCCGGCTTGGTCAGCACGCGGTCGGCGAACTCGAAGATCGAGCCCCAGTTCTCCATGCCGCCGAAGCCGGTGTTGGGCTTGTTGTCGTAGCTGTCGTTGGCCGCGACGGTGTCGAACTTCTTGAACGGCAGCGGGATGCCGGTGTAGTTGTAGTAGTAGTCCATCGCCACCTTGGTCCAGTCCATCGCGAACGTGGCCCAGCTCGAGCGCCCCGGCGGCGTGAACCAGCGCAGCGGCATCTCGCTGCCGTCGAGCGGGCTCTTGAAGGTGTCGGCCAGGATGTCGAACTTGCCGCCGCCGAAGAAGGTCAGGTACATCGGCATCGAGGGGGTGCGCTCGAAGGAGACGCGCTGGTAGCCGTCGGGCAGCTTGACCGAGTCGATCTGCGCCGCGTTCGACACCGTCTTCCAGTCGCCCGGCACCTCGGCCGAGATCTCGAAGGTATGGCGGAAGGCCGGCTCGTCCCAGCCCGGGAACCACTGGCGCGCGAAGTTGGTCTCGCCCTGGGTCACGATCGCGTCGCTGCTCACGCCCTCGGGCGTGGAGAGGCCGACCTTGAAGATGCCGGTCGCGGCCGAGCAGAAGGGGTTGCGCGCCATCTCGTCGGGCGGGCAGTACTCGGCGTCGGAGAACTGGATCTTGCCGTCCCATTCCATGTGCAGCAGGTACTTGCCCTTGGCGATCTGGCCGTCGCTCATCCGCAGCTGCACGAAGTCGCCGAGCGTCTGCGGCGTGGGCGTGAGCGGAATCGCCTCGCCCGGGTTCGACACCTTGCGCAGCGTGGTGCGGCCCCTGGCGAAGTTGAGATCGTGCGCGGCGACCACGATCGCATCGACCGGCTTGAGCACGTCGATCTCGACGTCGGCGCGGCCCACGAAGGTCTTGAGCGCCGCATCGGGCCGGAACCACAGCTTGTAGTTGCGCGGCCAGACGGTGTCGGGCAGTTCCATCGGCCGCGCCGAGCTGTCGACGGCCGCCACGCGGTCGTCGGGCGACTTCGAGGTGTCGGAGCCGGCCACGGCCAGGTTGTCCGAGGGCGCGGCGAGCCCGGCGCCGCCCGCGCCGAGCGAGGCCCCGCCGCCGCCGTCGCCGCCGCCGCCGCATGCGGTCAGCACCGCGAGCGCGACCGCGCCGAGGGCCAGGTGATGGAAGGCCGAGGGAGTGATGAGTCTTTGCATGATTGCCTCTGATCGTCTTGGTAAGAACATGCGCCGCACCGCCGCCGCCGGCGGATGGCCGGCGATGCGCATGACGCGCGCGGGAATGGGATGGGAACGGGAGACACGCTCGGCGAAACCGCGGGCAGCACCGCGCCCTCCCGCCGAACGCACGGTTCGTCAGGAACAGGCACGCACCCACGCCGCAACCCGCCGCGCTGCATGCGGCGGCCCCAGGATGCGGGGGATCGGCGGTTTCATTCCCTTCGACACGCGAGGTGCAGGAAGGCGGAGGAAGGCGCTGGGCTTTTCTGTGTCGGCTCAGTGCCCGTGCGGTGTCGCGCGGCGCGGCCTGCGCGCATGGGCGAAGCGCGCCACGGCGGCTGCGGCCGCGGCGGAGATGGCAAGAACTGGTGCGGCTCTTCTCGTTGGTGTCACGCGCATTCCCTCGTCCGTGGAAGTGCGCACATTGTTAGGCCGCCATTCGCGCGGCTCACCGAACCGCGGAACTTTTCCCTCTCAAAATGTTCGCGCGCCATAGGCCGAATGGCGTCATCGCATGTCGGGCGGCACCTGCGATACGAAGATGGTTTCGCCACAGCTCGCCGCGGGCCATCGAAGGGCGTGTGCACTGTGACCCCACGGCCACAGTACGAAAGATTCAAGTGGAGCGCACAGCCGCAAAAACCGCACACTGCCACGGCGAATGACTTCAGTTGATCCTGGCGTTGGTCAGCGACATGTCGTTGAAGTTGCTGCCAGTGAAGTCCACCCGCTCGCCTTGCAGATCGGTGGCGTCGATGCCCGTGCCGTTGCAGTCCAGCACGTCGACGCTCGACCATTGGGCCGAATCGAAGTTCAGGTCGCTCCACGTGCATTGGCTGAACCGGGTTCCGCTCATGCGGCTGCCGCGAAACTGAGATCTGGCGAACGTGCAATGGGTGAACGTGCATCCCGAGATGGCGATGCCTTCCAAGTCACAGAGCTCGAAGCTGCAGTTGCTGAAATGGCAGGCCGTCCAGCCAGCCTGCCTGAAGCTCGTGGCCGAGAAACTGCTGCCTGTGAACGTCGACGCCATGAACTGCGCGAGATTCAGGTCAAGTCCGGCGTAGGCGCTGGCGTCGCTCATGCCGGACAGCCCCGCGGGCGCGCCGCCCGCGCCTTTGCGCCAGAGGTCGTGGTTGATGATGATTGCCTGTGCCGACATGATGCCTCCCTTGGAACAGTGGACAACGAATATAAGCCGGCGCGCGCTGCAGCGGAGAACGGCCGTCGCGCTCCGCCCTGCTGCGCATCACCCGATCGTCGGTCCGCATATCCTCCGGAATCTCTGGGCTGCAAACACGATCAGCAGCGGGAACCCGTGCCTCAGAGACCGAGCGCGTCCTGCAGTTGCCGCGCGCTCCACTGCCGGGGCTGCTGCGGCCAGGCCCCGAGCAGCTCGACCATCCGCGCATTGCGCGGCGCAGGCAGGCCGTGCGCCTGCGCGAGCCGCACGACCTCGCCGCTGAGTGCGTCGATCTCGGTGCGGCGGCCGAGCGCGAGGTCGTCGGCCATGCTTGAACGGGCCTTGGCGTCGATGCGCAGCATGCGCGCCGCGACGATGCGGAACAGCCAGTCGGGCAGGCGCAGCAGCATCGGCAGGCGGTGCGCGGGCACGGCGGCCACTTGCGCGGGCGCGATGCCGGCCGCGGCCAGCACGCCGAGCGCCTCCTCGATCAGTGCGGCGAAGCAGCGCCGATAGCCGCGCAGCATCAGCTCCTCGCGCAGCGGCAGGCCCGAGAGCGCATTGACCGGGTTGTTGAGGTTGAGCATGAGCTTGCCCCACTGCACCGGCAGCAGGTCGGCGACCAGATCGAGCGGCACGCCGGCCCGCTCGAACACGGGCACCCAGGGGCGCAGCGCCGCATCGTCCTCCGCCGCGAGCCGGCCCGGGGTGCCGCGATGGAAGGCGCCGGCGCCGATCTCGGCCACGTTGTACGGGACCATGCCGGCGCGCACGTCGAGCGTGGGCCCCACCTCGGCGGCCGCCGCGCGGTTGGAGATGCCGTTCTGCAGCGACAGCACCACGGCACCCGCGGGCAGCGAGAAGGCCAGTTCGCGCGCCGCTTCGGCGGTGGCGCCGCTCTTCACGCACAGCAGCACCAGCGCGGGCCGCGCGCCCGCGGGCACCTGCTCGCCGAGCCGCAGCGAAGCGGCCGGCAGCCGGTGCGCGGCGCCGTCGATGTCGGTGAGCGTGAGGCCGTGCTGCGCGAGCTTGCCGAGCACGCGCGGCCGGCCGATGAAGGTGACCGGCACGCCGGCCGCCGCGAGGCTGCCGCCGACGAAGCAGCCGATCGTGCCGGCGCCCATCACGAGCACTTCACCGGGGGCTTCGCCTCGCATGAAGTGCTCGCGGCGGGTGGTGCGTCAGGCCCGTTCCGCGACCCAGGCCTGCACCGACTGCAGCGCGGCCGGAAGGCCTGCCGCATCGGTGCCGCCCGCCATGGCCATGTCGGCCTTGCCGCCGCCCTTGCCGCCGACCTGCTGGGCGACGAAGTTGACCAGTTCGCCGGCCTTGAGCCTGGCCGTGCTGTCGGCCGTGACGCCGGCGGCGATCTGCACCTTGTCGCCGTCGACGGCGGCAAGCACGATCGCCGCGGTCTTGAGCTTGTCCTTGAGCTTGTCCATGGTGTCGCGCAGCGTCTTGGCATCGGCACCGTCGAGCTTGGCCGCGAGCACCTTGATGCCCTTGACCTCGACGGCCTGCGCCACGAGCTCGTCGCCCTTCGAGGATGCGAGCTTGCCCTTGAGCGCGCCCACTTCGCGTTCGAGCGCCCTCACCTGCTCGAGCACCTGCGCGAGCCGGCCCTGCAGTTCCGCGGCCGGCGACTTGAGCGTGGCGGCCACGCTCTGCACCGTGGCTTCGAGCTCCTGCGTGTAGTGCAGCGCGTTGGCGCCGGTGATGGCTTCGATGCGGCGCACGCCCGCGGCCACGCCGCCTTCGCTCACGACCTTGAACAGGCCGATGTCGCCGGTGCGGCCGACGTGGGTGCCGCCGCAGAGTTCGCGGCTGGAGCCGATGTCGAGCACGCGCACGGTCTCGCCGTACTTCTCGCCGAACAGCATCATCGCGCCGGTCTTCTGGGCCGATTCCATGTCCATCACGCGCGCATGGGTCTCGGTGTTGGCGAGGATCTCGGCATTCACGCGCTGCTCGATCTCGAGGATCTGCTCGTGCGTGACCGGCGCGTTGTGCGCGAAGTCGAAGCGGGTCTTGTCGGCATCGACCAGCGAGCCCTTCTGCTGCACGTGGCTGCCGAGCACTTCGCGCAGCGCCTTGTGCATCAGGTGGGTGACCGAGTGGTTGCGCATGGTCGCGGCACGGCGCGCGGTGTCGACCGCGGCCTTGACCGCGTCGCCGACCTTGAGCGTGCCCTGGGTCTGGGTCCCGTGGTGGCCGAACACGTCGGCCTTGATCTTCTGCGTGTCGTCCACGCCGAACTGCACGCCCTCGGCCACGAGCACGCCCTGGTCGCCGACCTGGCCGCCGCTCTCCGAATAGAAGGGCGTGGTGTCGAGCACCACGATGCCGGGCTGGCCTTCCCGGAGTTCCTGCACCGGCGCGCCCTCGAAGTACAGCGCCACCACCCTGGCCTGTGCTTCGAGCTGCTCGTAGCCCGTGAAGACGTTGCCCGCGCCGGTGTACTCGACGTTGCGGTCCATCTTGAACTTACCGGCGGCGCGGCCCGCGGCCTTCTGCTTTTCCATCGCGGCGTTGAAGCCGGCCTCGTCCACGCTCACGCCGCGCTCGCGGCAGACGTCGGCCGAGAGGTCGAGCGGGAAGCCGTAGGTGTCGTGCAGCTTGAAGGCCACGTCGCCCGGCAGCGTCGTCGCGCCGCCCGCGAGCGCCGCGTCGAGGATCTCCATGCCGTTGGCGAGCGTCTCGAAGAAGCGCTCCTCCTCGGCCTTGAGCGTGTCGGTGATGCGCTTCTCGTCGGCCACGAGCTTGGGATAGGCCTCGCCCATCAGCCTGGCCAGGTCGGCCACCAGCTTGTGGAAGAAGGGCTTCTTTTGGCCCAGCTTGTAGCCGTGGCGGATCGCGCGGCGGATGATGCGGCGCTGCACGTAGCCGCGGCCCTCGTTCGAGGGGATCACGCCGTCGGCCACGAGGAAGGAGGTGGCGCGGATGTGGTCGGCGATCACCTTGAGCGAGTTGTTGGCGAGGTCGGTGGTGCCGGTCTCGCGCGCGGCGGCCTTGATCAGCGCGTCGAAGATGTCGATCTCGTAGTTGCTGTGCACGTGCTGCAGGATCGCGGCCAGGCGCTCCAGGCCCATGCCGGTGTCGACGCAGGGCGCGGGCAGCTTCTTCACCGAGCCGTCGGGCTGCATGTCGAACTGCATGAACACGTTGTTCCAGATCTCGATGTAGCGGTCGCCGTCCTCGTCCGGGCTGCCGGGCGGGCCGCCGGGGATCTCGGGGCCGTGGTCATAGAAGATCTCGGAGCACGGGCCGCAGGGGCCGGTGTCGGCCATCATCCAGAAGTTGTCGGACATGTAGCGCCCGCCCTTGTTGTCGCCGATGCGCACCACGCGCTCGGGCGGCAGGCCGATCTCCTTGGTCCAGATGTCGTAGGCCTCGTCGTCCTCGATGTAGACCGTGGCCCAGAGCTTTTCGGCCGGCAGCTTGTAGACCTGCGTCAGCAGCTCGAAGGCCCACTTGAGCGAATCGCGCTTGAAGTAGTCGCCGAAGCTCCAGTTGCCCAGCATCTCGAAGAAGGTGTGATGCCGCGCGGTGTAGCCCACGTTCTCGAGGTCGTTGTGCTTGCCGCCGGCGCGCAGGCAGGCCTGGACCGAAGCCGCGCGCACGTAGGGACGCTTGTCTTCGCCGAGGAACACGTCCTTGAACTGCACCATGCCCGAGTTGGTGAACATGAGCGTCGGGTCGTTGCCCGGCACCAGCGAGCTCGAGGCCACCACCGTGTGGCCCTTGGAGGCGAAGAAATCGAGAAAGGTCTTGCGGATGTCCGCGACCGTGAATGTGGGCTGGCTCATCTTTGGATTTCGTCTTCTGTCGAGGCGGCGCGGCGATGGCGACCCTCTTGTCGAACCCACTGCGGCGAACCGGCCCGGCTGCTTGATTTGCTTGAACGAACGATTATAGGTTTGGCCACCACCGTTGCCGCCCGGCCCGCCTGCGGGGAACGGGCGCCAGGGCTAACATGACGCTGGCGCGGCAGAACCAAACGCGCCCGGCTTCGTCCTATTCGTCACGGCTGATCATCGAATCAAGGAGCATGCATGGCAGGTCAAGAGGCGGCACATTGGAAGATCGAGGACCTGGACTTCTCCCGCATCGCGGTCGACGAGGTCCGCCAGGACGAGAACCTGTTCTACCTCGTCGCTTCCGCGTCCTTCATCGAGAGCGGCTCGGACCTCTACACGCAGAACCTCATCGACTTCTTTCGCGGCGACGACGAAGTGACCGCCTGGCTCGCCCACCACTGGGAGGCCGAGGAACTGCAGCACGGCCAGGCGCTGCGCGCCTACATCCGGCACGTGTGGCCCGAGTTCGACTGGGAAACCGCCTACCGCGGCTTCCTCGAGGAATACGCCACCTACTGCAAGGTCGAGCTGCTTGCACCCACGCGCGGGCTCGAGCTCAGCGCGCGCTGCGTGGTCGAGACCGGCACCGCCACCTACTACCGTGCCATGGCGCGCTGCACCAGCGAGCCCGTGCTGCGCGAACTCGCGAGCCGGATCGCGGCCGACGAGGTCAGCCACTACAAGCACTTCTACCGCTTCTTCCGCCGCTATCGGCAGCAGGAGAGGCTCGGCCGGCTGCGCGTGCTGCGCACCATCGGGCGGCGAACGCTCGAACTCAAGAGCGAAGACGCCGACTGCGCCGTGCGCCACGCGGTGCGCGGCCGGGCGCCCGAGCGCGCCGCCGACACCGCCTACGTCCAGCGGCTCAGCGGCCGCCTGAACAGCACCATCCGGACCAACCTCAGCGCCGGCACCACGCTCAAGATGCTGATGCGCCCGCTCGAACTGCCGGCGCGCGTGCAGACCGTGATCCAGTATCCGATCAGGCAGTTCATGGACCATGTGTTCCTGCGCTGAAGCCCCGGCGCGCAAATTGCGCTTGACTGCGTTCGCGACCGGGGATTGAGCCCGCGTCGGCGGTGGCATCCGTATACTTTCGGCCTAATTCTTGGGGCCCGACATGCCAGAATTCATCCCACGGAATGCCAGCCTGGAATGGGCGTCGCTGTTCGCCGCCGAATGGACGCGCTTGGCTGGCGGGCGCGCCGATCACGAGTTCCTGATCGACCAGGGCCTCACGCTGGTGCGCGTGGTCGGCGACCGCCCCGCGGCCGACGTGGCGCGCCAGCACTTCGAGAACACCCCCGAACCCGAGCAGCTGGTGCGCGACTTCGAGGCCGACTTCACCGCGCTGGCCGCCGAACTCGGCATCATCCAGCCCGGCGACCGGCTCGATGCCGCGCACATCGCCTTCGCCCACGGCGTGGCCGAGCTCTGTGCCGCGGTCGGCGAAGGCTATGGCGATTCGGCCTGCACGCACGCGGGCCGGCACATCAAGGCGCTGTACGGGCCGATCTGAGGTGTCGAGCGTGGCCGCGTCGGCCCCGCCGCGGCGGACCACAGCTGACGCGCGACGGCCGCGCCAGGAGCCATGTCACGCAGCGTTTCAATCTGTTGGCCGGCAGAGCCGGCGCTTCCAAACACAAAGTCTTTTGTCCTACACGGCTGCCATTTGTCGAAACGAAGAATGTGAATTTTTCACATACGAGGAAACGATGGCCGCGAAGAGCCCACAGCCCAAGTTGGCCGATGACCGTGTACCGGCCACCCCCGTCGCTTATCTGCTGCATCTGATGCAGATGCGCCTGCCCGCCGACATCGTCGACCCGCGCGAGCTGAAGCTGATCTCGCTGCTCAAGGCCACGGAGCTGATCGAGGCCGAGGTCTATACCGCCGGCAGTTCGCGGCCTCGCTACTGGGAAACCCGGGCCGCGACCGTCACCCGAATCACCGAGAACGGACTGGCCGAACTGGCGAGGATGAGCCTCGACCTGCTCAGGTCGGCACGACGGGCCGTCGGCAAGCCGATCAGCCCGCTCGAATATCTGTCCCTGATCGAGAACTCCCCCTTCCCGATCCGCGTCGAGGGGTCGGCCGCGATCACGAACATCATGGTGCTCAAGGCCGCAGGCCTGATCGACGCGACCATCACCCCGGCTGCGCCTGGCCACGCCGACACCGTGCGGCAGGCGCTGATCATCCGCATCACGGCGCTGGGGCGGGACGAGCTGGACCGGCAGAAGTAGCAGGCAGGAGCCATCACCGTCCGGTCCTTAAGATGACGGCCCGGCAACTTCTGCGCGTCCAGGCGGCGCGCCGGTCACGCGAGGCCTCATGAGCAAAGAAGCGTTCGAACGGTCCGCCGCCCCCGGCGGCATGCATCACCGGCTGGCCGCGATGGTGGGCGATTGGAAAGGCCGCTTTCGGCTCTGGTTCGAGCCCGGCGAGCCGGCCGAGGACTCGGTGCAGCACGGGCGGATCCGCTTGGTCGGCCGCGGCAGGTTCCTCCTGCACGAGTACGAGGGCCGCTGCAGCGGCGAACCCTTCGAGGGGGTGGCGCTGTGGGCCTACCATCTCGATGAAAACGCCTTCGAGTGCGCCTGGGGCGAGAGCTTTGGCACGGGCACGTCGATCATGTTCAGCAGCGGCCGGATGGAAGACGGCCGGTTAGCCGCGCTGGGCGGTTACGGCAGCGGTGCTGACGGTGAGCGCTGGGGCTGGCGCACCGAGTTGTCTCAGCCCGACGCCGAACACCTGGACATCCGCATGTTCAACATCACGCCGGGCGGCCAGGAAGCACTGGCCGTCGAGGTCAACTACGCCCGAGCCCTCGGCTCGCCCGTCGCCTGACGCCGCTCCACGTGCACCGCCCTCTGGGCATCCGCGAGTGTTGCCGCGGCCCGTGGCATGGCGCTGCGGCGGCCCCAAAAAAAAAGCCCAGCGCGAAGGCTGGGCGGAAATCATGACGCGAGGATTCGACGTCAAGGCCCGCAATCAAGGATCGGGGCAACTGCAAATCGGGTGGGCGGGTCCGTCAGACCGGGGTGGCTTTCAGACGCGATGTCGTCGCGGTGCCAGTGCCATTGCGCGGTGCAGTGATCGGCCGGAGCCAATCCGCGGCGGCTTCGGCCGGAGACATGGCCCGCAACCTTGCATCACGCCATAGCTCGCGAGCGACATCCTCGAGTTCGAGTGGGTCCACGGTGTGCCACCGCTGCTGCAGCCGATGCGCGCAGGCGGCGATCCAGAGGGTGGCGGGCAGTGGTTCCATGGCAAGGCATTAATACTGTACGAACATACAGTATATCCTTTACTGGCTCCGTTCCACGGTCGTTGGAGCCCTTCAGACGCGGCACCACACATGGACTACCGTCCAAATATGTAAACTCCGCAGCAGGTGATGTGAACTTTTTATTTCATTTTCAGCCCGGCCGTTTACAGTTGAGGCATGACGAAACGCCGAGTTCACATGTGCATCCTGCTGGCGGAGCTCACCGAGCTCCAGAGCAGCGCCGACGCCGGCGATCGGGCCGCGATGCGTGTACTCAACAAGGCAGGCAGCCGCGAAGCAAGGTCGCCACGCTCGCTGTTCACGAACCCAAGACTTGCCAAGCAGCCGCGTGTCCGCGTGCCTGCGTGGTCCGTCTGAATCCAGACCAAGACAGCTGAATTCCAGCGCTGGCCAGAAGTCGTTCTGCGCCGGGTCGGTTGCCGCGGGTGCGCGCCGGAGACACGCTAGAATCCGCGCCTGCTGCGGGTGTAGTTCAATGGTAGAACGGCAGCTTCCCAAGCTTCATACGAGGGTTCGATTCCCTTCACCCGCTCCATCCGCCCCGTCACGCCGCGCCGCGTGACGCCGGCCCCCGCGAATTCGACGGCATCGCCCACTCATTCGCGACGATCTTGTTACTCCCACCTCGCGTCCCGCGCCGTCTAGATTTGCCCTCACGCGGCCATCCGGCAAGCGACGTTGAAGGACACACAAGACATGCCCCACACCCCCTACACCGGCGGCTGCGCCTGCGGCGCGATCCGCTACGAGATTCCCGGCGAGCCGATCATGCAGAACGACTGCCAGTGCCGCGACTGCCAGCACAAGAGCGGCACGGGCCACGGCTCGTACCTGAGCTTCGTGCGCAGCGGCAGCACGCTCTCCGGCAAGGCCACGCAGTGGGACATCGTGGCCGACAGCGGCCATGTGAAGACGCGCGCGTTCTGCCCGACCTGCGGATCGCCGGTCTACATGAGCTATGCGGCGATGCCCGACGTGATCACCGTGCATGCCGCGAGCCTCGACGATCCGGCGCGCTACCGGCCGCAGGTCGTCACGCATGCGGCGCGTGCGCACGCCTGGGACCGCGTCGACGCTGCGCTGCCGAAGTTCGACGGCATGCCGCCGCCGCCCGCCGCGTGAACGGCGACGGCTGCGGCGCTCAACCCGCGAGGTCGAAGCAGCAGCCGGCGTAGTACGCCTTGTCGCCGCCCTCGACGAAAGGCACCTCGATCGGCTTGCCTTCGTTGCGCCAGGCGTCGCGGCGCTTGTAGCCCGACTGGCGCAGGTCGGCCCAGAGTTCCTCGTCGTGCTGGATGCGGTAGGGGCACACCGCGAAGCCGATGCTGTTGAGCGTGTAGATCGTGCGCTCGGGATGCACGGCCGTGGTGTTCATGACGATGCGCTTGGGCTTTACCGCAAGCGCGCCGAGCACCTCGGAGATGCGCGTCGGCAAGTACTGCAGGCTGCCCGAGACGTACAGCACATCGCAGCCGCTCGCGTCGCGATAGTCGGTGGTGAAGCCCAGTTGCGCGGTGACGCTGCGCTGCGCCGCGATTTCGCGGCCGGTCTGCACCACGCCGGGCACGTCGCAGACGGTCCATTGCAGGGCCTCGGGATACGGCAGCACGCGGCGGAACGCGTAGTACTTGATGCCCACATGGCCGCCCAGGTCGAACACGCGCGTCATGCCCGCGTCGAGCGAACGCGAGAGCCAGAACAGCCCCGGATAGTCGTAGAAGTAGATCTGGTGGCTGTAGATCTCCCAGGCGGCCTGGGCGTTGTCGTAGCCCACCGCTTTCGATTCGGGCGCGCCGGCCTCGGCGGCGGCGAAGCTCTCGAACGAGCCCATGAAGAGGTTCTCGTCCTGGTTGTCCAGGAACTTGCGCCGGTAGGCGCTCGGGGTCATCGGCAGCAGGTTCGCAAGCATGGCTTCTCCTCTCTTCTCCTCGTGGATCAATCAATCGATCGGTCGCTCGTGTGCGGCAGGCTGTGAGGGGGCGCGCCGCGTGGCCACGCACATGAGCGACAGCGCGCTGGTCGGCGACGAGGGCCGGCGGCCCGAGAGCATGTTGCCGATGCGGTACTTCCATTGCGCCGGTCCGACCACGCCGCTCAACGCCTCGGCGCCGATGCGGTGGTTGTGCGGATACACGCGCACGTCGAAATCGAGCGGCTCGAGCGTCGAGCGGAAGAACTCCTTCGTGACCCCGTCGCCCGGCTGGTGATGCACCTCGGTCCTCAGGCCCCACGACTGCTGGCTGCCGGTCTTGTGGAAGCCGTGGCGGATCGCCCGGTACACCCACAGCCGCGCGTCCCACATGAGCTTCGCGAGGCCCTTGTAGTCCCAGGCGCTGAGCTGCGGATCGTGGTCGGTCACGAGCACGCCCTGCGGCTTGACGAGCCGCGCGCCCTCGCGCAGCACCGCGGCCATGTCGTCGCAGTGGTGCAGCGATGCATTGATCGCCACGATGTCCGCCACCTGCGAGCGAAAGGGCGTGTGGGCCGCATCCGCGAGCACCGCGGTGTAGCCCAGCTTGGCGGCCAGTTCGAGCGAGCCGGGCGCCACGTCCACGCCGACCAGCAGGCGCGGCTTTCCGCCCAGCGTCGCGAAGATGTTGCCCGGGCCGCAGCCGAGGTCGATCACGACCTTGTCCGTCCAATCGCCCGCCGCCGCCAGCCACCGGCTTCTGAAATGGGCGTCGCGATGACAGAAATCCAGGTATTCCTGGGCCCATTGAGGGTTCCCGAAATACGTGGCATTGGCCTGGATCGCCTCCGTCTGTCTGTGAGGTTCTGATTCAAAGTAGGCCCCGGAATGCTTCAAAGTCACATTTGGCAATAGGATGTCGCCGAACATTTGGACTCCTCTGGAACGGTCAGGCCACGGGCGGCTATTGCATAAGAATTACACGGCGTCGACGCGCTGAGCGGAGTTTTTTAATAAGGTTACAAGCTCGGCTGATTAATAACAGGCCTGTTCTCCCCATCCCCATTTAGGCCCAAAGTACTCTGTTTCAGTCTTGTGGCGCCGGAGCCACTCGTGTTGCGCGCCAGCTTGCCTCGTGCGCCGCGGCGCGTGTGCCCGCCCCTTGGGTCCGACCCCGTTTGTACGCCTGTTCGCTCTGCATTTCTGCAGGCGCTTTGTCATGGATCGGGGGCGGCAAAAGGGGGCGATTGTCTCCCCTGCGAGGGGGCGCAGCGCTCATGCATGAACGTCCCCTGCTTCCTACATTGAAGCCCTGGTCACGCCGGTTCGATGCGTTTCGCGAAGCCCTCGAACGGTGTTTTTCCAGCTCGCGCGGCGCCCGGAATTGGCTATGGCTACCCACTCTGAGCGATATCGGGTAGTACGTCTATGTAACATTTGATTCACGTTTGTAACTTGACCAACATTTGCACCCAACGGCCCTGGCAAAGCCCCTAGGATCGCCAACCCAAATATGACCAAACGTACTACGCGACCAATCCCTTTCCGCATGGCTCTATTCCGACTCCGATTTATTGGTACGTATTACCGACCCAGGCTTATTCATGAAACTCGCAACTGTTTCTCCGGCCCAATTCGAAGTCCCCCCGCCCTCCGTGGGCGACCTGTTCGCGACGCCATTGAATGTCGGAAATTCAGAGGATCTTGATGAGAATTCATTGATGCTTCCGGCGCCGGACGCCCGGCGTCGGTTGCAACAGGTTGCAGACCGCGGGCACCTGCCCGACACCCCTTTCGCGGCGGCCTGGCTGCTGCTGCAGGCCCGCTGGCTCGGCATGGACCGGCCAGTGCTGCACGAAGGTCTGCCGGGCGAACACGGCCTTGCCGTCCTCGCCGTCCCGGCAGCCTTCGACCCTGCGCTGCCGGCGAGCACCTGGCTCGCAGCGCTCGACGAAGCAAGGCGCCAGCCCCCCGCCACCAACGACACGCCCGAACCGTCGGCCACCGCCCTCTGGCTGCGCGGCGACGGCACCCTGCCTCGGCCCGGCGCGCCGCTCGCCCTCCGGTTCATCGCCGACGCCGATGCACCCCGCCTCGAACTCGCCTCCGCCGCAGCCCTGCTCGACGCCGCATCGGCCGCGCAGCTGCTCGCCGCGGTGGCGGACACCGCCGCCGACCTGCTCGACCGCCCCGATGCTCCGCTCGGCGACATCCGCACCCTGCCGGCCGCCGACCGCGCGCAGCAGCTGTTCGCGTGGAACAGCGCCCCTGCACCCGTGGACAGCAGCCTCACCGTCACCGGCCTGTTCACCCGCCAGGCCGCGGCCACGCCCGATGCGGTGGCGCTCGCGCAGGGCGACGAGCAGGTGCGCTACGCCGAGCTCGAACGCCGCGCCGGCCGGCTCGCGCACCGCTTGCAGCAACTGGGCGTGCAGCCGGGCGACAGCGTCGGACTGCTGCTGGACCGTTCGATCGCGGCCGTGGTGGCGCAGCTCGGCGTGCTGAAGGCGGGCGCGGCCTACGTGCCGCTCTCGCCGGAGTTCCCGCCCCAGCGCATCGCCCACATGCTCGACGAAACCGGCGTGCGGCAGGTGCTCGCCGCGCCCGAGCACCGGCACCTCGTGCCCGCGTCGGTGGCCGCGCTGCCGCCCGAGGCCCTCGAAGGCGAAGCGCGCGCGGACAGCCTCTCGCCGTGGCACACGCCCGCGATCGACGGCGAATCGGCCGCCTACGTCATGTACACCTCGGGCTCGACCGGCACGCCCAAGGGCATCGAGATCAGCCATCGCGCGATCCTGCGCCTGGTCGTCGATGCGCCCTACGCCGAACTCGTGCCCGGCCGCGCGGTGCTGCACGCCGCGCCGCTCGCCTTCGATGCGGCCACCTTCGAGATCTGGGGCCCGCTGCTCAACGGCGGCGTGTGCGTGGTGCACGGCGAGCGCGTGCCCACGGGCGCGGGCCTCGCGCAGACCATCGCGCGCCACGAGGTGCACACCGCCTGGCTCACCGCCGCGCTCTTCAACGCGGTGATCGACGACGACCCGCGGCATCTCGCGGGCCTGCGCCATCTGCTCACGGGCGGCGAGGCGCTGTCGGTGCCGCACGTGCGGCGCGCGCTCGCAGCGCTGCCCGCGCTCACGCTCAGCAATGGCTACGGCCCGACCGAATGCACCACCTTCGCGGCCACCCACCGCATCCCGCGCGTGCTGCCGCCGGAACTGCGCTCGATCCCGCTCGGCCGTCCGATCAAGGACACCGTGCTGCGCGTGCTGAGCCCCACCATGGCGCTGCTGCCGACCGGCCTGGTCGGCGAGCTCTGCATCGGCGGCCACGGGCTCGCGCGCGGCTACCTGCGGCAGCCCGCGCTCACGCAGGATCGTTTCGTGCCCGACCCCTTCGGCGCGCCCGGCGAGCGCCTCTACCGCACCGGCGACCTCGCGCGCTGGCTGCCCGACGGCACCATCGAGTTCATCGGCCGCCGCGACGGGCAGGTCAAGATCCACGGCCACCGCATCGAGACGGGCGAGGTCGAGGCGGCGATCCTCGCGCATCCGGCGATCCAGTCCTGCGCCGTCGTCGCGCGGCCCGACGCCGAAGGCCAGCTGCGCCTCGTGGCCTACCTCGTGGCGCGCACGCACAAGCTCTCGTGGGACGCGCTGCGCGCGCACCTCGCCACGCGCCTGCCCGCGGCGCTGCTGCCCGCGGCGCAGGTCTGGCTCGCCGCGCTGCCGGTCACGCCCAACGGCAAGCTCGACCGCCGCGCGCTGCCCGAACCCGCGGCCGAGCGGCCGGCGCTCGCGCAACCCTTCGAGGAAGCGCGCAGCGCCGCAGAGCAGCGCGTGTGCGATGCCTTCGCGCGTGCGCTGCACATCGGCAATGTCGGGCGCAACGACAACTTCTTCGACCTCGGCGGCGATTCGGTGCGGGTGCTGCAGGTGCTGGCCGAGCTGCAGCGCGAGAGCACGCGCGTGCTCTCGACCAACCTCTTCTTCCGCCAGCCCACGCCGGCCGCGATCGCGGCCGAAATCGAAGCGCCCGCCGCCGATGCGCCCGCGGCCGGCACCACGCCCGCGCCGCGCGCCACGCCGGCCGACATGACGGAAGCCATCGCGCTGATCGGCACCGCAGGCCGCTTTCCGGGCGCGGCCGACGTCGAGCAGTTCTGGGACAACCTCGTCGCCGGCCGCGACACCATCAGCTTCTTCGACGACGAGACGCTCGATGCCGGCGTGAGCGACGCGCTGCGCCGCGACCCCGCCTACGTGCGGGCGCGCGGCGTGGTCGAGGGCATCGAGAACTTCGACGCCGCCTTCTTCGGCATCGGCCCGAAGGAAGCCGCGCTGATGGACCCGCAGCAGCGCATCTTCCTCGAGATCTGCTGGGAATGCCTCGAACGCGCGGGCTACGTGCCCGACGACGCGCCCGGCCCCGTGGGCGTGTACGCCGGCATGTACAACGCGACCTACTTCCAGCGCCACGTCGCCACCCGGCCCGATCTGGTCGAGGCGGTCGGCGAGTTCCAGGTGATGCTGGCGAACGAGAAGGACTACATCACCACCCGCGTCGCGAACCGGCTCAACCTCACCGGGCCCGCGGTCAGCGTGCACACCGCCTGCTCCACCTCGCTCGTGGCCGTGGCCCATGCCTTCCATGCGCTGCGCACGGGGCAGTGCTACATGGCGCTCGCGGGCGGCGCCTCGGTCACCTGCCCGCCGCGCAGCGGCTACCTCTACAACGAGGGCTCGATGCTCTCGCCCGACGGTCACACGCGCAGCTTCGACGCGCGGGCCCAGGGCACCGTCTTCAGCGACGGCGCCGCGGTCGTTCTGCTCAAGCGGCTGGCCGACGCGCAGGCCGACGGCGACACCATCTACGCCGTGCTGCGCAGCGCCTGCGTCAACAACGACGGCGGCACCAAGGCCAGCTTCACCGCGCCGAGCGTGGACGGCCAGGCGGCCGTGATCCGCGCCGCGCTGGCGGCCGCCAACGTCGATGCGCGCAGCATCTCCTATGTCGAGGCCCACGGCACCGCCACGCCGATGGGCGACCCGGTCGAGGTGGAGGCGCTGACCTGCGCCTATGCCGAGCACACCGACGCGCGCGGCTACTGCACCCTCGGCTCGCTCAAGAGCAACGTGGGCCACATGGTCACGGCCGCGGGCGTGGCCGGCCTGATCAAGACCGCGCTCGCGCTGCACCACGAGCAGATTCCGCCGACCGCCCACTTCAGCGCGCCCAACCCCGCGATCGACTTCGCGCGCACGCCGTTCTACGTCACGCGCAGCCTGCAGCGCTGGCCGCGCACGGCCGAGGCGCCGCGGCGCGCCGGCGTCAGCGCCTTCGGCGTGGGCGGCACCAACGCGCACGTGGTGGTGGAGGAAGCGCCCACGCGCCCCGCCCCCGCTGCCGCGCGCGGCCCGCAGGTGCTGCCGCTGTCGGCGCGCTCGGAGGCCGCGCTCGCCATCGCCACCGAGCAGCTCGCCGCGCACCTCGAAGCCGCGCCCGGACTGCCGCTGGCCGACGTGGCCTACACGCTCGGCGTCGGCCGCAAGGCGCACGCCTTCCGCCGCGCGATCGTCGCCAACGATGCGGCCGAGGCCGTGGCCGCGCTGCGCGCCGCCGACAGCCCCTGGCGCGCCAGCGGCCAGGTCGATGCGCGCGCGCCGCAGCCGGTGCTGGTGTTCCCGGGCCAGGGCGCGCAGTACGCGGGCATGGGCAAGGTGCTGCATGCCAACGACCCGGTCTTCGCCGCCGCCTTCGACACCTGCCTCAAGGCCTTCGGCGGCGCGCTCGACTTCGACCTGCGCGAGCGCATCTTCTGCGGCGGCGACGACGCGCTGCGGCCCACGGCGGTCACCCAGCCCGCGCTCTTCGCGGTCGAGTACGCGCTCGCGCGCCGGCTGCTGTCGCTCGGCGTGCGGCCGCATGCGCTGATCGGCCACAGCGTCGGCGAATTCGTCGCCGCCGTGGTCGCGGGCGTGATGCGCCTCGAGGACGCCGCCCGGCTCGTCGCGCGCCGCGGCGCGCTGATGCAGGCGCAGCCGCCCGGCGCGATGCTGTCGGTGCGCCTGGCCGCCGACGCGCTCGCCGGCCGGCTCGACCCCGCGCTCTCGCTCGCGGCCGACAACGGGCCCACGGCCGCGGTGGTCGCGGGCCCCTTCGAGGCGGTCGCCGCGCTCGAAGCGGCGCTGCAGGAGGAAGGCATCGCCTGCCGCGCGCTCCAGACCTCGCACGCCTTTCATTCCTCGATGATGGACGCCGCCGTCGCGCCCTTCGAGGCGCTGGTGGCCGAGGTGGCGCTGCATCCGCCCACGGTGCCGATCTTCTCCACGCTCACCGGCCGCCGGCTCGAAGACGCCGAGGCCGCCAGCCCCGCCTACTGGGCGCGCCACCTGCGCGGCACCGTGCGCTTCTCGCCCGCGGTGAAGAGCGCCATGGCCGATGCCGCACGGCCGCTCTTCGTCGAGGTCGGCCCGCGCAACACGCTCGCCACCCTGCTGCGCCAGCACGGCGCGCGCGAAACCGTGTCGCTGCTGCACGGCGAGCCGGCCGACGAGGCGCGCCACGTGCGGCTCGCGCTGGCACGCCTCTGGGCCTGCGGCACCGACCTCGAGCTCTCGCGGCTCGCCCTGCGGCCCGGCGCACAGCGCGTGCGCCTGCCCACCTATCCCTTCGAGCGCAAGCGCTTCTGGGTCGACATCGCGGCCCCGCGCACGCCTGCGGCCGATGCGCCCGCGCTCGTTCCTTCCGTCCAACCCACCCCTTTCCTGGAGCCGAACGTGACAGCTGCTGCGCCCCCGCCACTCATCGCCCCCGCCTCCCCGGTCGCGCCGCCTTCGCCGGCGCTCGACGCGCGGCTGCGGTCCCTGTTCGAGGACATCTCCGGCATCGACATGGCCCAGGCCGAGGGCCATGCCGCCTTCGGCGAGCTCGGGCTCGATTCGCTGACGCTGACCCAGGTCGCGACCCAGATCAAGAAGCACTTCAAGGTCAACCTGAGCTTTCGCCAGCTGATGGAGAACTACCGCAGCTTCGATGCGCTCTCCGCCTTCCTGCGCGAGAGCCTGCCGGCGGAGGCCGCGCCCGTGGCAGCGGTTGCCGCGCCGGCCCCGGCGGCCGTCGCGCCTGTGCAGCCTGTGCCACAGCCGGCGGTCGTCCAGCCGATGGTCGCCGGACCCGGCCTGGCGGCGAACACGCCGATCGCGCAGCTGGTCGCGCAGCAGATGGAACTCATGCGCCAGCAGCTCGCGCTGCTCTCGGGCGCCGCCGGCACGCCGCTGCCGGCCGCCGCGGCCGCGCCGATCGAACTGCCGCGCGAGCCCGCGCAGCCGGCCGCCGCCGCAGTCCCCGCCGACGATGCCGCGCCCTCGAAGGAGCCGCAGCGCTACGACGTCACCAAGGCCTTCGGCGCCATCGCGCGCATCCACACGCAGCGCACCGCCGAGCCCAGCGGCCGGCAGAAGGCGCGCCTGGCGGCCTTCATGCGGCGCTACGTGGCGCGCACGCAGAAGAGCAAGGAGTTCACCGAGGCCAACCGCGCCCACATGGCCGATCCGCGCGTGGTCAACGGCTTCCGTCCGATCACCAAGGAGATCACCTACCAGATCGTGATCGAGCGCTCCAAGGGCGCGCGGCTCTGGGACATCGACGGCAACGAATACGTCGACGCGCTCAACGGCTTCGGCATGAACATGTTCGGCTGGCAGCCCGACTTCGTGCTGGATGCCGTGCGGCGCCAGCTCGACGAGGGCTACGAGATCGGCCCGCAGCATCCGCTCGCGGCCGACGTCACGCGGCTGGTCTGCGAACTCACGGGCAACGACCGGGCCGCGCTCTGCAATACCGGCTCCGAGGCGGTGATGGCCGCGCTGCGCATCGCGCGCACGGTCACCGGGCGCAGCACCGTGGTCGTGTTCACCGGCTCCTACCACGGCACCTTCGACGAAGTGCTGGTGCGCGCCGGCAAGGGCCACCGCGGCCTGTCCGCCGCGCCCGGCGTGATGAGCGGCATGTTCGGCGACATCCGCGTGCTCGACTACGGCACCGCCGAGGCGCTGGCCTTCATCCGCGAGAACGCCGACGACCTCGCCGCGGTGCTGTGCGAGCCGGTGCAGAGCCGCCGCCCCGACTTCCAGCCGCGCGAGTTCCTGCAGGAGGTGCGCGCCGTGACCGAGCAGCACGGCGCCTGCCTGATCTTCGACGAGGTCATCACCGGCTTCCGCGTCGGCCTCGGCGGTGCGCAGGAACTCTTCGGCGTGCGCGCCGACCTCGCGACCTACGGCAAGGTGATCGGCGGCGGCATGCCCGTGGGCGTGATCGCGGGCAAGCGCGCCTTCATGGATGCGCTCGACGGCGGCGCCTGGCAGTACGGCGACGACTCGATCCCCGGCGTGGGCGTGACCTACTTCGCCGGCACCTTCGTGCGGCATCCGCTCGCGCTGGCCGCATCGAAGGCCGCGCTCCTGCACCTGAAGGAGTGCGGCCCGGCGCTGCAGGCCGGCCTCAGCGCGAACACCGCGGCCATGGCCGACGAGCTCACGGCATGGTGCGCCGAGGTGGGTGCGCCGATCGCGGTGCGCCACTTCGCCTCGCTCTGGCGCGTGAGCTGGCTCGAGGACCATCCGCTGCAGGACCTGCTGTTCGCCATGATGCGCAGCCGCGGCGTGCACATCCTCGACAACTTCCCGTGCTTCCTCACCAGCGCGCACGGCGCCGAGGAGATCGCGCTGATCCAGCGCGCCTTCAAGGACTCGGTGGCCGAGATGCAGGAGTCCGGCTTCCTGCCGCGCCGCGCGACCGTGGTGACGGGCTTCGACCACCGCAGGCCGCGCGACGAAGACGGCTCCATCCTGGCCCGCGACGTCGACGGCCAGCCCTTCTGGTACGTGCCCGACACCGCCGGCACCAGCGCCGGCTCCCTCATCAATGGAAAGGCTGCAGCATGAACGCCGTTCTCCGCCCCACCGCCGCGAGCGGCTTCGTCGAGTGCGTGATTCCGACCACGGAATCGCAGCGCGAGGTCTGGCTCGGTGCCACCATGAGCACCGAGGCCTCGCTCGCCTACAACGAATCGGTGCTGCTGCGCCTGCGCGGCGCGCTCGACGCCGATGCGCTCGCGCGCGCCATCGAGCGGCTGGTCGAGCGCCACCAGGCGCTGCGCGCCACGATCTCGCCCGACGGCGGCTGCATGCTCGTGGGCCAGCAGGGCGAGGTCCGGCTCGCCCGCCACGACCTGAGCGGCCTCGCCCCCGAGCTGCGCGCGCAGGCTCTGACGCGCGCGCACGAGGAAGCCGTGTGCACGCCCTTCGCGCTCGAGCACGGCCCGCTGTTCCGCGCCGCGCTCTACCGGCTCGGCGAGGCCGAGCACGAGCTCGTCATGTCGGCCCACCACGTGGTCTGCGACGGCTGGTCGTGGATGGTCATCACCGAGCAGCTCGGCCAGCTCTATGCGGAGCAGGCGGGCCACGGCGGCACGCCGCTCAAGCCGGCGCCGAGCTATGCCGCCTTCGCCGCCAGCGAAGCCGCCGAGGCCGCGCATCCCGACATGCAGCCGCACGTGGACTACTGGCTCGAGCGCTTCTCGGGCAGCACCCTGCCCGTGCTGGAACTGCCGGTGGACCATCCGCGCCCGGCCGCGCGCACCTTCGCCTCGCGCCGCACCGAGCGCCTGCTCGACCGCAAGCTCGTGGCCGCCGTGCGCGCGATGAGCGCGAAGACCGGCGCGAGCCTTTTCGCGGGCCTGCTCGGCGGCTTCGTGGCCACCCTGCACCGCCTCACCGCGCAGGACGACATCGTGGTCGGCATCCCGGCCTCGGGCCAGGTCGCGCGCGACATGCCGGGCCTGGTGGGCCATTGCGTCAACCTGCTGCCGCTGCGCATCGCCGCGAACGGCCAGCTGCGCTTCGACGCGCTGATGGGCGCCTGCGGCACCGCGGTGCTCGACGCCTTCGACCACCAGGCGCTCACCTACGGCGCGCTGCTCGGCAAGCTCTCGCTGCAGCGCGACCCGAGCCGGCTGCCGCTGGTGAGCGTGGCGTTCAACGTCGATCCCGACGTGGCCGGCGGCGCGCAGACCTTCCGGGGCCTGGAGGTCGTGCAGGACACGATCCCGCGCCGCTACGAGAACTTCGAGCTGTTCCTGAACCTGCGCCCGCTCGACGGCGGCCTGCAGATCGAGGCGCAGTACAACGCCGACCTGTTCGACGAGGCCAGCGTCGCGCGCTGGCTCGACATGTACGAGTGCATCCTGCGCTCGGCAGTGCGCGAACCCGGCGAGGCCGTCGGGCGGCTCGAACTGCTGTCCGCCGAGGCCACGCAGGCGCTGCTCGCGCTGCAGCCGCCGCCCGTCGCGCTGAAGGGCGCGCCGCATGCGCTGGCCGGCTTCCTCGCGCGCGTGCCGCAGCAGCCCGACCGGCCCGCGGTGCGCGACGGTGCGCGCGTGTGCAGCTATGCCGAGCTCGATGCGCAGTCGAACCGCCTCGCCCGGGCGCTGCGCGCGCGCGGCGTCGGCCGCGGCCGGCGCGTGGGGCTGTGCCTGGAGCGCAGCCTGGAAATGATCGTCGGCCTGCTGGCCGTGCTCAAGGCCGGCGCGGCCTACGTGCCGCTCGACCCGGCCTTCCCGCAGGCGCGGCTCGACCACTATGCGCAGGACGCCGACCTCTGCCTGCTGCTGACCACCGCCGACATCGCGGCCGCGCCGCGCGGCGCCGGCGCGCCGGTGTTCGAGATCGACCGCGACACCGCCTGGCAGCAGGAATCGGGCGAAGCGCTCGCGCCGAGCGACGAGGATGCCGGCCCCGACGACGGCGCCTACGTGATCTACACCTCGGGCTCCACCGGCCTGCCCAAGGGCGTGAGCGCGCTGCACCGCTCGGTGGCCAACCTGCTGCAGTGGATGCAGCGCAAGTCCGGCCTCGTGCCCGAGGACCGGCTGGCCGCCGTGACCACGCTGTCCTTCGACATGGCGGTGCCCGACCTGCTGCTGCCGCTCGCGGCCGGCGCCGAGATCGTGATGGTGCAGCGCGAGGTCGCACAGGACGGCGAGCGCCTGAGCCGGCTGCTGCAGGAGGAGCGCATCAGCTTCCTGCAGGCCACGCCAGGCATGTGGCAGATGCTGCTCGACGCGCAATGGCCCGGCGCGCCCGGCTTCCGCGGCTGGATCGGGGGCGAGCCGCTGCGGCCCAGCTTCGCGCTCGCGCTGTGCGAGCGGCTCGACGAACTCTGGAACGGCTACGGCCCGACCGAGACCACCGTCTATTCCACCGCCTGGCTGGTGCGGCCCGACGTGGTCGCCTCGCGCGGCGTGTCGATCGGCCTGCCGGTGGACAACACCGAGATCTGGATCCTCGACCCCGCGCTGCAGCCCTGCCCCGTCGGCGTGCCCGGCGAGATCTGCATCGCGGGCGAGGGCCCTGGCCGACGGCTACATCGAGCGGCCCGAGCTCACGGCCGAGCGCTTCGTCACCACGCGCATCCTCGGCAGCGCCCGCACGATCTACCGCACCGGCGACCGCGGCCGCTGGCGCAACGACGGGCTGATCGAGCACCTCGGCCGGCTCGACTTCCAGCTCAAGGTGCGCGGCTACCGCATCGAGCCCGGCGAGATCGAGGCGCGCTGCCGCGAGGTGGCCGGCGTCTCGCGCTCGGTGGTGGTGGCGCGCGAGGACAGCCCGGGCGACGTGCGCCTGGTGGCCTACCTCGCGCTCACGCCGGGCGTGGACTTCAGCCTCGACGCGCTGATGCTGCACCTGCGCGAGCACCTGCCGGCCTTCATGCTGCCGCAGCACGTGGTGGCCCTGAAGTCGCTGCCCACGCTGCCCAACGGCAAGGTCGACCGCGTCGCGCTGCCGCCGCCGCAGGCGGTCTCGCGCGAGGAGGCGCGGCGCGGCGCCGGCCCGCGCAACGACTGCGAGCGCCGCGTGCTCGAAGCGATGGAGAAGGTGCTGAGCCTGCCCGGCCTCGACATGCAGGACGACTTCTTCACCATGGGCGGCCATTCGCTGCTGGCCTCGCGCCTCACCACGCTGCTGGGCCGCGAGTTCCAGGTCACGCTGCCGCTGCGCACGCTGTTCGAGGCGCCCACGGCCGAGCGCCTCGCCGCCGCCATCGAGCGGCTGCAGGGCGCGGGCGCCGGCCGCCAGGCGCCGCTGCCCTGCCGGCTCGACCGCACGAGCGCGCCGCTCACGCTGGCGCAGGAGCGCATCCGCTTCATGGAAGACCTGCACCCGGGCCGCTCGGTCTACAACGCGCCCTCGGCGCAGCGCCTGCTCGGCAGCTTCGACGCGGCGCGCTTCGAGGCCGCGTTCCAGGAGATCATCCGCCGCCAGCCCGCGCTGCGCACCCGCATGGGAACCGATCCGGACACCGGCCGCCCGGTGCAGCTGATCGCGGAGGCGGTCGAGTTCTCGCTGCCGGTGATCGACCTGCGCAAGCTGCCGGCCGACCAGCGCGAGGCCGAGCTCGCCGAGCTGATGCAGGAGATCGCCGACGAACCGATCGACATCCACCGCGCGCCGATGATCCATGCGGCCGTGTTCCAGCTCGATGCGCACGACCATGTGTTCCTGTTCGTGCCGCACCACCTGATCTGGGACGGCTGGTCCTTCGACCTGCTGCAGCGCGAGCTGTCGGCCATCTACGACGCCGCCGAGCGCGGCCGGCCGCACGGCCTGCCCGCGCTCACCACCACGCACGGCGACTACGCCGAATGGCTGGAAGGCTGGATGAAGGAGCCCGCGTTCCAGCCGCAGCTCGACTTCTGGCTCGAGCGCTTCGCCAGGTCGCCGCTGCCGCGCCTGCCCCGCACCGACATGCCGCGCCGCGCGGGCAAGAGCGGCCAGGGCGGCGCGCAGTGGATCCGGGTCGATCTCTCGGTCACGCAGCAGCTGCGCAGGATCGCGCGCGACATGGACGTGACGCTCAGCATGCTGACCTTCGGCATCTATGCGCTCACCATGAGCCGCGTCATCGGCTCGGAGACCATCGTCATCGCCAACCCGGTGCGCGGCCGCCAGCAGCCCGAGACCGAGGACGTGATGGGCTTCTTCAACAACGTGCTGCCGGTGTCGCTCACCGTCGACGCCAGCCTCCCGCTGCCCGACTTCATGCGCTACGTGAAGGGCGAGCTGCTCGCGCTGATGAACTACCAGCAGGTGCCCTTCGAGCGGCTGATGGCCGAGCCCGCGCTCGCCAACCGGATCCGCTCGGTCGGACCCTACCAGTCGATGTTCTCGTTCCAGGATGCGCGCGACCGCGCACGGCGCCTCGGCAGCCTGCAGACGCGGCAATTGCACCTGATGCAGCGCGGCGCCACCGACGACATCGGCGTCTGGCTCATGGACAAGCCGCACGGTCTCGAAGGCGCGCTGATCTACAACGCCGACGTCTACCTGCGCGAGACCGGCGCACAGCTGCGCGACCGCTACCTCGAGGTGCTGCACCGCGTGGTCGAGCGGCCGGAGGCCACGCTCGCCACGCTCGCGAGCGAGGAGGGCTCGACCAGCGCGCTCTACCTGCGCCGGCTCTCCGCGGCCGATCCGCAGAAGGCCGCGCCCGCGGCCGACGGCGCGGCGGCCGGCGCCAAGGCCGAGGACATCCTGCTCAACCCCGAGCACGCCAAGCTCGCGCAGATCTGGGCCTCGGTGATCGGCATCGACGTCAACGACATCCGGCCCACCGACAACTTCTTCGACCTGGGCGGCGATTCGCTGCTGGTGCTGCGCGCCATCGAGCAGGCCGAGCGCACGCTGGGCTACCGCGTGGCCTCGCGCCGCTACCTGTTCGAGAACTTGGGCCAGATCGCGGCCTCGGCCCATGTCCCGGCCGACGAGGCCGACGGCGCCGAGCTGCCGCGCGTGCCGCTCGCGCAGCTCAAGAGCGCGCCGCGCGGCGACGGCCTGCTGAGCCGCGCCCTCAGCGGCTGGCTGCGCAGGGAGTAGCCGCCATGGGCTCCGCCGTTTTTTCCCTGTCCGCCGTCGAGGCGCCGCTGTGCCGCTACCTCGACCTCGACGAGCGCGCGAGCGACGACGCCGAGCAGATGCTGTCCGACGAGGAGCGCGAGCGCGCCGCGCAGTTCCGCTTCAACGCCGACCGCCGGCGCTTCGTGGCCGCCCATGCCGCGCTGCGCCGCGCGCTGGCCGAGCAGACCGGCGAGCGCCCCGATGCGCTGCACTTCACGCGCAGCGCCTTCGGCAAGCCCTCGCTCGCCCGCGGATCGCGCGTGCACTTCTCGCTCAGCCACAGCCATGGGCTGGGCCTGATCGCCATCGGACGGCGCGGCCCGCTGGGCGCCGACGTCGAGCAGCTGCGCCCGGTGCCCGATGCGCTGGCGCTCGCCGAGCGCCACTTCACGCGGCAGGAGGCCGAGACGCTCGCCGCCCTGCCCGCCGGCGAGCGCGAGCGCGCCTTCCTGGTCTGCTGGACGCGCAAGGAGGCCTGCCTCAAGGCCATCGGCCTGGGGCTGATCGTGCCGCCCGACCGCTTCGAGGTCGGCGTGGTGGCCGACTGCCGCGGCGTCGAGGTGCCGGTGGCCGGCCGCATCCTGTGGCTGGCGCTGCAGCCCGCGCCCGCGCGCATGGACAGCGTCGGCGCGATCGCGGAATGGCGCCACACGCACGTGCGCGCCTGCGCGCCGAGCAGCGCCGCGGAGCTCTGCGCATGAACGCCCTGCCCTTCATGTTCGGGCCGGCCTCGCGCCAGCTCTTCGGCGTGTTCCATCCGGCCGCCGAGGCGCGCGAGGCGCAGGCCGGCCTGCGCACCGCGGTGCTGCTGTGCCCGCCCTTCGGCCAGGAGGGGCTGCGCACGCACCGCTTCTACAAGGTGCTGGCCGAGCGCCTGGCGCGCACCGGCTGCGCCACGCTGCGCTTCGATTTCCACGGCGCGGGCGACTCGCCGGGCGACGAGGCCGAGGGCGAGCTCGACGGCTGGCGGCGCGACCTGTGCACCGCGCACGAGGAGCTGCGCCGGCGCGCCCCGACGAGCCGCATCGTCTGGATCGGCGCGCGCCTGGGCGCCACGCTCGCGGTGCTGGCGGCGCGCAACGGCCGCTGCGATCCCTCGCGGCTGGTGCTGTGGGAGCCGGTGATCGACGGCCGGCGCTATGCGCGCCACCTGCGCGAGCAGCATGTGGCGGCGATCGACACCACCTTCTGCATTCCCGACCTGCGCTGGCGCCGCGCCCTGGTGCGCGAGCCCGACGCCATGCCCGAGGAAGCGCTCGGCACCGTGCTCTCGCCCGCGCTGCGCCAGCAGCTCGGCGCGCTGGCGCCGTCCTCGCTGCCGCTCACCGCGCTGTACGAGACGCTGGTGCTGACCGGCCCGGAGGACGAGGCCACCGCGCAATGGGCGGCCGAGCAGCAGTCGCGCCACATGCCGGTGCGGCTCGCCTACCTCCAGCACCGGCTCGACTGGACCTCGGACCCGTACCCCAACAGCGCGATGGTTCCGGCCGACGCGCTCAACCGCCTGCAGGGAGCCCTTCATGAATGAGATGTCGCAGATGCCGGTGCGCTTCGGCCCCGGCGATTCGCTGGTGGGCATGCTGACCGCGCCCGTGCACCAGGTGCCGGCCGGCGTCGCCTGCCTGATGTTCAACATGGGCGCCAACCACCGCGTGGGGCCGCGTCGCATCAACGTGAAGCTCGCGCACCTGCTGGCCGCGCGCGGCGTGAGCAGCCTGCGCTTCGACCTCGGCGGCGTGGGCGACAGCGAGGCCATGGGCGCCGCGCACGACCTGCAGACCCGTGCCCTGCGCGACCTGCAGGCGGCGATGGACCTGGTCGAGCGCCAGCTCGGCGTGCGCCAGTTCGTGATCGTCGGCATGTGCTCGGGCGTGGAGCACGCCATGGCCGCGGGCGTGGCCGACACGCGCGTGGTGGCGCTCTCGCTGTTCGACGGCTTCGCCTTTCCCGAGCGGCGCGCGCGCTGGGAGCGCACGCTGCGGCGCGCGCTCGCGGCGCCCGCGCATCCCTCGTTCCCGGGCAAGGCCCGGCGCTGGCTGCTGCGCCACCTGCTGCCGGGCCGCTCGGCGGCGCCGCTGCCGGGCTTCTTCTCCGAGCCGCGGCCGGCCGAAGTGAACGCCGCCTGGTTCGGCGCCAACATGCGGCGCCTGGCCGAGCGCAAGGTGGCGATGCAGCTGCTCTACTCGGGCTCGCTGCACGTCGGCGACCGCGGCCGCGACCAGCTCGGCGCCTTCGCGCGCGAACCCTTCGCCGAGGGCGTGCAGTACGCGTTCATGCGCGAGGTCGACCACACCTTCTGCACCGCCGAGGGGCAGCAGCTCTACCTGCGCGCCGTGGGCGACTGGGTCGGTGCCCGCGCCTTCGGCGCCGGCGCCGAGCGCCGCAGCCCCGCACCGCCCCTCACCCCCGCCGCCGGGCACCCGCTGCACGGCGCCTACGTCCCGCAGTGATCCGTTCCAAGGAGCAAAGGACATCCCATGGCACACCTCGATCCCGCCCGTTCCCCGAGCGGCGCCCGCGCCGCCTCCGCCACCTTCGCAGCCGGCCTGCGAGAGCGCCTGCGCGGCCGGCGCCGGCTGGCAGCGCTGGCCGCGCTGGTGCTGCCGGTCGCGCTCGCGCTCGGCGGCTGCGGCGCACCCGGCTTCGGCTCGCCGACCAGCGGCAGCTACACCGTGCCCGCCAGCGACGGCAGCGGCAAGCGCGTGGCGCCGAAGATCACGACCATCACGCCCGAACTGGTGCGCAGCCGCGCCGGACAGAACCTGCAGGCGCTGCCCGAGGACGTGCAGCGCCTCTTCGGCAAGGCGCCGGGCTACACCATCGCGCCCGGCGACGTGGTCGGCATCGTGGTCTACCGCCATCCCGAGCTGATGCCCGCCGCGGGCGCGGTGATCTCCCAGCAGGCCGACCCGACCGGCGTCAGCGTGGCGCCGGGCTTCATCGTCGATGCCGAGGGCGAGATCAGCTTCCCGTACATCGGCCGCACCAAGCTCGAAGGCATGACCGAGCGCACCGCGGCCGAGTTCATCACCCAGCGCATCGCGCCCTACGTGAAGGACCCGCTGGTCAGCGTGCGCATCCAGACCTTCCGCGGCCGCCGCGTCTATGTGGAGGGCGAGGTGCGCAACCCCGGCCTGCAGATCTTCACCGACGTGCCGATGACGCTGGCCGAGGCGATCGGCCGCGCCGGCAGCGTCACCACCAGCGGCGACCGCTCGCGCGTGACGCTCACGCGCGGCGGCCGCACGATGGCGATCGACCTGGCGCAGCTGCAGCGCGCCGGCTACGACGCGAGCCGCATTCCGCTGCAGAACGGCGACATCGTCAACGTCGGCACGCGCGAGGACACGCGCGTCTACGTGATGGGCGAGATCCGCAACCCCTCGCCGCTGCTGATGCGCAACGGCCGCCTGAGCCTCGGCGAGGCGCTCGGCGACGCCGGCGGGCCCGACCTCACCACCTCGTCGCCGGGCCAGATCTACGTGATCCGCAACGCCGGCGACGAGGTGCCCGAGGTCTACCACCTCGACGCGAAGAACCCGGTCGCACTCGCGCTGGCCGACCGCTTCGAGCTGCGGCCGCGCGACGTGGTCTACGTCGACCACGTGCCGCTGGTGAACTGGAACCGGGTGATCAGCCTGATCCTGCCCTCGGCGCAGATCGTGAACCTCGGCGGCACCGTCAACCGGCGCTGAAGCCCCCAAAACCAAAGGTGGACCCCATGAATGCGCACATCCAACCCCTGATCCCCGCGCCCGCCGACGTCGTCACCCTGGCCGAGCGTCCGCCCTCGCGGCTGCGCGAGCACGTCGACCTGCTGCTCGACAACCGATGGAAGATCGCCAGGTTCACGGCCGTGGCGCTGCTGCTCGGCGCGGCCTATGCGATGTTCGGCCCGCGCGTGTACGAGGCCAACGTGCTGATCCAGGTCGAGGACCCCGAGCGCTCGGGCGGCACGCTGGTCGGCGATTCGGCGAGCAGCGCGCTCAACGCCAAGACGCCGACCGCGGGCGAGGCCGAGATCCTGAAGTCGCGGCTGGTGCTCGGCCAGGCGATCGAGAACACCAAGCTCTACATCGAGGCCGAGCCGCTCTACGTGCCGGTGGTCGGCCCGTGGCTCGCGCGGCGCGCCAAGGCGCTCTCGGAGCCCGGTTTCCTCGGCATGTCGGGCTACGTGAGCGGCAACGAGCGCATCACGGTCGCGCAGTTCGACGTGCCCGCCGAGCTCGAAGGCACGCGCTTTCGCCTGAACGCGCTCGCCGACGGCGCCTACACGCTGAGCCATCCGAAGCTCGACCAGCCGCTCGCCGGCCGCGTCGGCACGCCGCTGGAAGCCGAAACGCCGCTCGGGCCGGTGAACCTGCTCGTCGCCTCGTTCTCGGCCCGGCCGGGCGCCGCCTTCAAGCTGGTGCGCGAGTCGAAGCAGCTCACGCTGCTCGAGCTGCAGAAGGACATGCGCGTGGTCGAGAAGGGCAAGCAGTCCTCGGTCATGGACGTGAGCTGGCGCAGCGGCAACCCGGCGCAGCTGACCAACCTGCTGAACGAGGTGGCGCGGCTCTACGTGCGGGTCAACATCGACCAGAAGACGGCCCAGGCGCAGCGCGCGCTCAACTTCCTCGGCACCGAGCTGCCCAAGCTCAAGCAGCAGCTGGAGGATTCGGAAGAGGTCTACAACCGCTACCGCAACCAGCACGGCACGATCAGCCTCGACGACGAGGCGCGCAACGCGCTCGCGCAGAACGTCGACCTGCAGGCGCGGCTGCTCGACGCGACGCAGAAGCGCCACGAGCTGACCGAGCGCTTCACCTTCCGCGACCCGAGCGTGGTGACCATCGACACGCAGATCGCCACGCTCAAGCGTGCGCTCGGCACGGTGGAGGGGCGCATCCGCCGCATGCCGATGCTGCAGCAGGACTCGCTGCGCATGCAGCGCGACATCAAGGTCAACACCGAGCTCTACGTCTCGCTCCTGAACAGCTCGCTGCAGATGCGGCTCGCGAAGGAAGGCCGCATCGGCAACGTGCGCGTGCTCGACCAGGCGCTGCTGCCCGAGAAGCCGATCCGTCCGAAGGCCGTGATCACGATGGGGCTTGCGCTACTCGGCGGGCTGTTCCTCGGCGCGGCATCGACCTTCCTGCGGCGCTCGTGGCGCACCACCATCGCGAGCCCGGCCGAGATCGAGAGCCACACCGGGCTCGACGTCTACAGCACGGTGCCGCTGAGCGCGCTGCAGCGCAAGCTCGACCGCGACGTGCGCCACGGCCGCCCCGGCGTGCACGTGCTCGCGGCGCAGCATCCGGACGATCCCGCGCTCGAAGGGCTGCGGCGGCTGCGCACCGCGCTCAAGTTCGCGGTGCCGCGCGCGCCCAACAACCGCATCATGATCTCCAGCGCCACGCCCGGCGCGGGCAAGACCTTCGTCTCGTCGAACCTGGCGGTGGTGCTCGCCTCGACCGGCCGCCGGGTGCTGCTGATCGACGCCGACCTGCGGCGCAGCAGCCTCGCGCCCCGCTTCGGCCTGAAGCGCAAGGGCGGGCTGTCGGAGCTGATCGAGGGCACGCTCGACATCGACTCGGCGACCCACAAGAACGTGCTGCCGCACCTCGACGTGATGACCACGGGCGCACTGCCCGCGGACCCCTCGGGCCTGCTCACGAGCGATGCCTTCTCGCGCGTGCTGGAGAAGGTCTCGGGCAGCTACGAAGTGGTGATCATCGACACGCCGCCCGCGCTGCTGGCCTCGGAGGCGGCCGAGATGGCCACCTGCATGGGCACGCTGCTGATGGTGGCGCGCGCCGGCGACAACGAGCTCGGCGACCTGACCGAGAGCGCCAAGCAGCTGCGCCATGCCGGCGCGCATTTCCAGGGCGTGGTGCTCAACGCGCTCGACACGCGCCGCCGCTACTACGGCAGCCTCGCCTATCGCTACGGCGGCTACCGGCTGCGCGCGCACGAGTACCCGGGCCTGCCACCCGAGCTGCCGCGGCCCGCCGCGACGGGAGCCGCGACATGACCACGCTGCGCAGCAACGCCGCGGTGCACCCCGCGGCCGGCTCGCGCCGGCTGCTCATGGCGACCAAGCGCGGCATGGACATCGTGCTCGCGAGCGCGTTCTTCCTCTTCCTCGGATGGGCCTATGCGCTGGTGTGGCTCGGCGTGCTGATGACCTCGGGCCGGCCCGCGATCTACAAGCAGCCGCGCTACGGGCGCGACGGCCGGATCTTCAGCTTCTACAAGTTCCGCTCCATGGCGCACGACGCCGACGCGGTGCTGGCGCGCCACCTGCGCGAGAACGAGGAGGCGCGGCGGCAGTGGGACAAGTACCAGAAGCTCGATCCCGATCCGCGCATCACCCGCTTCGGCGCCTTCCTGCGCAAGTACAGCCTCGACGAGCTGCCGCAGTTCTGGAACGTGCTCAAGGGCGACATGAGCATGGTCGGCCCGCGGCCCTGCATGTTCGCGCAGAAGGTGCTCTACGGCAGCTACTGGCACAGCTACTGCGCGGTGCGGCCGGGCATCACCGGGCTGTGGCAGGTCAGCGGCCGCAACGAGGTCAGCTACCGGCGCCGCGCGGCGATGGATGCCGACTACGTCGCCACGCTCTCGCTGCACCAGGACGTGGCCATCCTGCTCAAGACCTTCGCGGTGGTGGCCGGCGGCCACGGCTCGCGCTAGGGCCTTCTCCCCACGGACTCCCTTCAACCCAACCGAAAGAACATATGCGTATCTACGTTGCTGGTCATCGCGGCATGGTGGGACAGGCGCTCATGCGGCGCCTGCTGGACCTCGGGCACGAGGTCGTCACGCGCAGCCATGAGGAACTGGACCTGCTCGACCAGGAGGCCGTGCGCCGCTTCTTCGCCGCCGAGCCCGTCGACCAGGTCTACCTGGCCGCGGCCAAGGTCGGCGGCATCCATGCCAACATGACCTATCCCGCGGAGTTCATCTATCGCAACCTGATGATCGCCGCCAATGTCACGCACCAGGCGTTCCTCGCGGGCGTCCGGCGTCTCCTGTTCCTCGGCTCGAGCTGCATCTACCCGCGGCTTGCCGAGCAGCCGATCCACGAGAACGCGCTGCTCGGCGGCAAGCTCGAGCCGACGAACGAACCCTACGCGATCGCCAAGATCGCGGGCATCAAGCTCTGCGAAAGCTACAACCGGCAGTACGGCGCCTCGCACGGCGTCGACTACCGCAGCGTGATGCCCACCAACCTCTACGGCCCGGGCGACAACTACCACATCGAGAACAGCCACGTGGTGCCGGCGCTGATCCGGCGCTTCCACCTGGCCAAGACCACCGATGCGCCCGAGGTGCTGATCTGGGGCACCGGGCGCGCGCGGCGCGAGTTCCTCTACGTGGACGACATGGCCGAGGGCTGCATCCAGGTGATGGGCCTCGCGCGCGAGCGCTACGAGCAGCTCACCACGCCGATGTGCGCGCACATCAACCTGGGCACGGGCGAGGACCTGTCGATCGCCGAGCTCGCGCAGCTGATCGGCGAGGTGGTGGGCTACCGCGGGCGCATCCGCTTCGACACCTCGCAGCCCGACGGCGCGCCGCGCAAGCTGCTCGACGTGTCGTGCGCGGCCTCGTTCGGCTGGCGCGCGACGGTGCCGCTGGCCGACGGGCTGCGCCGCACCTACGCCGACTACCAGCAGGCGCTGCGGCCGATCCAGGAAATCGCGCACGCCTGAACCCGACGCCGCCCACCAACGACGAGGCCCACCATGAGAACACTCTGCTTCTGGTTCGGCATTGCCGCCGCCTTCTTCTGCGGCTGGCTCGATCCGGTCTGGGGCTACATGGCGGTGTGCGCCCTGGCGCTGGTTCAGATCGCGGTGCTGACGGTGCCCGGGGCGAGCGCGTTCCTGCTGATCCACTACGCCACGATCCTCACCTACTTCTCGCTCGCGCCGGCCCTGCAGATCGCCGCCGACGTCTCGTTCTGGGACGCCGGCGTGCTGGACGCGCAGGCGCACCGGCAGGCGCTGACGCTGCTGCTGCTCTACATGGCGGGCGTGGAGGCCGCGCGCATCGGCATGGCCGGCCCGCCCGGGCGGCAGCCGGCCTACACCGGGCTGCAGTCCTCCGGCGTGGCGCATCCCTTCCTGCTGCTGCTGAGCGGCTCGCTCGCGGCCTTCGCCTCGCTGTTCATCCGGCCCGAGCTCAACTTCGTCGCGCGCGGCATCGTCGGCGAGGAGACCACCCTGCCGGTCGACTACATCGTCTATTCGACCCTGCCGAAGCTCATCGTGCTGATGTGCTTCGTGGCGCTCGCGATCCATGCGGTGCACCGCCGCACGGTGTGGGCCTGGTGCGCCGCGGCCATTTCCTTCGCGCTGGCGGCGCTGGCGGCCAACCCGGTCAACACGCCGCGGCAGATCCTGCTCGTGGGCCTGCTGCCGCTCTTCATCCACGGCTTCGGCCAGAAGTGGCGCTGGGCGCTGCCGGTGCTGATCTTCGGCGCGATCGCGGGGCTGGGGCCGGTGCTCAACCTGGTCTCGCGCGGCAGCTTCTGGGGCGAAACGCTCACCACCTTCCCGTACAGCCAGGACTTCGACGCCATGTTCATCGTGGCCGCGATCCTCGAGCGGGCGCCCTCGCCCGACCTGGGCATGGGCCGCTACCTGCTGTCCGCGTTCTCGTTCTTCCTGCCGCGCGACCTGAAGATGTTCCCGGACTTCGATCCGCTCGGCTGGCCCGAGATCCTGAACAACTTCTCGCAGGCCAACCTCTCGCTGCCGCCCTTCACCACCGCGTACTTCGACTTCGGCCTGCTCGGTCCGGTGCTGCTCGGCCTGGCGATCTCGGCCGGCTCGCGCGTGCTCGACCGGCTGGTCGACCGGCCGGTCGCCGTCTCGGGCAGCTATCTCTCGGCGCTGGTGCTGCTGGCCGCCTACGTGCCGTTCATGCGCGGGCCAATCCTGGGCTGGGGTCCGTTCGCGGCCTCGGGGCTGATCGCGGCGGTGCTCGCGGGCGTGCTGAGCGCGCGCGTGCGGCGGCTGCGCCGCGCCGCCGCGCCGCTGGGCGCGGCCCGCACCGCATGAGGACCGCCATGGCGACCTACCTGTTCTACGACACGATCCGCCTGAACCGCGGCGCGGGCGGCGTGCTGAACGTGTCCGAGCTGCTGCTGCGCGGCATGCGGCTCGCGGAGGGCGACCGCATCGAGGCGATCAGCGAGCGGCATCCGCGCCTTTTTGCCGCGGCCAGGCGCGTGGGCTTCAGCCGCTTCCTGCTCGAGACGCTGCTCTACAACTACCACGGGCTGCGCAGGCTGGCCTCGGGCGAGCGGGTGTTCTCGCTGTTCCCGAACTACTTCCTGCCGTTCTCGCCGCTCGGGCGGCACCGCGACTCGATCGTGATCGTGCACGACCTGCAGTACAAGTCGTACCCGCAGTACTTCAGCCGCACCAAGCGGCTGTGGCTCGACTGGAGCCTGCGGCGCGCGGCGCGCAGCGAGGCCGACGTGGTCTTCATCAGCCAGAGCAGCCAGCAGGACTTCGAGCGCCACTTCCCGCCCTGCCGGCATGCCGCGGTGATCTTCAATCCCGTGGACGCGCCGCGCGCGCCCGCACCCGCGCCCGCGCCGGCCTGCGGGCGCTACCTGATCGCGGCCTACCACTACTACCCGCACAAGAACTTCAGCGGCACGCTCGCGCTGTTCGTGCGCATGAAGCAGGCCGGCCTCGTCGACTGGCTCGACATCACGGGCAACGGCGCGGCCGAGGTCAAGCGCATGGTCGCAGGCCTGGACCCCGCGCTGCGCGACTGCATCCGCCACCGCGGGCTGGTCTCGCGCGAGGCACTGATCCGGCTCTATGGGGGCGCCACGGCCTTCATCTCGCTCTCGACCTTCGAGGGCTTCAACCTCTCGGCCGCCGAGGCGGCCACGCTGGGCGTGCCGCTGGTGCTGTCGGACATTCCGGTGCACCGCGAGCTGTTCGGCGGCTATGCCTTCCTCGTCGGCGACGCGGCCTGCGACCTGGACGAACTCGGGCGCTACCTCGCCGGGCACCGCGGCGCGCACGCGGCCTGGCCGCATGCCGAGGCCTGCGCCCCGGCCGCGGTGGCCGGGCGCTACCTGACGCTCAAGCGCGAAGCCGTCGCGCTCGCGGGAGCGATGCAATGAGGCGGCGCCTCGTCGCCCTCCGGCGCCTCGCGGCGGCCGCGCTGCTCGGCGCCGCGGCTGCCTGCGGCTTCGCGCAGGAGGCGCCCGCGCCGGGCTTCGGCGTGATGCTGCACTTCCTGCCCGACAAGCAATCGGTCGCGGCCGAGTCCGCAGCGCTCGACGTGGAGGCGCTGGCCGCCGCGCTCGCGCGCATGCGGGCCTCCTACCTGATCCTCACGCTCGGCCAGAACAACGGCCAGTTCATCGCGCCCAATGCCGCGCTGGAGGCGCTCTGCCCCGCCAGCGTGCGGCACCGGGCGCCGCGCGACCTGCCGCTGGAGATCGGCCGCGCGCTGCAGCGCCGCGGCATCGCGCTGGTGCTGTACCTGCCGTTCCGCGCGCCGCAGGAAGACGCCTATCTGATGGACTGCCTCGGCGACGTGTCCGAGCAGAAGCCGCCGCCCGCGCGCTTCACCGCCGCCTGGGCCGAGGTGGTGCGCCACTGGTCCGCGCACTACGGCCCGCTGGTGCGCGGATGGTGGTTCGACGGCACCTACAACACCGAGGGCATGTCGCCCGAGCGCTGGGCCGCGCTCTGCGCCGCGGCGCGAAGCGGCGGCACCGAGCGCTGGCTCGCCTTCAACCCGGGCGAAGGGCCGGCGCGCTTCAGCCGGCGCGCCGCGCCGTGCCAGAACCTGATGGCGGGCGAGTTCATGCAGCCGCCGGCGCCGGCCTCGCTTTCGGCGCTGCTCGACCGGCGGCCCGGCGAGCTGATGTTCCACCTGCTCACGCCGCTGGGCGCCTCGTGGGCGCAGCCGACCGCGCCGCGCTTCAGCGCCGCCCAGCTGCGCGACTGGATCGCCGAGGCCCAGGCGCGCGGCGGCCTCTTCACGCTCGACATGCCGCTCGACGCCGGCCTGCGCTTCCTGCCCGCGCACGTGGCGCTGGTGCGCAGCGCCACCGCGGCGCGGCCCTGAACCCAACCATCGATCGAACCTGAACATGAACAACACGCCGCTCGTCTTCATCGTGGTGGAAGACCGCCAGAACAAATCGCTGCTGCTGTGCCGGGAGTCGGCCGCGCGCGCGGAGGAACCGCTGGTGGTGCTCGCGGGCACCGACGCGGGGCCGGACTACGAGCGCCTGTGCCGCAGCTACGTGCACCTGTCGAGCAACCCGCCCGAGTTCGAGAAGATCTGCTTCCGGCGCTACTTCCTGCTGGCCGAGCACCTCCGGCACCACCCCGACTGCCGCGAGTTCGTGCTGATCGACAGCGACGTGCTGCTGTTCCGCGGCATCGGCGCGCACATCCGCCGAGTCGTCGGCAAGGCGGACTTCTCGGGCTCGTACATGCAGCCCCGCGACGGCTGGGATCCGTGCCAGATCTCGCCGCACGTGAGCTACTGGACGGCCGAGGGCCTGCAGCGCTTCGTGGCCTTCGTGCTCAACACCTATGCCACGCCCTCGGGCCGGCGCAAGCTGCGCGCCATCGCGGCGCGCTTTGCCGCGCGCGGGGTGCGCGGCGGCGTGTCGGACATGACGCTGCTGCACCTGTGGGCACAGGCGAGCGGCAATGCCGAGCCGATCAACCGCGTGTTCGGCGGCCGCGTGATCGACCACAACATCAACGGCGGCCACAACCTGAACGCCGACGAGTTCGAGGTGCGCGGCGGTGCCAAGCGCATCGTCCACGTCGACGGCCAGCCCTGCGTGGTCACGCCGCGCGGCGAGATGGTCAACGTGCTCGCGCTGCACTTCCAGGGCAGCGCCAAGCTGGCCATGGGGCATGCGCTGCACGGCCGCGTGCGCATGGTGGCGCTGCTGACCTATGCGCTGCTGCTCGCGCGGCGCGCCAAGAACTGGGCCTTCGTCTGCGGCCTGCTCGCGCAGCGCGCCGTGGGCGCGGGCCGCCTCGCCGATGCGCCCGCATCGAAATGAGCCATGACGACCGGAGGCACGCGCATGAACCCGCTGCTGCACCGCGCCATCGGCCTTGCCGGCATGCGTGCCGTGCCGCTGCGCGGCCTGGGTGCGCTGGCTTCGCGGCTCTACGTGTACCTCTCGGGCTTCGTCGCGCTGTTCGCGATGGCGGCCTACGTGCCGCCGGCGGAGTTCGGCGCCTATTCGATCTACCAGTCGGTGCTCGAGGTCGCGCTGGTCCTGGGCACGCTGGGCAGTTCGCTGCTGTTCTCGCGCGAGGCCGCGGCCGTGCCGCCGGGGGTGCGCGCGGGTGACGTGCGGCGCACGCTCGCAATCGGGCTGCCACTCGGCACGCTGCTGATCGCCGCGATCCTGCAGGTCCAGCACCTGCCCGTGGTGGGCACGCCCTTCCTGCTGATGGTCGCGATGCTCGCGGTGTTCTCGTTCATCGGCCTGCGGCTCGCCTACAGCCGCGGCCTGGGCCATGCCGGGCTGCTGAACCTGGAGGCGGGCATCCGCGCGACCGTGCTCTTCCTTGGCGTGGCGGCGCTCGCGGCGCTGGGCCTGGAGATGAGCGCCTCGCACCTGCTGCTCATCAACCTGGTGGCGCTGCTGGTGGTGGGTGCGGCCTGCCTGCGCCGCGGCTGGGCCGCGGGTCCGCCGCCCGGGCCGGCGCTGCTCGCACTGGGCGCGCAGGCGCGCGGGACCGGCTATTCGCTGCTGATGTTCCTGCTGCGCAAGTCGGACCTGCTCATCGTGGCCTTCTTCATGCCGCTGGGCTACGTGGGCGCCTTCAAGATCGCCTTCCTGCTCGCCGAGGCGCCCTCGCAGTTCGTGCAGGCCTTTCTCTATACCCGCACCCGCGCGATGCTCGGCACCGAGGACGGCGGCGCCGATGCGTCGACGCTGCGCTTGGCCCGGCAGTCGTTCTGGCTCGGCTGCTTCCTGTTCGCGGGCCTCGCGGTGGTCATCACCGTGGCCGCGCCGCTGCTGAAGGTGGGGCGCGAGGCGCTGGAGATCTTTCTCTGTCTGGTGCCCTACTTCCTGTTGCGCACGTACACCATCCACCACGAGATGCAGCTCTCGCTCGTCACGCCGATGGGCATGCTGGGGCGATGGGCGCTGCTCGAGGTGGCGCTGCGGCTGCTGTCCTACGCACTGGTCGTGCCGCTCTTTCCGGGCAAGCCGCACTACGTGTTCTTTCTCGCCTGCGTGACCGACTTCGTGCTGTACGAGGTGCGCATGCGCCGGCAGTTCGGCTTCTATCCCATCGTCCGGCTGGTCCGCGGCGCCTGCGGGAGCGCATCGTGAAGATCCTTCTCTATTCGATGAACTTCTCGCCCGAGCTCGTGGGCATCGGCAAGTACTCGGGCGAGATGGCCCAGTGGCTGCATGCCAAGGGCCACGAGGTGCGCGTGATCGCGTCGCCGCCCTTCTTTCCGCACTGGGCGCTGTTCGACGGCCACTCGGCCTGGGCCTGGCGCAAGACCGACTGCGACGGCATCACCGTGTGGCGCGCGCCCACTTGGGTGCCGGCGCGGCCGCGTGCGCTGGCGCGGCTGGCGCACCTGCTGTCGTTCATGGTGTCGAGCATGCCGCTGCTCTTCGCGCAGATCCGCTGGAAGCCGGACCTGGTGTTCGTCGTCGAGCCGCCGCTGATGTGCGCGCCCGCGGTGCTGTTCTTCTCGCGTCTGCTCGGCATCAAGTCGTGGCTGCACATCCAGGACTACGAGGTCGACGCGGCCTTCGACCTGGGCCTGGTGCGCGGCACGCGCGCGCGGCGCCTTGCGCTGTCGGTCGAACGCTGGCTGCTGGGCCGCTTCCATCGCGTATCGACCATCTCGGCCGCCATGCTCGACAAGGCGCGCGCCAAGGGCATCGACGCCACCCGCCTCGTGCTGCTGCCCAACTGGGTGGACGTGCGCTCGATCTTCCCGCAGCCCGCCGCCGCGGCCGGCGGCTACCGCGCGATGCTCGGCATTCCGGCCGACGAGGTGGTGGTGCTCTATGCCGGCAGCCTGGGCAGCAAGCAGGGCATCGAGCTGCTCGCCGAAGCGGCGCACCGCCTGGTGGCGGCGGCGCACATCCACTTCGTCTTCTGCGGCGAAGGCCCGAGCCGCGAGCCGCTCGAGGCCGCCTGTGCCGACCTGCCGCGGGTTCATTTCCTCGACCTCCAGCCCGTCGAGCGGCTCAACGAGCTGCTCGGCACGGCCGACATCCACGTGCTGCCGCAGCGCGCCGACGCCGCCGACCTGGTGATGCCCTCCAAGCTCGCCGGCATGCTCGCGAGCGGCAAGGCCGTGATCGTCACCGCCCATGCCGGCACCGAGCTGAGCCGCGTGGTCTCCGGCCGCGGCCTGGTGGTCGCGCCCGGCGATGCCGATGCGCTGGCCGATGCCATCGCCCATCTCGCGGTGTCGCGCCCGCAACGCGAAGCGCTGGGCGCCGCCGCCCGCGCCTTTGCGGAAACGGAGCTGGACCGCAACGCCATCCTGCTGCGGCTCGAGCAGGAGCTGCTGCGCTGCGTGGCCGACTGACCGGCAGCAGCGCCGCTCTTTCTTCCAGACGAGCCAAGTATCCCAAGGCCTATGACACCCCGTCCAACCTCCATCAAACAGGGAAACCACATGCCCGATACCGCGCCCCACTCTGCCGACGCCCCCGACTCCGCGCGGGTGTCCGAGCGCCGCCCGGTGTACACCACTGGCGTCTGTCCGCCGCCCGAACCGCTCTGGCCGCACTTTCTCACCGGCCAGGAAGACGCGCCGGTGCGCGTGCTGCTGGTCGACGACGACGAATTCATGCGCCGCGTCATCGCGCAGGAGCTGCTCTCGGACCTGCGCATCCACCTCGAAGCCCAGGCCGGCAGCGTGCGCGACGGCCGGCGCCTGCTGGCCACCCACCAGTTCGACGTGCTCATGGTCGACCTGCGGCTCGGCGACGGATCGGGCTTCGACCTGATCCGCGAGGCGCGCAAGCTGCACCGCTACTGCGAGATCATCGTCATCTCCGCGCTGGAGGACGACGCCCACGTGATCCACGCCTTCGAGCTCGGCGCCACCGGCTACCTGCTCAAGCACGCTTGGCTGCAGAGCTTCGCCCAGGCCGTGCTGCACGTGGTGAACGGCGGCGCCGTCATCACGCCCAAGCTCACGCGGCGGCTGCTCGCGCGCATGAACCTGCAGGGCACCGAGGAGCCGCCCATGCCCGAGGCGCCCGCGCGCGAGGTGACCCTGACCGCGCGCGAGCGCGAGGTGCTGCGCTGCGTGGCGCGCGGCTGCGTGTCGAAGGAGATCAGCCTGCGGCTCGGCATCTCGGGGCAGACCGTCAATGCCCACATCAAGAACATCTACAAGAAGCTGCAGGTGCACTCGCGCGCGCAGGCCGTGAGCTTTGCCACCCACACCGGTCAGCTCTGAAGCAACAGCACAGCAGAACAAGGACAACGCCATGACCACGCTTCCGCTCCCCCTCATCCACCCCGTCGTGCTCTGCGGCGGCAACGGCACGCGCCTGTGGCCGCTCTCGCGCAAGGCGCTGCCCAAGCAGTTCGCGCCGCTGATCGGCGACAAGAGCCTGCTGCAGCTCACCCTCGAACGGCTCTCCAGCCTCAACCGCGAAGTCACCTGCATCGCCTCGGAAGACCACCGTTTTCTCGTGCGCGAGGCAGCCGACAAGGCCGGCACCACCGGCCGGCAGATCCTCGAGCCCGTGGCGCGAAACACGGCCGCGGCCATCGCCGCGGCCGCGCTGCTCGCGCCCGGGCCCGAGGCGCTGCTCCTCTTCGCGCCGTCGGACCACCACATTCCCGACACCGAGCTCTTCGCCGAGACCGTGCGCAGCGGCATCGACGCCGCGCTCGCGGGCCACATCGTCACCTTCGGCATCGCGCCCAGCTTTGCCAGCACCGCCTACGGCTACATCGAGGCCGGCCCCGACCTGGCCGACGGCCGCAGCCGCGCCGTGACCCGCTTCATGGAAAAACCCAGCGCCGAGGTCGCAGAGGCGCTCATCCTGCACGGCGGCTACTGGTGGAACGCCGGCATCTTCCTTGCGCGTGCGAGCACCCTGCTGGCCGCGCTGCGCACGCATGCACCCGACATCCTCGAAGCCTGCGAACGCGCCGCCGCCGGCGTGACCGTGGACGGCAGCTTCCACCGCCTCGACCCCGAGGCCTTTGCCGCCTGCCGCAGCGACAGCATCGACTACGCCGTGATGGAAAAGCATGCCGGCGTCGCCGTCGTCAAGTTCAACGGCAACTGGAGCGACGTCGGCAGCTGGAACGCCGTCGCCAAGCTGCACGGGGCCGACGACACCGGCAACCGCCTCAGCGGCAAGGCCCGCGCCCTGGGCGCGCGCGACACCTTCATCCACGCCCCGCACCGCCCCGTGGTCGCCCTAGGCACCGAGCACCTCATCATCGTCGACACCCTCGACGCCGTGCTCGTGGCCAATGCCGATTGCGCCGAACAGGTCGGCGAGGTCGTGAAGATGCTCAGCCGCGAAGGTCACCCCGAAGCCACCGAACACCGCCGCGTGGTGCGCCCCTGGGGCGACTACGACAGCCTGGACACCGGCGAGCGCTTTCAGGTCAAGCGCATCACCGTCAAGCCCGGCTGCAAGCTTTCACTGCAGATGCACCACCACCGCTCCGAGCACTGGATCGTGGTGAAGGGCACCGCCAAGGCCACCTGCGACGGACAGGTCAGCCTGGTGCGCGAGAACGAATCGATCTACCTGCCCCTCGGCGCCATCCACCGGCTGGAGAACCCCGGCAAGACCATCCTCGAAGTCATCGAGGTGCAGACCGGCGGGTATCTGGGCGAGGACGACATCGTGCGCTTCGACGATACGTATGGCCGCTGCGCGACCGCGCCTGCGAAGGAGAAAGGCGAGGCGGTGGTGGATCCGGTGTTGTTGCAGGTGGCGACGCAGCAGGGGGCGGGGGAGAGGCATTGACGAGCAGTGGGCGGTCAATCGAAAACGGCAATCACTTCTCCAATCGATCGACCGAACACGTCAGCACCATGCGGCTCTCGATCGGCGAGTTCTTCCAGTCCGGCCGTTCACGCTTTTCATAGGCTTCGACCGTCTGGTAGCCATACGCCGTCCAGCCCCACTCCTGCGTCTGCTCGAGCGCATCACCTGAAAGGCGCAGCTCGGATTTTGCCCCTCATGGCGACGCGCTCATCGCCCGGCGTCAACGTGTTCTCCAGCCCGTCAATGCGCCATCCGATAGACCAGACACGACAGCACCATGCGACTCTCCAAAGGAGAATTCTTCCACTCTGGCAGTTCGCGCTTCTGGTACTTGTCAAGAGTTCAAATGCCTAGGCGAAATCCCTGGACTGCCAAGTAACAAAAAAGTGGGAGAGCATCGCACAATTACATTCTTTTTCCGACCGTTAATCCAAATGGCAAGTAAGTTTCTGGGCGTTGACGGCAAGTACCACCCTGCAGGCTCCTTTCTCGGTATAGATGGTAAGTATCATCCTGCCGGCTATTTTGCTGGCATAGACGGCAAGTACCATCCATCTGGATCATTCGTTGGAACTGATGGCAAATATCATCGGGCGGGGGAGTTCGCCGGGGCCGACGGAAAGTACCACCCAAGTGGGCACTTTGTAGGAGTCGACGGAAAGTACCACCCCGCCGGATCATTTGTTGGAGTCGATGGAAAGTACCATCCTCCGGGCGCATTCCTAGGGTCCGATGGCAAATACCACCCCCAAAACAGTTTCCTTGGGAACGATGGTCGCTTCCATGCCCAAGGATCCTTTTTAGGCGCCGATCATCAGTACCATCTTCCTGGGGCATTTCTGGGAATGGACGGAAAATATCACCCTGAAGGATCATTCCTGGGTGCACACGGCAGTTATGTTGAACCGGAGGGTTCTGCCGCGAGGGAACGCGCGAACCAGAATGGCCTAGACTGCTAGCAATGTCTACATTGCTCCATATAGCTTCAACTACATCGTAGCCTATGCGTTTCCGAAAATTAACAAAATGGGATGACGCGGCAAAAACCCCGGCTCTGCTTTTTGTAGTTCAACTTATTGACGAGATGCTCTTCGAGTACTCTCTCGACACGTACAAAGCATCCGTAATGCATACAGGGTTGCTTTGCCAAGAGGCTATTTCCACAATTTCAGATGTAGAGGCAGGAAACATCAAGGCTCCCAATGTTGCACATGTGGCCGCTGAACTGGCCAGCAACTTTGAACGAGATCCTGTTGCTCAGTCTTTAGTGCCTCTCCCAACAGCAGCATTTCTCCCTACGCTAAAGAATCCAAAAATCTCCCATAAGGAACTTCAAATCGCACTCGAGCTTCTCGCTGTCCAGCTTCGTTCGGAAAAGTATCGCCAGAGAAACGAAGAGCTTCTGCTAGAGGCAGTTCGCGCAGGTGCGCCCTACGGTCGGCTTCGCCGATTAACAAGAACCTACATCACGGCGCTCACAGCGATTGGTTTAAGCAGCAGGTTTTTGGAGGAAAAAGCGCGGCAAACATTTCACTATGGCCCGGGACGGGTGACGGGGCCAGAGACGCTAAACGAGTTTTTCAAGCTCTTCTCCGGCGGGGCCAATGAGTATGTGGTCGTCTTTCGAGTCGACAAAATCTTCGAACATGCCATACCTGCCTTTTCCGAGCTGAAGATGACGGTCCATCGCACCTTGCCAGATGATCTGGGTCATTTGAAGCTTCCTGGCTCCTTTAGTTCAAACGATGGGAGCTTGTCAGCCGTAGTTCGCGACGTGCGTGCACCCGATCCTTATTCAGCACGAACCGTTGCGGAACGCCTTTTGAATCTTACCGCTACGCTCCTGACGCTCTTCCACCATCGCGAACGCTCATCGTGGTTACCGGAGTGTGTTGTATATGAAAAAAATGCTGAGCAGCACTATACAATTTCCGAGCCGACGAATTCGATGCAAAAATGCACCGATTTACTTGAGACCGTAGCCAGCCGACGTCTCCAAGAGTTTGCCAACAATTTTTCTTTGGAACGAGAATCCTTTTCGAAATTCATCCGGAGCGCGGAACTCCATGCTCTGGCGGTTCGCAGTAACGCAGATGAAAATCAAATTTTGAACCTTTGGATTGCACTAGAATCATTAGTGCCTTCTGAGTCGAAGTCAGACGACACCTCCAATATCGAGCACATTACCAAATGCTTGATCCCGTTCTTAAATTATTGCTACATCGAGCGACTCATAAATAACCTTGTCAAGGATCTTCTTTACTGGAACGCGGATTTCACTAGAAAAGTGTTTAAAACAATCTCTGGCAAGAAGTTCACTGATCGACTGGTGCGGCTTGCAGCATTGCCCGAGTTCGAGGTTCCTAGACGTCGTCTTGAAGATTCATTCAAGGATTTTCATCTTTTGCGAGATCGATTCAACTATTTCAAGCAGATGCTCTCATCAGCCAACTCGGTACGCGCTGCATTGGATGCACATAGCCAGCGCTTAGAGTGGCAGATCCGTAGAATTTATAGAACTAGAAATATCATTGTGCATAGCGGCGTAACGCCTCGCTACACAAAAATGCTAATAGAACATACGCACGACTACTTAGACTCAGTTCTAAGCTTACTTGTGCGTTTAGCGTCCAATCCTAGGCAGGTTCATTCAGTTGCCCAAGGATTCAAATTTGTCGAGCTCCGTTACAAGACATACTACGAAAATCTTTCAGACAAGCACCTTGTATTCGATAATGAAAATATCGATCGCATCGTATTTTGCCGTTGAGTACTATTAGCAGCTGTCAATTAAGCAGGTTTTCTCCCCATTCAACACTAAATCTGTTCTCGCGATTTAGCACCTACACGACCTTGGACCTCTCCTTTGGGAGCACGGTGCAGACGTTTGGCCTTCCCATGTAGGGTTGTGAGAACCCGCACGTGGCACTAAGACGACCTTGGCCGCATCATTACACTGTACTTTCATACAGTATTATTGCTAGAATACGTCGTCTCCAAGAGCAACATTCAAGGCGACACCATGACCACCGCCACCCCGCCGGCGCCCTCTTCTTCTCCTCCTTCTGCGCGGATCCTGTTCTTCTCATCGCCGCTGCTTCGCCAGCTCCCGCGCGCGCATGCGGCCGCGCGGCTTTCGACCTGGCCGTTCCGCGTCGCTGCGGACAAAGGCAGCAAGAAGCTCCAGCCCTGCGACCTCCGGGTCGAGGCCGCGCGCGTGATCCGCACCACGGCGATGCAGTGGTGGCCGCCGGCCGAGTGAGCAAGCAGCGGTCCGCGCGCGTGCAGCATGTTCGAGCAAAGCATTGCCCTCGACGCGGCTTGGCAGGCTGAAGAAGAACGAAATCGCCCGCACCTCCTGATCGCCCTCTTCCCCGGCCCTGCAGTGCAGGCCGCGATCCAGGCGCACCGCGCCCAATGGCTGTGGCCGCGCGGTCACTACTTGCCGCGGCTGGACCGCCTTCATCTCACGCTGCTCGACCTCGTAGAAAAAGAAGAAGACAGCACGGCCGAAGAGCGCCTGCGCGAAGCCCTCGCGAATACGCCGACGCAGCATTCCTTCGAACTCGCGCTGAACACCTCGCGCACCTGGAACAACGACGTCTCCGTCGTTCAACCCGCCGAGCACGAAGCGCTGCACGCATTGCATGAAGGCATCCTGCGCGCGGTGCGCAGCATCGGCCTCATGGCAGCGCGCCCGGCCTGGAATCCGCACGTGACCATCGCGCGCGAGAGCGCCCACGCCGCGCGCCCGCCCACGCTCGCGCCGATCCGCTGGCAGGTGCGCGAGTTCAGGCTCGTGCGCTCGCACCGCGCGCCGCCCTACCTGCACGAGCCGCTGGCCGCGTACCCGCTCGCAGCCGCGCACCGCGCATGAGCGGCGCGGCGGCTACCAGCCGCCTTCCACGTCGATGACGACCTTGCCGATCGTGTGCCCGCCCTCGATCTGCCGATGCGCAAGCGCGAGGTCGCGCACGGGCCAGCGCTGGCTGATGTGCGGGCGGATGCCGTGGCGTAGCGCCATCTCGACGACGCGGCCGAGGGCGCGGCCCTGGCTGTGCTCGATGCCCCACATCGACGCGGCGCCCATGACGTGGTGCACGAGCGTGGCGGCCTTGGGAAAGAGCTGGCCGGCCACGGGCACGGCGGTGGGCACGATGGAGACCAGGGTGCCGAGCGGCGCGAGCGCCTCCATGGAGCGGGTGAAGACTTCGCCGCCGACGTTGTCCATGATGATCGGCATGCCGTGCGGGCCGGCCTCTTCGCGGCAGAGGGCGACGAAGTCCTCGCGGCGGTAGTCGATGACGCGCTCGGCGCCGTGGCGGCGGCAGGCCTCGATGGTTTCGGGCGAGCCGGCGGTGGCCCAGGCGCGCAGGCCGAGGGCGCGCGCGAACTGCAGCTGCAGGTGGCCGACGCCGCCCGCGCCCGCATGCACGAGCAAGCGGCGCGCGGGCGTGATGGCCAGGGCGCGCTCCAGGCATTCGAGCGCGGTCACGCCGGCGAGCGAGAGCGCGGCGGCCTCGGCATGCGAAAGCTCGGGCGGCTTGCGCTGCAGCGAGCGGTGGTCGACGAGCACCTGCTCGGCGTTGGCGCCGTGCTGGCCCGTGAGGCTGGGCGAGCCGAAGACCTCGTCGCCGGGCGCGAAGCCTGTGACAAACTCGCCCACGCGCTCGACCACGCCCGAGACGTCGTAGCCCAGCACGAGCGGAAAGCGCCGCTCGATCACGCGCTCGGCCGAGGGCCGGCGCGCGCGGATGTCCGCGGGGTTGACGCTGCTGCAGACCACGCGCACGCGCACCTCGTGCGGCCCGGGCCGCGGCACCGGGAGTTCCAGCTGCTGCAGTTCCGAGACCGTTCCATGCCGATGAATTCCAATCGCTCTCACGCTCGCTCCGAGATTCCAGTCAAAGCGACGGAAGCTACCGCGCGCACGCCGCACGGTCTTGAACGAAAACGACATGCGCGCGCGGCGGCGCTGGAAATCCGCACCCGCAAGCCGGCGGGGCCGCGCGCGCTGCCCGGCCTGGTGTCGGTGCTGGACGTGAGCGGGCGCATGGATGCGGCGGCCGACTGGCAGGGCCACACGCTGCCGGCCAACGTGGTGGTGCTGAGCGTCACGACGGGCGGCGAGATCGCGAGCGACAAGGACGACCGCGCCGCGCCGGTGCTCGCGCTCACGGGGGTGGCGACGCGGGCGGCGGGCTATGCGGTCTCGCGCGAGGTGACGGCGACGCTGGGGCTGCTCGATCCGCGCTGGCTGCATGCGGTGTTCGGCGTGGAGGCGCAGGCGCTGACCGACCGGCGCCTCGGCCTGGGCGACGTGGTGCCGGCCGGGCGCCGCGCGGCACTGCAGTCGGCGATGCGCGCGGCGGCGGGGGCGCAGGGCCGCATCGAGGTGCTGGAGCAATGGCTGCGCGAGCTGGCGCGCGAGGCGCATGCGGCGCGCGCGCTATCGCAGCAGCAGCAGCAGCACCAGCCGCCGCAGCACGACCGCGGCCACGGCCCGGACCCGCTGCTGTCGCAGCGCCAGCGCGAGCGGCCCTTCCTGCGCGAGCACGGCCTCTCGCGATCGCGCCACGTGGGCGTCGAACGCTTCCAGCGCACGGTGACGGGACTGGCGGCCGACGCACCGGGCGCGGCGCTGGCGCTCGATGCGGGCTACACCGACCAGAGCCACATGTGCCGTTCGGTGCGCGCGTTCTCGGGGCTGTCGCCCACGCAGCTGAAAGAGCGGCTGTCGACGGGCGTGTTCACCGCCACCTACGCGGCGATCCAGGGCTTCGGCAAGCAGCTGGTGCTCTGAAGAAGAGGCCGCACCCGCACCGTGCGAACGGCACGGCAGGGTCGCAGCGCGGCGTCAACCCATGACCCGGATGCCCGCATGGGACGGCGCTGCCCGCAGACCCGCGTGCTAAGCTGAAACGGACGTCAAGAGGCCATCGGAGGTTCGTTCAGCCATGCCCGATTGTGCAATCATCGAAGCCCCCTCCTCGCTCGGCCTCGCCACCGAAGGCGTCGAGCAACTGCCCGCCCGGCTGCTGGAATTCGGGCTCGCCGAGCGGATCGGCGCACGCCATGCGGGCCGCTTGCAGGTGCCCTCGAAGCAGCCCGGGCCAGACCCCGGCACCGGCGTGCTCAATGCGCCAGCGATCGCGAGCTGGTCGCCCAGGCTGGCCGATGCGGTGGCGGCGGTGCTGGATGCCGGGGAGTTCCCGCTCGTGCTGGGCGGCGACTGCACGATCCTGCTGGGGCCGATGCTCGCGCTGCGGCGGCGTGGGCGCTACGGGCTGCTCTTCATCGACGGCAATGCCGATTTCTTCCAGCCCGAGGCCGAGCCCAAAGGCGAAGGCGCTTCGATGGACCTGGCCTGGGCGACGGGCCACGGGCCCGCGCTGCTGACGAACATCGAGGGGCGCGCGCCGCTGGTCCGGGCGGAGGACACGGTGGCCTTCGGCTACCGCGATCACGAGGACCAGGAAGAGGCCGGCAGCCAGATGCCGCCGCCCGAACTGAAGACGATCGACCTGCCCGCGATCCGCGCCATGGGCATCGCTGCGGGCGCACGCGCGGCGGTGGCGCATCTGAGCCGGCCGGCGCTCGACGGCTTCTTCATCCACCTGGACGCCGACGTGCTCGACGACGCGATCATGCCGGCCGTCGATTTCCGCGTGCCGGGCGGGCTGGGCTGGGACGAACTCGAGACGGTGCTGCGCGCGGCGCTGGAGAGCGGCAAGGCGGTCGGACTGGAGATCGCGATCTACAACCCGACGCTGGACGAAGACCGCAGCGCCGGTCGCAGGCTGGCCGACCTGCTGGTGGCGGTGCTGGCGAACTGAACGGCCGCGCGCTCAGCACGCCGCGGCGTCGAGGCCGCCGAGCATGTCCTGCGCATCGTCGTCGAAGCCCGCGATGGGCTGGGCCTTGGCGAGCGCCATCCACACGCCGAAGGGAATGCGCTCGAAGGCGCGGTGCACGGCGGCGCGGGCGACGACGAGCCTTTCGCCTTCGAGCACGAGCACGCCGCATTCGGGCGGAATCTCCTCGGGCCTGGCGATGCAGCGGCCGCGCGCGTCGTTGCCGAGCACGTACCAGCATTCGCCGCCCAGGTCGAGGTAGGCGGCGCGCTTGTCGGGCTTGCGCAGGTCGCCGAGCAGGTCGGCGCGGCTGACCTTGACCTCGTGCACGATCGGGTGCGCATAGGCCTCGACGCTGGTGTTGCGGATCGAGAACACGTCGGGCCTGGCCATGCACCAGCGCGGCTTGCCGCCCTCTTCCGATGGAGGCAGGCGCGCGCGCAGGCTCAGGCCGCGCCATGCGATGCGGCCGCCGCGCGTCATCTCGCGCGCGACGCGCTCGACCAGCGCCTCGTGCGGCGAGAGCGCGGCGCGGTTGATGGTGAGCGTGGTGGCAATGCGCGCAATGCCGGCATCGGTGACGCGCAGGGTCTCGTGGCCGTGCGCGGTGCGCACGCGTTCGAGCCAGCCGCCGGCGAGCAGCTCGACCTCGATGCCGTCGCAGCAGGGCCAGCCGGCCGAGCGATAGATCTCGCGCAGGCGCCGCGCATGGAGCTTGCCGAACGGCACCTCGCCGGCCTTCTGCATCGGCGGCGGCGGGTCGCCCACGGGCGGCGGAAAGCCGGGGTCGGTGATGGGCGGTTCGACGGGCGGCGGATCGCCTTCGGGCGGCAGCCCGGGCGGCGGCGGCGGAGGCATGGGAACCGGCACGTCGGGTGCGGGCGGCGGCGGCCCGATGGGCGTGGCCACGGCAGGATCAAGGGCGAGTGCGGACATGGGAGAAACAGGTTAGCGAAAACTGTTGGGGCGCGCGAGCCATGGAACGATCGGTTGCATTCGGCGGGCCATGGACGGTTCAGTGGAAGTCGCGGCTGGTGTTGCTCTGCGCGAGCCGTCCCATGAGCGGCGTGAGGTCCTTGAAGCCGGTGGCGATCAGGTGCTGCACCTTGCCGCCGCTGTCGTCGTCGCGCTGCCAGGTGCCCTGCACCGCGAGCAGGTGCGACTTGAGCAGCGGCTCGCGCCAGGCCTCGATGACGTGGCTCCAGACGATGACGTTGACGTTGCCGGTCTCGTCCTCCAGCGTGACGAAGATGGTGCCGTTGGCGGTGCCGGGCCGCTGCCGGCCCTTGACGATGCCGCAGGCGCGCACGGTCTGTCCGCTGGCCGACTGGCGCAGCTGTTCGGCGCTCATGAGCTTCATGCGTGCGAGGCGCGGGCGCAGCAGCGCGAGCGGATGGCGGCGCAGCGTGAGGCCGAGCGCGGCGTAGTCGCCGACGATCTCCTCGCCCTCGGGCGCGGCGGGCAATTGCAGGGCCTCTTCGTTGACCGGCACGCCGCGCAGCAGCGCGGGCGCGCGGCCGCCCATGTCGCGCGTGGCGGTGGCGTCCCACACCTGCTGGCGCCGATGGCCCGAAAGCGACATCAGCGCGTCGGCGGCGGCGAGCGCGGCCATGTCCTTGCCGTCGAGCGCGGCGCGCAGCGCGAGGTCTTCGGTGCTGCAAAAAGGCGCCTGGGCCCGGGCTTCGAGCAGGCGCTTCGCACCGGCTTCGCTCAGGCCTGCGATGCGGTTGAGGCCGAGCCGCACCGCGGGCTGGTTCTCGCGGCCGAGGCGATGGGCGTAGCGCGCATCGGTGCCCGCGGGCATGCGCGGCGCATCGGGCGCACGGGCTTCGAGCGTGGTGTCGATCTCGCTGCACGCCACGTCGACCGGCCGCACCTCGACGCCGTGGCGGCGCGCATCCTGCACGAGCTGCGAGGGGCTGTAGAAGCCCATCGGCTGCGAATCGAGCAGCGCGGCCAGGAAGCACGCGGGCTCGTGGCACTTGAGCCAGCTGCTCACGGTGACCAGCCGGGCAAAGCTGGCGGCATGGCTTTCGGGAAAGCCGTAGTCGCCGAAGCCGAGGATCTGCTTGAAGATGGCTTCGGCGAACTCGGCCTTGTAGTCGCGGTCGGTCATGCCCTTCACGAGCTTCTCGTGGAACTTCTCGAGCCCGCCCTTGCGCTTCCACGCTGCCATGGCACGGCGCAGCTGGTCGGCCTCGTCGGCAGTGAATTTGGCCGCGATCATCGCGATCTGCATCACCTGCTCCTGGAAGATGGGCACGCCGAGCGTGCGTTCGAGCGCGGGGCGGAGTTCTTCCTTCTCGTAGTGGATCGCCAGGCCCTTGGCCACGCGCTCGCGCTGCTTGAGGTAGGGATGCACCATGCCGCCCTGGATGGGCCCGGGGCGCACGATCGCGACCTCGATGATGAGATCTTCGAAGCGGCGCGGCTTGAGGCGCGGCAGCATCGACATCTGCGCGCGGCTCTCGATCTGGAACACGCCCACGGTGTCGGCGTCGCAGATCATGTCGTACACCGTCTCGTCGTCGTGCGGCAGCTGGTGCATCTCGACCGTGGACGCGCGCCAGCGGTTCATGTGGTCGAGGCCGCGGCGGATGGCGCTGAGCATGCCGAGCGCGAGCACGTCGACCTTGAGCATGCCCATGGCTTCGAGGTCGTCCTTTTCCCACTGGATGACGGAGCGGTCCTTCATCGAGGCCTTCTCGACCGGCACCAGCCGCGTGAGCTTGGTGTGGGTGAGCACGAAGCCGCCGACGTGCTGGCTCAGGTGGCGCGGAAAGCCCTTGAGCCGCCGCGTCATCTCGATCCAGTGTTCGAGCTTGAGTTCGTCCTCCACCACGCCCACGCGCGCCGCAGCCTTCTGCAACTGCTCGCCGAGCACGGTGTCGTCGAACCAGTAGTGGTCCTTGGCGAACTCGTCGATCAGCCGCTCGTCGATGCCGACGGCCTTGCCCACGTCGCGCAGGGCGCTGCGCGCGCGGTAGCAGATGACGACGGCGGCGATGGCGGCGCGCTCGCGGCCGTACTTCTCATAGATGTACTGGATCACATCCTCGCGCCGCTGGTGCTCGAAGTCGACGTCGATGTCGGGCGGCTCGTTGCGGTGGCGGCTCAGGAAGCGCTCGAACAGCAGGTGGCCCTTCTCGGGATCGACGGCGGTGATGCCGAGGCAGAAGCAGACGGCCGAGTTGGCCGAGGAGCCGCGGCCCTGGCAGAGGATGTTCTGCGAGCGCGCGAAGCGCACGATGTCCTCCACGGTGAGAAAGAACATCTCGTACTTCATCTCGATGATGAGCGAGAGCTCCTTCTCGACCTGCGCGCGCACCTTGTCGGGAATGCCTTCGGGGTAGCGCGCCGCCGCGCCCTCCCAGGTCTTGCGCACCAGGGTCTGCACGGGGGTTTCGTGGCTGCCGACGGTTTCGAGCGGGTACTTGTAGTTCTCGCGGATCACGTCCGGATCGAAGCGGCAGCGTTCGGCCACGACCAGCGTGTTCTGCAGCATCTGCGGCAGATAGAGCTCGGCGAGCCGCACGCGCTGGCGCAGGTGGCGCTCGGCATTGGCCTGCAGCGCGAAGCCGCATTCGGCGATGGTCCTGCCCTCGCGCACGGCGGTGAGCACGTCGTGCAGCGGCTTGATGGAGCGCGCATGCATGTGCACGTCGCCGGCCGCGACCAGCGGCACGCCGGCCTGCTCGCCCGCCTCCACGAGCGTGACGAACCAGAGGTCGTCGTCGAGCTCGTTGAAGAGTTCGAGCGCGAGCCAGAGGTTCCGGCCGTACAGCGCCTTGGCGGCCATGAGGTCGTCGTGCAGCGTGGCGGCATCCAGCGCCTGGCCGGGCTGGCGATGGGGCACGAAGAGCACCTGGCAGTGCTGCAGCGAGGCGACGTCGCTCTGCGTCCAGCTCACGCGGTATTCGCCCTTGGGCAGTTCGGTGTTGCGCGCGGCGGTGATGAACTCGCAGAGGTTGCCCCAGCCCTCGGTGTCGTCGGCGATCACCACGAGGCGAAAGCGCTCGAAGCGGAACTCGCTGCCGAAGAGCAGGCGGAAACCGGGGTTGCGCGGGATCTCGGGCTCGTCGGGATGCTCGCGCTCGTATTCGTCGAGCTTGGCCGGCAGCTCGCGCAGGGCGACGTGCGCGCGAACGATGCCGGCGACCGAGCATTCGTCGGTGATGGCGAGCGCCTTGTAGCCGAGCTGGTAGGCGCGCTCGACCACTTCCTCGGGCGTGGAGGCGCCGCGCTGGAAGCTGAAGTTGGTCAGGCAGTGCAGCTCGGCATAGTCGGGCAGCCCCGGCAACTGCCTGGTGCGCGGTGCGAGCGCCTGCACGGGGGCGGCATTGCGGCCGCGCAACTGCTTTTCGCTGAGGTCAGGCATAGAAGCCCTGCAGGTACCAGCGCACCTCGCCCGAGGCCGAGAAGCGCGCCGAGGGCCGTTCGCGGAAGATCCACACCAGGCCGGCCTCGGGACTTTCGGCGATGTAGTAGTCGCGCATGGCGGGCTGGCCGCCCTCTTCCTTGTCGCCCCACCAGCCGGCCTCGATGCGCTGCGGCCCGACCAGCTTGCCGAGCGGGCCGCGGTAGCAGGGGCGTTCGCCGTCCATCTCGAGCAGCAGGGGTTCGGGCAGGAGCCATGCGGGGTAGAGGGCGTCGGGCTGCTGTTGCTGCTGCTGCGAGGCATCGGGCTTCGGCTGCTTGCGCGCCTTGCTGCCGGACGGCGCCGCGGGCTTCGCGTTCGCCTGCAGCGCGGGGCGCCACGACTGGGTGCGCTCGGGCCGGTGGTCGGCCTGCGCCTCGGGCACCACCACCTGCTGCGGGCCGAGCCGGGCGCTGAGCCGCTCGACCATTTCATGGAGCTTGTCGCCCTTGCGGTTGTCCTCGGGCAGGAAGCTGGTGCTGGCGCCGGCCCATGGGTCGGTCTCGAGGGTGCGCAGCCGGATCCAGCTGGCGGGCGCGGCGAGCGTGGCGAGGGCGAGCTTTTCCGACAGCAGGCGGCGCAGGTGCGCCATGTCCTGCGTGGGCTCGGCGGTGCGCACGGTGAGCTGCTGGTGCGTGGGCAGGTTCACGCCGTTCAGGCGCTTGAGGTCGAGCGTCCACTGCAGTTCGAGCGAGCGCGCGCCGCGCTGGCGCGCGCGCAGCCAGATCTGCAGCGCCGACAGCAGCCGGTTGGCCGACCACATGAGTTCGGGCGCGGTCTCGGCCAGCGCGGGCAGTTCGAGCCGCTGCTCGAACACGTCGGGCAGCGTGAGCCAGTCGTGGCTTTCGGGGCGCAGGCCCCAGGCGACGTCGAGCGCATCGCGCAGTTCGGTGCCGAAGCGCCGCACGAAGCCGCCGCGCGGCAGCGCCGCGACCTCGCCCCAGGTGCGGCAGCCCAGGCGCGCGAGCAGGTCGAGGTGCGCGCGCGCGGCGCTCAGGGTGTCGAGCGGCAGGCCGGCGGGCAGCTCGCGCGGCCGCTTCTCGCCGCGCGCGAAGAGCCGCAGCCGCGCCAGCGCCTCCAGGCTGGTGGCGCCCGGCGCGCCGCGCAGCGTGGCGCCGGCGGCCGGCTGCTCGTGCACCAGCTGGCGCATCAGCGACAGGCGCCCGCCCCAGAGGCGCTCGCAGGCCGAGACCTCGAGCATCAGCGCCTCGTCGATCCAGACCACGTGCGGCGTGTAGCGCAGCGCCCACCAGCCCAGCGCCTCGGGCGTGGGCAGCGCGGCGGCTTCGGCGCCCTCCGCGGGGTCGGCGCTCTCAGGCGACCACTGCAAGGCGATCCAGTGCATTGGCGCCTCCTCCTGCCTTCCATGCGTCGATGCGCACCACGTTGCCCTCGCCCGCGGTGGACGGCACGGCCTGTTGCGCCGGCACGGCGCTGCCCTGCTGCTGCGCGCGCAGCCGGCGCCGCAGCCGCGCCGCGGCGAGCAGCGCCGCCATGCGCTCGCCACGCGCCGGCAGCACGACCGGCGCCGCCAGCGGCGGACCGCGGCGCTTGAGGATGTGCAGCTCGATCTGCGCCGTGTCGGCCGCGCCGTTGGCGATGCGCAGCCGCAGCCGCGCGGGCGAGGCCGACTGCGCCACCGACTCGGGCCGGCAGACGAACAGCAGCGCCTCATGCTGCGCGGCCGCGAGCTGCAGCCGCCGCAATTCGCCCACGCGCGCCTGCGGCAGCCAGGCCAGCACCGCGCCCACCTCGGCGCAGCGCAGCGCCTGCTCGCAGGCCCAGAGGCGCGCGGCCGGAGTCTCGCTGCGCACCCACATCAGCGCCTCGGGCCCGAGGCCGTGCGCCGCGAGCGCGGCGGCAAAGGGTTCGCGCGGCGGCCCGACCAGCACCACCGGCCCGCCGCGCGCCTGGACCGCCTGCACCAGCGCGGGCAGCAGCAGGCGCCAGACGTGGTCCTCGGGCGCCGCCTGCAGCAGCTCGGTCATGGCGCCCACCGGCCAGCCGCCCCCGGGCAGCTGCGCGTCGAGCGCATCGTGCCCGGTGCCGATGACCTGCGCGTCGGCGCTGCCGAGCTCGTCGGCATGCCACACGCCGCGGCCGGCGGCGGAGGAAAGGGAGGCGGGGAAAGGAAGGCCCATGGCGGCAGTGAATGTTAACTGTATTTTTATACAGTATTCCGATCGCTGCAAGGCGGGGGGATTCCCCCTCTGCCCGGACTGCTGACGGGCCGGGCTGCCGGCCGGCGCCGGCCCTCAGGCGCTCGACGAGGCCGCGCGCGCGCCCTGCGCCCCCCTGCGAAACAGCATCCACAACCCGGAGATCAGGAAATAGACCGCACCCACCGCCGCATAGCCGGCGAGCGTCTGGAGGACCGGCGCACCGGTGCCCTGCCGCGCGATGAACAAGCCGCCGGCGAGCGCGGACTGCGCGCCGCTGAGCATCATGACCCATTGCCCGCGGTCGCCCTTGCGGCGGCGAATGGCGGTCGCGAGCTGGAGCAGGCCCGAGACGATGGCCCAGGCGCCGAAGATCACGAGATCGATCCGCGCTTCGAGCACGAGGGAGACCGCCACGGCCACCGTGACGATGGTGCTGATCCAGGCGTTCAGCATCTGGGTCGGATTGGCCCTGGCGCCGCCCGTCATCCGGGCGTCCAGCAGGTTCGCCAGGGCGTCCCATGCGGGATAGACGATCAGCAGCACGGCGGTGAACGCAGGCGATCGCCCGGCCACGGTGAAGGCCAGTGCGACCCACGCGAACGAGAAGGCCGCGCGGACCAGGTAGAGCTTGCGCAGCCAGGCGGCGCGCTGGAGGGAGGTTGGGATGGGATGGGACATGGCGTCGATTCTTCCCACGCGCCGCGGCCCGCGGTATCGGTCGAATGACCGACAGGCGGCCGCCCGGCGAAGACTGTGCGATGCTGTGCCCCGCCACGACGATCCCATGTCCGAAGAGACCACCATTTCCGTTTTCGACGCGGTCCGCGCGCTCGCCTTCATCGGCGACCTGAGCATGGGCCAGCCGATCGATCATTCCCTGCGCACGGCGTGGCTGGCCGGAATGATCGCGACCGAAGCCGGCTGCGACGCGCCGCAGGTCGAGGTCGCGCGGCATGTGGCGCTGCTGCGCTGGTCGGGTTGCACGGCCAACGCCCAGGAGTTCGCGGATTTCCTCGAGGACGACGTGCTGGGCCGGCGCGCGCTGCTGGCATCGCCGCAGCCGCGCATGCGCCAGCCGCAGCAGGCGCCGGTCCCCGCGCCGGTGCTGGCCATGGCCCAAATCCATTGCGAGATCGCGGGCGACATCGCGCACATGCTCGGCCTGCGCTCCGACACCGAAGCGGCGCTGCGCACGGTCTTCGAGGCCTACGACGGCAGCGGCGTGCCGGGCCTGCTGCAGGGCGATGAGGTGCCGCTCGCGACCTATGTGGTGGCGCTGGCGAGCGATCTCGAGATCTTCGGCCGGCTCTACGGCATCGACGAGGCCCTCGCGCTGACGAAGGGACGCGCCGACAGCCTTTACCCCGCCTTTCTCGTCGATGCCTGCGCGCCGCACGCCAGGGCATGGATGGAACGGCTCGATGCCCCGGTCGCGCCATGGGCCGACGGCATCGACCCGCCGGCCTCGATGCTGGGCCGCATCGGGCTCGAACTCGTGGGCGACGTGAGCGACCTCAAGCTGCCCTGGATGACGGGGTACTCGCGGCGCGTGGCCCGGCTGGCGCGCGACTGCGGCGCGCGGCTCGGCATGGACGAAGGGCTGTGCCGGCGCACCTACCGGGCGGGCCTGATCCACGGCATCGGCCGCGCCGCGGTGCCCAACGCGATCTGGAACGCGCCCGAGCCGCTGCCGGCCGCGTCGATGGAGCGTCTGCGGCTGGTGCCGTACTGGACCTCGCGCGCGGCGGGGCAGATCGACGGTCTCGCGGCCGAGGCGGAAATCGCATCGTTCGCGTTCGAGCGGCGCGACGGCTCGGGCTACTTCCGCGGTCGCTCGGGCATGTCGATGCCACTCGAAGGGCAGATCGTGGCGGCGGCCGAGCAATGGGTCTCGCACCGCACCCGCCGCCCCTGGCGGCCCGAGCTGACGGAAGCGGAATCGCTCGATCGCCTGCACGCGGACGTGGCGGCCGGCCGCTTCGACCGCGAGGTGGTCACCGCACTGCTCGCCTGCGCCATGCCAGGCACGCCATCGAAGCCCGTCGTCCCGCCCGCACCGGACGACCTGCAGCTCTCGCAGCGCGAACTGGAGGTTCTGCGCTGCATCAGCCAGGGCGACAACACGAAGCAGGTCGCGCGTGCGCTCGGCGTCAGCCCGAGCACGGTGCGCACGCATGTCGAGCGCGTGTTCCGCAAGCTCGGCTGCTCGACGCGCGCGGCCGCCACGCTGAAGGCGTCGGCCAAGGGGCTGCTGTAGCGACGCGGATCCGCTCCGGTGCTATCGTTGCCGCGGCTTCCCGCCCGGACCCATGGAGACCCCTTCCCATGAAGCGCTTCATTCCGCCCGCCCTGCCGCCAGCGCCGCCTGCCGGCGTGCCCATGAACCGCGCCAACTTCCTGCGGCTCGCCGCGGCACTGCCGATGGCGGCGGCGGTGAACGCCGTGGCGCAGCAACAGCCACCCGCCACTCCGATGAACACCCGCCCCATCCCCTCCACCCAGGAAGACCCTGCCCGTGATCGGCTGCGGCACCTGGATCGGCTTCGACCGCCGCCCCGGTAGCGAGGAATACAAGCGCCTGCCGGGCGTGCTCGACGCCCTCTTCGCCGCCGGCGGCAAGGTGATCGACAGTTCGCCGATGTACGGCCGCTCCGAGGAGACCACCGGCGAGCTGCTGGCCGCGGCAAGGCTGCGCGAGCGGGCCTTCCTCGCCACCAAGGTCTGGACCACGGGGCGGCAGGCCGGCATCGCGCAGATGGAGCAGTCGTTCGCGCGGCTGCGCACCGACCGCATCGACCTGATGCAGGTGCACAACCTGGTCGACTGGAAGACCCAGCTTGCGACCCTGCGCGCCTGGAAGAAGAAGGGCCGCATCCGCTACATCGGCATCACGCACTACACGGCCTCGGCCTACGGCGAGGTCGAGGCGGTGCTGCGCGCGGAGAAGCAGCTCGACTTCCTGCAGATCAACTACTCGCTCGATGCGCGCGACGCCGAGCACCGGCTGCTGCCGCTCGCGGCCGATCTCGGCGTGGCGGTGATCGTCAACATGCCCTTCGGCGGCGGCGGGCTGCTGCGCCGGCTGCGCGACCGGCCGCTGCCGGCCTGGGCCGCCGAGATCGGCTGCACGAGCTGGGCGCAGGTGCTGCTGAAGTTCGTGCTGAGCCATCCGGCCGTGACCTGCGTGATCCCGGGCACGAGCCGGGCCGAGCACATGGCCGACAACGCCGCCGCGGGCGCGGGGCCGATCCCCGACGCGGCGTTCTGGCGCAGCAACGCGGCCTCGATCGAACGCTGAAGGCCGCCCCGCGCTACTCGAACTTGACGTTGTGCTGCCGCACGGTGGCGCCGAAGGCCTCGTACTGCGTGCGGAAGAACTCGGCGAACTTCGCGGGGCTCATGCCGTAGCCCTCGAAGCCCTGCTGCACCAGTTGGGCATGCACCTCGGGCCGCTTCAAGGTGTTCTGCAGTTCCTGCGAGAGCCGCTCGGTGATGGCCTGCGGCAGCCCCGGCGGGCCGAAGAAGCCGGCCCAGGGCGTGATCGTGAGCTTGCCGAGGCCCAGCTCGCCGCCCGTGGGCACCTCGGGCAGCAAGGCGCTGCGCTGCGGCAGCAGCGTGACCAGCGCGCGGATGCGCCCTTCCTTCACGAAGCCCGGCGCCAGCGTGCCGGTGGTGAACATCATGTGGATCTGGCCGCCGAGCAGGTCGGTCATGGCCTGCATGTCGCCCTTGTAGCGCGCATTGACCACCTTGCGCTCGCCCAGCAGCTGCAGCATCGCGAGCTCGGAGGCGCTGTTGCTCGAGGCCGAGTTGTAGGCGCCGGGCTTCGCGGCGACGAGCGCGAGCAGTTCGTTCACGCTCTTCGCGGGCAGGCTCGCGGGCACCACGAGGAACATCGAGAACTGCCCGGCCGAGCTGATCGGCGTGAAGGCCTTGAACGGATCGTAGGGCGGCGTGGGCCGGAGCGTGGGCGCGGCCACCATCGCGGTGTTGGTGCCCATCAGCAGCGTGTAGCCGTCGGGCCTGGCCGACGAGGTGGCCTGCGCCGCGAGCACGCCGTCGGCGCCCGGGCGGTTCTCCACGATCACCTGCTGGCCGAGCTGCTTGGAGAGCCCTTCGGCAATGATGCGCGTGAGCGCGTCGGCGCCGCCGCCGGGCGCGAAGCCGACGATCAGGCGCAGCGGCTTGTCGGGGTAGCCGCCGGCCGCGCCCCAGGCGGCGGCGCCGGGCAAGGTGGCGGCCGCGAGCGCCGCGAGGTTCAGGTGTCTGCGTTGCATGGTGTCGCTCCTTTCAGAACAGGTGGCGCACGCCCAGCTCCCAGCCCGACGAGCGCCGCCCGCCCGCGGGCGCCACGCCGCCGCTGACCACGTAGCGCGCCTGGCCGCTGTTCATGAGCCGCGCGTAGGTGCCGTAGAGCGCGGTGCGCTTCGAGAGGTTGTGCACGTAGCCGATGCCGAACTGGCGCGCGTCGTCGCGATGCCGCGGCAGGCCGTTGGCGTTGCGCAGGCTCTCGTCGCTGCGGTCGTCGAGGTAGGCGTAGCTCAGGCGGATGCGGCCGACCTCGAAGGCCGGGATGTGGGCGCCGATCTCGGCGGTGTTCTTGCGCACCGTGCCGGCCGCGAGCTTCACCGTCACCTTGTTGTAGAGCGCGAAGAACTTCGCGAAGCCCGCGTCCCAGCTCGCACCGATGTTGGCGTGGGTGTAGTTGCCGATGGCGGCGGTGGCGTCGAAGTGCGTGCGCGTCACGGCCGCGGCGATGTCGAAGGCCCCCGCGGCAAAGCCGATGCGCGCGCCCGCGAAGTTGCCGTCGTCGCGGTTGGGTGCGGTGGAGTCGTTCTCGCCGGTGCCGATCATCGCCATGCCGTAGACCCCGCCGAGGCCGGCCGGCAGCCAGTAGCTCACGGTGTTGCTGCCGGTGATGGCGGTGGGCAGCGGCCCGGTGCCCGCCCCTGCGAAGGTGAGGTTGCCCGCGCGCGCCACGCCGTTGGCGTTGAAGGGATCGAAGTAGATGCTGTTGTAGTGCGTGGGAATGAAGTCGCGGCCCAGGCGCAGTTCGCCGAACTTCTGGTGCGAGAGGCTCACGAAGGACATGCGGTCGAAGGTGATCGGCCCCGCGGGCCCGCCGCCGTTCGCCTGGTTGTTGCTGTTGCTCGGCCGGCCGCCGCCGGTGTCGGGGTTCAGGCTGGCCTCGAGCCAGAAGCCCGCGCGCAGGCCGCCGCCGAGGTCCTCGGTGCCGCGAAAGCCGATGCGGCTGGTCGAGAGGCCGCCGTTCGACAGCGCCTTGACCGAGCCGCCGCCCCCGCTGGAGGTGTACTGCACGCCCACGTCCATCACGCCGAACACGGTCACGCTCGACTGGGCGTGCGCCGCGCCGCCGGCCAGCCCGAGGGCCGAACACATGGTCAAAAGTCGCTTCATGGTGGTCTTGTCTCCTGCTTCTTCTCTGGTTGAAAAACTCGGAACGCGCGCAGGGCTGCGCCACCGGGCGCGCGCAGGCGCAGCCGGTTGCGGGAGCCGGGGTGAAGAAAGGCCTAGGGGTCGGTGCGCACGAGCACCGCGCCCTTGGAGAGCGGGCTCACGTTGCGCCGGTACTGCTGCAGCCAGCCGGTGTCGAAGGCGGGCGGCGGCGCCTGCCAGTCGGCGCGGCGGGCCTGCAGCTCGGCGTCGCTCAGGGCGACGTCGAGGCGCCGTGCGTCGAGGTCGATGGTGATCACGTCGCCGTCGCGCACCAGCCCCAGCGGCCCGCCGAGCGCGGCCTCGGGCGAGACCTCGGCCACCACCAGCCCCTTGCAGACCAGGCCCGAGAGATGGCCGTCGGTCAGGATCGCCACCTGGTCGCCGAGCCCCGCGCCATCGACCGCGAACACCACGCGCGAGGCGCCGCCGCCCATGGCCGGGCCGCCGCAGGCGCCGGCACCGCGCATCACCACCACCTGACCCGGCACGATCTCGCCCTTCTTCAATGCCGCGATGGCGGCGTCGGAGGTCCAGAAGCACACCGCCGGCCCGGTGAAGCGGCGCACCTTGCGCGGCGCGATGCCGGCCTTGACCAGCCCCGACTCGGGCGCGAGGTTGCCGCGCAGCAGCACGATCGCGGGCAGCGGCGCGACCGGGCGGTCGATCGGGCGGATCACCTCGGCATCGGCCACGGCCGCGTCGCGCAGGTTGTCCGCCACGGTGCCGCCGGTGACGGTGCGTGCGCCGGTGTCGAGCAGCGGCGCCAGCTGCTTCATGAGCGCGCGGGCGCCGCCCGCGGCCTCGAACTGCTCGACGCTGTGCTCGCCGATCGGCCGCACGCCCGCGAGCACCGGCGTTTCGGGGCCGAGGCGCTCGAACAGACCGTACACGTCGACGCCGCATTCGCCCTCGGTCGCCACCGCCTGCAGATGCTTGGCGGTGTTGAGCGAGGCGCCGATCGCGAGCACCGCGCGCACCGCGTTGGCGAAGGCGCCGGGCGAGAGGATGTCGCGCGGCTTGAGGTCGTCCCACACCATCTGCACGATGCGCGCGCCGGCGGCGCGCACGTCGGCCATCATCTTGTCGCTGAGCGCGGCCACGGGCGCGCTGCCCGGCAGCGCCATGCCGAGCGCCTCGCAGACGATGTGCATCGAGTTGGCCGTGCCCAGGCCCGAGCACACGCCGGGGCCGCGGATCGCCTCGCGGCTCATGCCCACGAGTTCGTCCACCGGCAGGTGGCCGGTGACGGCATGCATGGCGCCGATGAACACTTCCTCGATGTCCATGTGCCGGCCGCGGTACTCGCCGCTGGGCTGGTAGCCGCAGGGCACGAGCAGCGTCGGGATGTTGAGCCGCGCGGCCGCCATGAGCTGGCCCGGCACGGTCTTGTCGCAGGAAGTGAGGCAGACCATGCCGTCGAGCTGCGCGCCCTCGACCGCCACCTCGATGTCGTTGGTGACGAGGTCGCGCGCGCCGAGCATGTAGGCGCCGCGCGCGCCCGCGCCGGTGATGAAGTCGCTCGGCGCCGCCGTGCGGATCTCGAAGGGCACGCCGCCCGCAGCGCGGATCGCGGTCTTGATCTCGGCCGCCACGCGGTCGAGGTGGCTGAAGCACGCGGCCAGTTCGGAGGAACTGTTGACGATGGCGATCTTGGGCTTCTCGCAGTCCTCCTCCGGAATGCCGAGCGCGCGCCAGTGGGCGTTGCGCACCGACCAGAGGTAGGAGCCGCGCGGGAAGTTGCTGCGCAGGGGGCGGGTGGTCATGGACGGTCTCCGGGTGTGTCGTTCTTTTTCTTCGTGATCTCGATCACGCCGCGGTCGGCGTCCACGCGCACCCAGTCGCCGGTGGCGATGCATTCGAGCGGGTCGCGTTCGAAATCGGTCATCGCGGGTGCATGCGTGACCACTGCGCCGAGCGCCATCTTGGTCGTCATCTCGTTGAACAGGAATGCGGCGGGCGCGACGTTCATGAGCCGCGTCATGTGGAACATGGCCGACCAGCCCGACGATCCCTTGGCGCCCGGGAACACCAGCACCTTGCCCGCGAAGCTCTGGCCGCGCAGCGCATGCCGCGTCTCGATGACCGTGCCGGTGCGCGGATCGATGCCGCCCCAACCCGAGATGCGGTCGCGCGTGACCAGCGCCTCGCCTTCGGCGACGCCGCCGACGACCTTGCGGCCGTGGATGACGAGAGGGATCTCGATCTGGGTCATGGCTTGGCTCCTTCCCCCGCTGGGGGAAGGTTGGGATGGGGGCAGGCAGGGCGTTCGATGGATGCGCCGCTTGCCCCCACCCCTGCCCTCCCCCAGAGGGGGAGGGAGAAATGCCGGGGGTTCATTGCAGGCCTCCGTTCCACCGCCCCGTGCACGCCGCATCGATGCACTCCGCCGTGCTGCCGAACCAGGCCTGCACGCCCAGGATCGCCGGCAGGTAGTGCGCCTGCTTCGCCGAATCGAGCGCGACGGTCTTGGTGCCCTTGGGCACGGCGCGGCTCATGGCCGAGCAGCTGTCGGTCATGAGGATGCCGCCCGCGTCTTCGATGATCCTGGTGTAGCCGTTGCGGTCGGCCAGCGACTTGATCGCGCGCGGCGTGAAGATCCAGAGTTCGCAGCCGTCATGCACCTTGCGGCCTTCGATCAGCTGCGCGGCCTCCCAGATCTGCTCGATGGTGTAGTGCGGGCAGCCGAGCATCACGTACTGGACCTCGGCCTCCTTCGCGGTGGCGTTGATCTTCTCGTAGGTGGCGCGGCGCTCGGCCGCGCCGTAGCGCAGCACCTCGACGGGCCGGCGCCCGCCGAGCGCCTGCTCGAGCGTCAGCGCCTCGGGCGTGACGCCGACGACGTGGTACATCTCCACGCCGCCCGAGGACGAGGCCGCGGCGCCGAAGTGCTTGAGCCGCGGCAGGTTGGGCACCCGGCCGATGCCGCGGCGCGCATGCACCACCGGCACGCGCTCCTGCACCCGCTCGCCGATGAAGTAGCCGAGCAGCCCCCAGTCCTGCACCGACTCGACCTCCACCTCGAGCTCGACCACGTGCGTGCCGTGGCGGTTCTCGTCGAGGTGGTAGCCCCAGTACGGAATGCGGCCGGTGAGCATGGCCGCGCCGGTGCTCTCGCGGCCTTCGGTGTTGGTGCGCGCGCCCAGCACCGAATTGCAGTACACCACCGCCGACGATTCCATCCACGCGCAGTGCTCGCCGCGCGTCGGGATGTTGCCGACCTGGTAGGGCGTGCAGGTGTTCATGATCTGCGCGCCGAGGCCGGCCGCATGGCGCTCGCTGCGCTCGTAGAACTGCACGATCTCCTCGCTCACGCCCATGCGCTCGGGCTGGCCCGGGTCGAAGCCCAGCTGCAGGTGGCTGGTGAAGACCTTGAACTTCGGGATCTCCACCGTCTCCGCGCTGTCGAGGCTGAATTCGGAGAACACCGCGTCCATGCCGCCGCCCTTGGCGAGCGCGAAGTCGCGCTGGAACGGCGTGGTCGAGGTGATGGAGGCGCAGACGTTGCGCGTCTCGACCAGCCGCTCGGCGCCGAGCGCCTCGCCGTAGCGCAGCAGCAGGTCCATCGCCTTCTGCACGGCCGGGCCGTCGCGGCCGTCGTGCATGGCTTTTTCTTCGTCGCTCAGGTGCATGGCCTGTTGTCTCTCTTTCTTTTTTCTTGGCGGGTCGTGGGGATGCGCGCGGCCGCTAGCCCGAGGTGGGCGTGGGCACGTGCCCGCCGATGTCGCGCGCGATGCCGAGCGCGATGTCGTGCAGCCGCGGCGCGAGTTCGTTGCGCAGGCGCTCCTCGGTGAAGACGAAGGCCGCGCCGCCGCCGTTGAGCGCCATCACTTCGCCGTCGGGGCCGACGAGCGGCACCGAGACCGAATTGATCTCGCGGTGGAATTCGCCGAGCGAGAGGCAGTAGCCGAGCCGCTTCGCCTCGGCAATGGCGCGGTTCATCGGCACGGCGATGCCGTCCCACTCGGGGCCGCGCAAGAGGCGCAGCGAATCGACCAGCTGCGTGCGCTCGACCTCGGGCAGCGCCGAGAGATACGCGCGGCCGAGCGCCGAATTGGGCAGCGGCGTGCGCGAGCCCACGTCGAGCCGCGCCGACAGCATCGAGGAGCGCGGCCGGCAGGCCTCGATCAGCACCATCTCCATGCCGTCGCGCACGGCCAGGTAGACCGAGGCGCCGAGCTCCTCGGCCAGCATCTGCATGCTGGGCCGCGCGGCCGCGCGCACGTCGAGGCTGCCGAGGAACACGCGCGACAGCGAGACCACGCCCGGCCCGAGCATGAAGCGGTCGGCCGCCTGCGCCGGCTTGAGCATGCCCAGCGAGAGCAGCGTGGCGACCAGCCGGTTGACCGTGGGGCGCGGAATGCCGGTCATGCGCGCGATGTCGGCATGCCCCAGCACCGGCCGCTCCTCGCTGAAGCAGCGCAGCACCGAGATGCCGCGCTCGAGCGCGCTCACGGTGTCGGAGCGGTCGGCGCGCGCGTCGGCGGCGCCTTCGGAAGTGGACAGGGGAGCGTCGTTTCTTTCAGTGGACATGGCGGAACCCGTTGGCAAGGACCATGCAATGTAGAGGAGGCTCAGGCACCCGCTTCGGCCGCGGCCGGCGCGGCGGCGCCCTGCCCCGCACACGCGCGCAGGTACACGCCCTGCGCGAGCAGCGCCGACTGCAGCGCGCCCACGTCCACCAAGCGCGGCTGGATGCCGCCCTGCGAAGCCAGCGCCGCCGCCACGCCCCCGGCCTGGCCGGTGATCCAGCACTGCGGGATCTCGCGCATGAAGCCGTGCGAGTTGCGGTCGCACGAGATGTGGCGGCCGCAGGCCAGCAGGCCGTCGAGCTGCTGCGGCACCAGCGCGCCGTAGGGAATGGAGATGTTCGGGAACTTGGGCGACACCGCGGGCGTGACGCCGATCTCGTCGGCCAGCGCCACGCCGTCGGGCCACTGGCTGCGCAGCACCGCGCCCACGCCGGTGAGGCGGCGCGCATGGCGCACGCCGATCTGCGGCGCGCTGAGCATCAGGTAGGCGTTCTCGAAGCCGGGCGCATGGGCGCGGAAGTAGTCGAGGTGCGCGGCCATGGCGCGGTGCGAGCGCACCTCCACCGCCGTCAGGTCGTCCACGTCGAGCGCCGAGTAGCCCGACTGGCGCGGCCCCATGAACAGCGCCACGTCGTTGCGCCACGAGACGAAGGGCCGCTCGAACAGCCCGCACTGCGCGCGCCCCTCGGCCATGAAGGCGCTGAAGGCCTCGGGCTGGCCGGCCTTGAACTCGATCCAGCGGTTCATGTCCACGCCGCCGAAGAGCCAGGAGGTGTTCATGCAGTGGTGCACGTCGGCCTCCTCGATGTCGTTGACATAGGCGGCGCCGGCGCGCGCGAACAGGTCGCCGTCGCCGGTGGCGTCGACCACCACGTCGGCCATGATCGCCATGCGGCCTTCCTTGCTCTCGAACACCACGCCCTTGACCACGCCGTCCTCCACGATGGGGATCGCGGCCCACGAGTGGTAGATCAGCTTGACCTTGCGCTCGAGCACGATCTCCTGCGACAGCAGCTTGAGCCGCTCGGGGTCGACGGTGGGCGACCAGGTGACCACGCCGTGGTAGGCCGCGGTGCGCTGCGACCAGTGCGCGGCCTTGGCGGCATCCTGCGAGCCCCAGTCCTCGCGCGCCGGGCCGGCGATCGCCTCGGCCGGCAGCCGGTCGAACAGTTCCTCGGCGAAGCCGCGGATCACGAGCTGGCCTTCCCAGTCGGTCATGCGGTCGATCCAGATCACGAGGCCGCCGGTCGAGAGGCCGCCCAGGTGGTTGTAGCGCTCGAGCAGCGCCACGTCGGCGCCCGCCCGCGCGGCGGCCGCGGCCGCGGCCGTGCCCGAGGGCCCGCCGCCCACCACCAGCACGCCGCAGCGGTGGTAGACGGGAATCGTCTTGCCGGGCTCCGCCCACTGGCCGTGGTCGGGCCGCTTGACGCGGCTGTCGCGGTCGAAGATGTCGGAGGAGAGGATGCGCTCGTCGGTGCGGACGACTGTTTTCATGGGAGGGCGTTGAGTTCCGGTGTTTCGTTGTATTTTGATTTCACTTTCCATTTTGTCAAAGCAAATACGATGAACTTTGGGGTATTCCCTAGCTGATATGGCGTTTTGTGATTTTGAAGATCAATATACGCGCCGCATTCCAACGGAGACAAAGATGAAACGACTACGGGGCACGCGCCGTGCCTTCGGCGCGGCGCTGGGTGCCGCAGCCTGGCTGGGACTGGCGCCGCTGGCGCTGGCGCAGGACTTTCCGGCGCGCGGCAAGCCGATCCGCATCGTCGTGGGCTTCACGGCCGGCGGCGGCACCGACGCGCAGGCGCGCATCGTGGCGCAGAAACTCGGCGAGCTGCTGGGCACCAGCGTGATCGTCGACAACCGGCCGGGCGCGAGCACCATGCTCGCCGCGGGCGAAGTGGCGCGCGCCCTGCCCGACGGCTACACGCTGCTCTATGCGCCCTCTTCCACCATGGCGCAGAACCCGCACACCTTCGCCCAGGTGCCCTACGACCCGTTCAAGGACTTCACGCCCATCTCGATGGGCGGGCGCGGGCCGCTGGTGCTCTCGGTCAGCACTACCGTGCCGGCCGCGAACGTGAAGGAGCTGGTGGCCTACGTGAAGTCGCGTCCCGGGCAGGTGAGCTATGCCTCCTTCGGCGCGGGCACTTCGTCGCACATCTACGGCGAGGCCTTCGTCAAGAAGACCGGCATCGACGCGGTCCACATTCCCTACAAGGGCGGCTCCGACGCGGCCAAGGACCTGATCGGCGGGCGCGTGCAGTACATGTTCGACTCGGCCTCGTCGGCGGTCATCACCTCGGGCACCGGCAAGGTCAGGATCCTCGCTGTCGCGGCCAACGCGCGGATCGCGGCGCTGCCGAACGTGCCGACCTTCGCCGAGCAGGGCTATGCCGGCCTCGACCTGCCGAGCTGGCTCGGCTTCTACGGGCCGGCGCGCATGCCGCCGCAGGTGGTCGCCACGCTCAACGGCGCGCTCGCCAAGGTGCTGGCGATGCCGCAGGTGCAGGAGTTCTACCGCAACGGCGGCTACGAGGCCGGCGGTTCCACGCCCGAGGAATTCGCCGGCGTCACGCGCACCACCTACGAGCGCTGGGGCGCGATGGTGCAGCAGGTGGGGCTGGCCAAGCAATGAACGGCACCACCGACCTCCGCCGCCGCCGGCTCGCGGCCGCGCTCGCGCTGCTGCCTTTCGCCGCGCGCGCGGCCGACGCGCCCTTTCCCGACAAGGGCCGCACGGTCCGCATCGTGCTCGGCCTCGCGGCGGGCGGCGCCTCGGACGCGCAGGCGCGCTTCGTCGCCGGCAGGCTCGGCGAGGTGCTGGGCACGCCGGTGATCGTGGAGAACCGACCCGGCGCGAGCTTCATCCTCGCGACCGAGGAAGTGATCCGCGCCGCGCCCGACGGCTACACGCTGATGTACGCGCCCTCCTCGGTGGTGGCGCAGAACCCGCAGACGCTCGCCCAGGTGCGCTACGACCCGTTCAAGGACCTGACGCCGATCTCGCTCGGCGCGCGCGGTCCGCTCGTGCTCACGGTGCATGCGAGCGTGCCGGCGCGCAACGTGCAGGAGCTCGTGGCCTGGATCAAGGCCAACCCGGGCAAGGCGGCGTACGCCTCCTTCGGCACCGGCACCTCCTCGCACATCTACGGCGAGGCCTTCGCGCAGCAGGCCGGGCTCGACGTCGTGCACGTGCCCTACAAGGGCGGCGCCGACGCGGCGAAGGACTTTCTCGCGGGCCGCGTGCAGTTCTACTTCGACGCGGCGCCCAACGCGATCCAGAACAGCGCCACCGGCCGCGTGCGCATGCTCGCGGTGGCGGCGCCGAAGCGCAGCGCCATGCTGCCCGAGGTGCCCACGATGGGCGAACAGGGCGTGAGCGGCGTCGACATGGCGAGCTGGCTCGGCTTCTACGGCCCGGCGCGCATGCCGCCGCAGGTGGTCGCCAGGCTCAACGCCGCGCTCGCGCAGGTGCTCGCGATGCCGGCGACGCGCGACTTCTTCCGCCAGGGCGCCTACGAGGCCGAATCGTCGACGCCGCAGCAGCTGGCCGAGCTCACGCGCGCCACCTACGACCAGTGGGGCGCGACGATCCGCAAGCTCGGGCTCGCGAAGCAGTGAGACTCAGCCGAGGAAACGCAGCACGCGGCGGTTGAATTCCTCGGCGCGCTCGTATTGCGCCCAATGCCCTGCGCCGTCGATCACCACGCCTTCGCGCTCCGGCCGCCCCGCGACCAGCGACGCGACGAGCGGGCGCGGATCGGCGGTCACGTCGTACGCGCCCCAGAGCAGCAGCTGCGGCCCGCCGAGCGTGTCGAGCGCCGCCTGCAGCCCGCCCGCCTGCGACACCTCCTTGCTGCGAAAGCGCGTGCCGTGGCAGGCGATGTCGTGGATCTCGAAGGCCACCGGGTCGATCGCGGCCCTGTCGTGCAGCATCAGCGCGGCCAGGTTGTGCAGCAGCGCCGCGCGTTCTTCCGCACGGTCGGGCGCGGCGCGCCAGTTGATCATCTGCGCCGACATGCGCCGGAGCGTGCCGTGGCCGCCGCTGCCCACGAGCAGCAGGCGCCGGATCGCGCCGCGCCGCACCGCGAAGCGCGCGGCCGTGAGGCCGCCGAACGAGAAGCCGCCGAGGTCGATGGGCGTGCCGGCACCGATCAGCCGGTCGAGCGAGCCGCCGAGCGCATCGAGCAGCGGACCGAGCGGATCGCCGCCCGGCGCGGCGGCCGGCGGTGCGTCGGAATCATGGAAGCCGGGCATGTCGGGCAGCCACAGCGTGCGCTCGGCCGAGAGCGCCTCGACGTTGCGCAGCCAGTGCATCCAGCTGCCGTGGCCGCCGTGCAGCAGCACCAGCGGCGTCGCGGCGCCGCTGCCGCTCGCGGGGCCGAAGCGGCGCCAGCAGACGCGCACGCCCGCATGTTCCACGTCGTGGCGGGTGCCGAGTGCGGCGATGCGGTCGATGGCGGCGCGAGCGGCGCGGGCTTCGGCGGTGGAATCGGGAATGAAGGAAGCCATCGCCCGATTCTGCCCGCAGGCGCTCAGGCCGCGGCGGCGCCGAAGCGGTAGCTCGACACCACCAGGCCGCCCATGAAGGCCTCCTCGTGGTAGACCCGCTCGCCGCGTTCCTGCTCGGCCGCGCCCACCGCCACCATCAGCGGGATCAGGTGCTCCTCGCGCGGATGCGCCATGCGCGCCGAGGGTGCCGCCGCCCAGTCGGCGAGCCGCTGCACGCGCTCGGCCGGCGCCGACTGCACGGCCGTGTGGTCGAGCCAGTCGCCGAAGGCCTTGGAGACCTCGTGCGCCTGCGGGCCGAAGTTGCGCAGGTTGTGATAGCTCAGCCCGCTGCCGACGATGAGCACGTTCTCGTCGCGCAGCGGCGCGATCGCGCGGCCGAGCGCAAGATGCTCGGCCGGATCGAGCCCGCGCCGGAGCGACAGCTGCACCACCGGCACGCGCGCGTCGGGATAGATCGCGGCCATGGGCGAGAACATGCCGTGGTCGAAGCCGCGTTCGGGGTCGATGGCCGCGGGCAGCCCGGCCGCCTCGATCAGCGCGGCCACGCGCTGTGCCAGTGCAGGCGAACCGGGCGCGTCGTAGCGCACCTGGTAGGTGTGGGCCGGAAAGCCGCCGTAGTCGTAGACCATCGGCGGCTGCGGATGGCCCTGCACCATGAAGACCGGCGCCTCCCAGTGCGCCGAGACCATGAGGATGGCCGCGGGCGTGCGGCCGATCTGGCGCGGCATGTCGGCGAGCGCGGCCGCGAGCCGGTCGTAGGCGCCGCCCATCTCCTTCTTCATCCAGGGCCAGGGGCCGCCGCCATGGGAGATGAAATAGGTGGGCAGGCGCGGGGTGGTGGCGTGGTCGGGGGTCATGTCGTGAGGCTCCTTCGGGCGTTGCAGCCACTGTAGACATTTCCCTTGAAGAAATCGACAGGCTACGATGCATCGATTCGTTTCTTCACAGGAAATCTCGCCATGGACCGCCTGACCAGCCTGCGCGTGTTCCGCGAAGTCGTCGAAGCGGGCAGCTTCGCGGCCGCGGCCGGGCGCCTGTCGATGTCGCCGCCGATGGCGAGCAAGCATGTGGCGCAGCTCGAGAAGTCGCTCGGCGCACGGCTTCTGCACCGGTCGAGCCGCCACCTGAGCCTGACCGAGGCCGGCACCGCCTGGTACGAACAGAGCCGCCGCGCGCTCGACCTGCTCGACGCCGCCGAGGCCGCCATCGGCCAGAAGAGCGAGGCGCCGCGCGGCCAGCTCAAAGTGAGCGCGCCCGTGTGGTGCGCCACGCCGCGCTTCGCGCGCGTGCTGGCCGACTACCGCGCGCGCTTTCCCGAGGTGCTGGTCGACATCCACCTGGAGAACCGCAAGGTCGATCTCGCGGCCGACGGCTACGACCTGGCGCTGCGCGCCACGCAGGAGCCCTCGCCGGCGCTGATCGCGCGGCCGCTGTGCCGCGTGCCCTTCCATCTCGCGGCCACGCCCGCGCTGCTGCGCCGCATGGGCGGCAGCCCGGCGCTGCCGGCCGACGTGGCGCGGCTCGGCGCCATCGTGCCGAGCTACGTCAACCTCGACAACCTGGCGCTCAAGGGGCCGGGCGGGCGCATGTTCGCGCTGCGGCTGACGCCGGTGATGCGCTCGGACGACACCACGCTCACGCTGCATGCGGTGCGCGCGGACATGGGCATCGCCTTCCTGCCCGAATGGCTGATCGACGAGGACCTGGCCGCCGGCCGGCTGGTGCGGTTGCTGCCCGACCATGCGCCGCACCCGGTCACGCTGTTCGCGGTCTACACCAGCCGGCAGTACATGGCGCCCAAGCTGCGCAGCTTCATCGACTTCCTGGGCGAGCGGCTCGGCGGCCCGCCGGCCGCTGCGGCCTAACGCACCTTTACGGTGCAAGGACATGCGGCGCCGGCTAGAGTCGCAGCTTCGCCAGGAGATCGCCCGCCTTGATGTTCCGCTTCTTCGAGAAACTGCTCCACCCCTATCCCGCCGCCGAACCCGCGCTGCCGCCCACGGGCTTCTTCGCGTTCCTCTGGTCCTGCACGCGGGGCGTGCGCCTGAAGATCGCCGTGATGGCCGTGCTCACGGCGGCGATCTCGGGCTTCGAGGCGCTGCTGTTCGCGGTGCTCGGGCGCGTGGTCGACTGGCTCGGCGGGCAGGAGCCCTCGCGGCTGTGGGTCGACCGCGGCGGTGCGTTGGCCTGGCTGGCCGCGCTGCTAGCGATCAGCATCGGCGTGGTCGCGCTGCAGACCATCGTCAAGCACCAGACGCTCGCGATCAACCTGCCGATGCGGCTGCGCTGGAACTTCCACCGGCTGATGCTGGGCCAGAGCATGGCCTTCTACCAGGACGAGTTTGCGGGCCGCATCACGGCCAAGGTGATGCAGACCGCGCTCGCGGTGCGCGACACGGTGTTCGTGCTGGCCGACGTGGTGACGGCCATGGGCGTGTACGTGGTGACCATCGTCGTGCTGGTGAGCGTGCTCGACGTCCAGCTGGTGCTGCCCTTCCTGGTCTGGCTGGTGCTCTATGCCTGCTCGCTGGCCTACTTCGTGCCGCGGCTCGGCAAGGTCGGCAAGGCGCAGGCCGATGCGCGCGCGCTGATGACCGGCCGCGTGACCGACGCCTACACCAACATCGCCACCGTCAAGCTGTTCTCGCACACGCAGCGCGAGGCCGGCTTCGCGCGCGAGGCGATGCGCGAGTTCATGCACACCGGCTACGGCCAGATGCGGCTCGTGAGCGCCTTCGAGATCGTCAACCACACGCTCAGCATGGGCCTGACCGCGGGCATGGCCGGCACCGCGCTGTGGCTGTGGTCGCAGGGCGCGGTCGGCGTGGGCGCGGTCGCTGCGGCCACCGCGATGGCGCTGCGGCTGCAAGGCATGTCGCACTGGATCATGTGGGAGATGACCAGCCTGTTCGAGAACATCGGCACGGTGCAGGACGGCATGAAGACGCTGTCGCGCCCGCGCACGGTGCTCGACGCGCCGAATGCCGCGGTGCTCGAGGTGCCGCGCGGCGAGGTGCGCTTCGAGCATGCGAGCTTCCGCTACGCCGACGCGGGCCGGCGCGTGATCGACGACCTGAGCCTGGTGGTGCGGCCCGGCGAGAAGATCGGACTGGTCGGCCGCTCGGGCGCGGGCAAGTCCACGCTGGTGAACCTGCTGCTGCGCTTTCACGACCTCGAGAGCGGCCGCATCCTGATCGACGGGCAGGACATTGCACGGGTGACGCAGGATTCGCTGCGCAGCCACATCGGCATGGTGACGCAGGACACCTCGCTGCTGCACCGCTCGGTGGCCGACAACATCGCCTACGGCCGGCCCGACGCCACGCGCGAGCAGATCGAGGCCGCCGCGCGCCGCGCCGAGGCGCACGACTTCATCCAGACGCTCGGCGACGCGCACGGCCGCCACGGCTACGACGCGCACGTGGGCGAACGCGGCGTCAAGCTCTCGGGCGGCCAGCGCCAGCGGGTGGCGATCGCGCGCGTGATGCTCAAGGACGCGCCGATCCTGCTGCTCGACGAGGCCACGAGCGCGCTCGATTCCGAGGTCGAGGCCGCGATCCAGCAGAGCCTCTACCGGCTGATGGAAGGCAAGACCGTGATCGCGATCGCGCACCGGCTCTCGACCATCGCGGCCATGGACCGGCTGGTGGTGCTCGACGAGGGCCGCGTGGTGGAAGAAGGCGACCACCGCACGCTGATGGCCAAGGGCGGGCTCTACGCGCGGCTCTGGGCGCACCAGAGCGGCGGCTTCCTCGGCGACGACCTCGACGACGAGGACGAAGCCGAGGCACTGCGCGCCTGACCAGGACCCCCCTGATCCCGGGCAGGCCGGCGCGGATGCGGGCGGCCGGCTCTTCGCGAGTCCTACAGCACGGGCCGCCTCTTGCCGACAGCCCCGGCCCACCCCCGGCGCGATGCTGAAGCTGTCGTCAACAACGAGGAGTCCTCGCGTGAATTCCATCATCTACATCGTCGGTCTGGTTGTCGTGGTCGTCGCCGTGCTTTCGTTCTTCGGCCTTCGCTAAGACCGCACGCGCTCTCGACTCGCGCCAACTGCCACGGGGCCGCGTTCGCGCGCGGCCCCGTTTCGCTTGGGAATGCACCGCGCACCGCAGGGCCGCGGGCATAATTCGCGCGGCCCCGGCAATGGCGGGGCCTGAAGCGAAGGGACCCTGTTGATCAAGAACGCGCGGCGCGAACCAGCCCTTTCCGATGCGGTCGTCACCGAAGCGATCCGCTGGGCCGAGCAGCCCGGTCCGCTCGACGATGCGCAGGCCATGCGCACCGCCCTCTTCCGCGGCAACAGCAGCAGCACCACCACCGACCACCGTGCGCAGATCACGGCCCGTGCGCTCGCGCTCGGCGAACGCATCGGCCTCGCGGCCGAACTCGCCCGTGCGCACCAGTGGGCGCCCTGGATTCTGCTCGGGCTGGTGGCGCTGATCGTCGCGGCCGGGCTCGGGCTGGCCGGCAACGTGGTGGGCGGCGGCGAGCGGCACATCAACGTCATCGTCGCGCTGGTGAGCCTGCTCGGGCTGCATGCGATCACGCTGCTGCTGTGGCTGGCCGGACTGTGGCTGCCGGGTGCCTTCAATGGCGCCTCGCTCGGCTGGATCTGGCTCTCGCTGACCGCGCGCGTGGCCGGCGGAAAGCGCGGGCAGGCCCCGCTGCTGCTGCGCGCGGCCACGGGGCTGCTCACGCGCGCGCGGCTGCTGCCCTGGGCCTTCGGGCTCGTGAGCCACGGCATCTGGGCGCTCTCCTTCGCGGTGGTGCTCGCGGCGATGCTGTTCGCGCTCGCGTTCCGCAGCTACACGCTGAGCTGGGAAACGACCATCCTCGACCCGGCCTTCTTCGTGCGTGCGGTGCAGCTGCTGGGCTGGGCGCCGGCGCAGCTCGGCTTTCCGGTGCCCGATGCGGCCACCGTGCTGGCGCCCGCGCCGGGCGCGGCGGGCCAGCGCAGCTGGGCGCTGTGGCTCACGGGCTGCATCGTGGTCTACGGCCTGCTGCCGCGCCTCGCGCTGGTGCTCTGGAGCGCGCTCGTGTGGCGCCGCCGCCGCGGCGCGCTGCAGCCGGACTGGCAGGCGCCCTACTACCGGCGGCTGGCCGACCGCTTCGCCGCGCTCGCGCCGCCGGCGATCGTCGACGCGGACCCGGGCCGCACGCCCGCCGACCTGCCGCCCGGCCTCGCGCCCGCGGCGCTGCGCGACGGGCTCGTCGTGGTCGGCTTCGAGCTGCCGCCCGACCTGCCCTGGCCGCCGGCGGGCCTGCCTGCCGCGGCCGAGGTGCGGCGGATCGACGGCAGCGCCTCCGCGCGCCGCGCGCTGCTCGACCTGCTCGCGCAGGCGCATCCGCGCAGCGTGCTGCTGGTCTGCCATGCCGCATCGAGCCCCGACCGCGGCACCGAACGCTTCGTGCGCGAACTGCTGGCGCACAGCGGCGAATGCCGGCTCTGGCTGGCCGGCGCCGGGCCGGCGCAGCGCTGGACCGACTGGCTGCGCGACACCGGCCTCGCGCCGCGCGTGACGGCCGCGCAGCGCCTGGAGGACGCCCTGCAGGGCGCGACTGCATGAACGCTCAGCGGGACGCCATCCGCATCGCCGTGGTCGGCCACACCAACGCGGGCAAGACCTCGCTGCTGCGCACGCTCACGCGGCGCGCGGCCTTCGGCGAGGTCTCGCAGCGGCCGGGCACCACGCGCCACGTCGAATCGGTCGACCTCGACGTGGACGGCCGGCCGGTGGTCCGCTTCTTCGACACGCCGGGCCTGGAGGATGCGGTCGCGCTGCGCGAGCACCTCGCGGGCCTGGGCGCCCCGGCCACCACGCCGCCCGAGCGCATCCGCCGGTTCCTGCAGGGGCCCGAGGCCCACGGCGTGTTCGAGCAGGAGGCGAAGGTGCTGCGCACCATGCTCGAGATCGATGCGGCCTTTCTGGTCATCGACGTGCGCGAGCCGGTGCTGCCGAAGTTCCGCGACGAGATCGAACTGCTCAATGCCTGCGGACGGCCGGTGCTGCCGGTGCTCAACTTCGTGCGCGACGCCGCGAGCCGCGAGCCGGCATGGAAGGAGCTGCTCTCGGCCTACGGGCTGCACGTGCAGGTGCGCTTCGATGCCGCGGCGCCCTTCGTGGGCGCGGAGCGCGAGCTGTACACCGACCTCGCCACGCTGCTGCGCGACCGGCGCGAATTGCTGCGCGGCGTGGTGGAGGCGCTCGCGACCGAGGCCGAGGCGCGCCGCGGCGCGGCCTGCACGCGGATCGCGCAGCTGCTGGTCGATGCCGCCGCGCTGCGCCGCACCGTGCCCGCCGAGACTTTCGCCGATGCCGCGCGCCGGCAGGCGATCGTCGCGGCGCTGCGCAAGGACGTCTTCGACAAGGCGCAGCGCTGCACCGACGACCTGCTCGCGCTGTTCGGCTTCCGGCAGGACGATGCGGGCGAGGCGCCGCTGCCGCTGGTCGAGGGCCGCTGGTCGCTCGACTTCTTCAGCCCCGAGGCGATGAAGGAAGCCGGGCTGCGGCTCGGCAAGGGCGCGGTGATCGGCGCGGCGGTGGGCGTGGTGGCCGATCTCGCGCTGGCCGGCATCTCGCTCGGCGCGGGCGCGGCGATGGGGGGCGCGATCGGCGGTGCGGTCTCGCAGGGCTGGGGCCCGCTCGGCCGCAAGCTCGCCAACCGGCTGCGCGACCTGCACGAGCTCACGGCCGAGGACGGCGTGCTGTTCGCGCTGGTCGCATGGCAGCTCGAGCTCACGCGCGCGCTCGAACAGCGCGGGCATGCCGCCACCACGCGCATCGAGACCGCCGAAGCGGCCGCCGCCGAGGACGCACCGGCCCGCGCCGCCGCCGCCGCCGTGCGCGCGGCACGCCCCGCGCGCAGCCACCCCGAGTGGGAAGCGACGGGCAGCGCGACGCGCGCCTTCTGGCGCCCCATGCCGCAGCGCGAGGCGCTGGTGGCCGAGATCGCGCACGGGCTGCAGGACGCCTTCCCCCGCTGAGCCCCTCGCCCGGCCGCGCTGCCGCGCACTTGCAGGCGGAGGCGACGCATTCCTACGCCGCGGCCGTCGGCGCGGCGCGAATCTGCGGCGGCCTCTCTCTCTCCATCCCCACGCAAAGGAGCAACCCCCATGGCCGTCGAATGCAAACTGCTCGCCACGCCGCTCGTCGGGCGCATCTGGCAAGGCCGCACGCCGATCGCGCGCGCCGACGAATACCTGCGCTACAGCTTCGAGCACGGCATTCAGGAGATCGCGAAGAAGCCGCAATGCCTGGGCGTGCAGTACTTCCGCAAGCTCAACGGCGAGCATGCCGAGTTCAGGACGGTTTCGTACTGGCGCTCGATCGAGGACATGCAGGCGATGCACGCGAACGGCGGCGATCCGCGGCGCGTGGCGCCGCTCGCGCGCGATCCCGAGTTCCTGCTCGAGCTGCCGGAGTTCGTCGACCTGGTCGAAGTGCACGTCAATTCCTTCGGCGGCAGCCGCTAGCTGCGTCACTGCGCGGTCATGCGCGCTGCCTAGCATGCGCAGGCTTCACCACCCGGCCATCCAGCCATTCACCACGAGGACTGCGCAAGCCCGATGTACCCCGGCGAACGGCTCAACGGATACAGCCATCTGCTGGGCCTGCTGCTCGCGCTGGCGGCCACGGCGCTGCTGCTCGCCAAGACCCTGCCCACGGGCGATGCCGCGCGCATCGCGGGCGCGGCGGTGTTCTCGCTCTCCGCGGTGGCGCTCTATGCCGCGTCGACGCTGTTCCACAGCACGCGCGGGCAGCGCAAGCGCTTCTGGGAGCGCGCCGACCACTGCGCCATCTACCTGCTGATCGCGGGCACCTACACGCCGTTCGCGCTGGTCACGCTCCAAGGTCCGTGGGGCTGGCTGCTGCTGAGCCTCGCCTGGGGCGCCGCGCTCTTCGGCATTGCGCGCGAACTGCGGCAGCCGGAGGGCGCGGCCTCGAAGCCGCCGCTGGCGCTCTACCTCGGCATGGGATGGCTCGGCGTGCTGGCCGCCGCGCCGCTGGCCGCGCGGCTCGACGGCGGCGGGCTGGCCTGGCTGCTGGCGGGCGGCGTGCTCTACAGCGTGGGCACGGTCTTCTATAGAAACAGCCGCGGCTTCCGTCATGCGCACGGCACCTGGCATCTGTTCGTGCTCGGCGGCACCACGAGCCATTTCATCGCCGTGGGCTGGTTCGTGCTCTGAGTGCGGCGGCGGCCGGCAGCGCCTAGCGGCGGTGGCCGCGCTTGCCACATCTGGTAAAAATTAGATGCATCCCGCGAATGTGCAAAATGCGCACATGCCAAATATCGCATCCATCCTGAAAGCAGAGATCTCCCGTGTGGCCCGCAAGGAAGTCCGCTCGGAAATCGAGACACTGCGAAAAGCGTCCACGCTGCACCGTGCCTCGATCGCCGCGCTGCGTCGGCAGGTCGACAAGCTCGAGAAGGAACTGCGCCGTGCCGGCAAGGGCACCGCGCGCACGCAGGCCGAGGATGCGGACGGCGAAGGTGCCGATGCCGCACCGGCACGGCGCTTCAGCGCCACGCGCCTGGCCTCGCACCGCGAGAAGCTCGGCCTCTCCGCGGCCGCCTACGGCAAGCTGGTGGGCGTGACCGGCCAGACCATCTACAAGTGGGAACAGGGCAAGGCGCGCCCGCGCAAAGCCCAGCTCGAATGCCTGGCCTCGGTACGCGGCCTGAGCCGTCGCGAGGCGGAGCAGCAGCTCGAAGCCGCTTAAGACCACCCGCCTGCCATGTCCAACCTGATCGTGCACGGCGGTACGCCGCTCCGGGGCCGCATCACGCCCTCCGCCAACAAGAATGCCGTGCTGCCGGTGCTGTGCGCCACGCTGCTCACGCGCGAGCCGCTGCGCCTGCACGGCGTGCCCGACATCACCGACGTGCGCAAGATCCTCGACATCTTCCGCAGCCTCGGCAGCGAGGCGCGCATGGACCATGCCACCGGCACCCTCGAACTGCACCACCGCGACACGGCCTTCGACGCCGCGCGCGACCGGCTGCCCGAGGAGATGCGCTCCTCCATCATGCTGGTGCCGCCGCTGCTCGCGCGCTTCGGCATCGCGCGGCTCGAGGACAACGTCAAGGGCTGCACGCTGGGCGTGCGCGAGATCGATCCGCACGTCGACGTGTTCCGGCGCTTCGGCGGCGAGGTGGAGCGTGCGAGCGGCTCGCTGCTGGTGCGCCGCGGCGCGCGGCTCACGCCGACGGAGCACTGGCTCGACTACGCCTCGGTGACCACCACCGAGAACTTCGTGCTCTGCGCGGCCGCGGCCGAGGGCGTCTCCACGCTCACCAATGCCGCGTCCGAACCGCACGTGCAGGAGTTCTGCCGCTTCATGACGATGCTGGGCGTGCGCATCGAAGGCATCGGCACCTCGCGCCTCACGGTGCATGGCGGGAGCGCACTCGGCGGCGGCGAGTTCCGCTTCGACGAGGACTTCCACGAGATCACCACCTTCCTCGCGCTCGGCGCGATCACCGGCGGCGACGTGGTGGTGCGCAACAGCGCGCCGGCCAACTTTCCGCTGATTGACCGCACCTTCGCCAAGTTCGGCGTCACGGTCACGCACGAGGACGGCTGGTCGCGCGCCACCTCCACGGGACCGCTGAAGGTGCAGACGCCGTTCACGAGCAACGTGCTCACCAAGGTGGAGGCGGCGCCCTGGCCCTACTTTCCGGTCGACCTGCTGCCGATCTTCATCGCGCTGGGCGTGCGCGCCCAGGGCAATGCGATGTTCTGGAACAAGGTGTACGACGGCGCACTCGGCTGGACCGGCGAGCTGTCGAAGTTCGGCGCGCACGTGTTCTCGTCCGATCCGCACCGGCTCATCACCTTCGGCGGCAGCCCGCTGACGCCCGCGGTGGTCGAGAGCCCCTACATCATCCGCGTGGCGATCGCGCTCTTCATGGTGGCGGCCAGCATCGAGGGCCGCTCCGAGATCCGCAATGCCACGCCGATCCGCCGCGCCCATCCGCGCTTCGTCGAGAACCTGCGCAGCCTGGGCGTGCAGGTGGAATGGACCAGCGAGGAGTGAGCTGAGCGCGGCCCGCGCGCGGAAGGCCGGAGCTCAACCGCGCAGCGCACCGACCGCGATGCGCACGGCCGCGGCGACGACGTCGTTGCGGTACGGCGCGTCCTTGGCCGGAAAGGTCAGGTACACGGCCACCACCAGGGGCGCCCCCGCGGGCGGCCAGAGCACGCCGGCGTCGTTGTTGGTGCCGTAGTCGCCGCCACCGGTCTTGTCGCCCACCTTCCAGCCCGCGGGCACGCCCGCGCGCATGCGCGTGGCGCTCGTGGTGTTGCCGAGCAGCCATTCCTGCAGCTGCCCGCGCTGCGCGCTGCCGAGCGCGTCGCCGAGCACCAGCCGCTGCACCGTCGCGGCCATCGCCTCGGGCGTGGTGGTGTCGCGCGGATCGCCGGGGATCGCGGTGTTGAGCTCGGTCTCCCAGCGATCGAGCCTGAAGGTGCCGTCGCCGATCGAACGCGCATAGGCCGTCACCGCCGACGGTCCGCCGAGGATCTTCATCAGCAGGTTGGCGGCGGCGTTGTCGCTGTACTGGATGGTCGCGGCGCAGAGCGCGGCCACGCTCATGCCCTGGTCGAGATGCCTGCCGGTGATCGGCGAGTTGGGCTGCAGGTCGCCGCGGGCATAGCGCACATGGCGCTCCAGCAGGCCGTTCTCGCGGGCACTGCGCGCGAGGATGGCCGCGGCCAGCACGGTCTTGAAGGTGCTGCACATCGGGAAGCGCTCGGCGGCGCGGTGGTTCACGCGCGCGCCGCTGCCGGTGTCGAGGGCGGCCACGCCGAGCCGGGCGCCGGCCGCGCTTTCGAGTGCGGCCAGTTCGGCCTCGGCCGAGCCGCTGCCCGGCAGCTTCGCGGACCATGCGGTGCAGGCGCTCGCGAGCGGCACGGCGGAGGCGGCGAGCAGGAAGGTGCGGCGGTGGGTGGAGAAGGAGGTCATGGGCGCTTGCTTTCGATGCGAGTGGAGGGAACGAGCGGCATCGTAGGAGCGCCCCCGCGCCGGCTCCAGCGCCAGCCGGCGCGAGGGCGTCCCGGGTGTATCGCCTGTAACCCGCCGGTGCGCGCCGCGGCGCCCGCCCGGAGTCGGATGGCGACTACAGGCAAGCCCTGCCGCTTGCGTTAAGGTTCGGCATTCGCCGACTCCGGAGCCCCCCATGACCACACCTTCCGCCGCGCCGGTCCGCAGGCATTTCTCGATGATCCGCGGCTTCCACCTGGCCGACGTCTTCACGCTCGGCAACGCGGCATGCGGCGTGGGCGCGGTCTTCCTCGCGATGGCCTTCATGGCGAGCCGGTCGCTCTCGCAGTTCTACTGGGCCGCCGCGCTCGCGCCCGCGGCCTTCATCTTCGACGTGTTCGACGGCCGCATCGCACGCTGGCGCCAGACGCACTCCGCCCTCGGCCGCGAGCTCGATTCGCTGGCCGACGTGATCTCCTTCGGCGTGGCGCCCGCTGCGCTCGGCTTCGCGGCGGGCCTCGACGGCGGCTGGGACTGCGTGCTGCTGATCTACTTCGTCGGCTGCGGCGTGAGCCGGCTCGCGCGCTACAACGTGACGGCCGAGGCGCTCTCGGCCGGCGCCGACAAGGTCAAGTACTTCGAGGGCACGCCCATTCCCACCAGCGTGGTGCTGGTCGGCGTGCTGGCCTGGGCCGCCTCGCAGGGCCGCATCGGCGACGCGGTCTGGGGCGGCGCCTGGGTGCTCGGGCCGTGGCAGCTGCATCCGCTGTCGCTGCTGTTCGCGCTGTCGGGCACGCTGATGATCAGCAAGACCCTTCGCATTCCCAAGTTCTGAAGAAAAGCAGGAAAGAAACCGCGATGACCATGAAGCTGTACTTCGATCCGCAGAGCCGCGCGCAGGTCGCCAAATGGATGCTCGACGAAGCCGGCGTGGACTACGAGATCGTGCCCACGCTGATCCGCGAGAAGGCGCACAAGAAGCCCGACTACCTGAAGATCAATCCCGCCGGCAAGCTGCCCGCACTGGTCGACGGCCGCACGCGCGTGTTCGAGAACGCGGCGATCTGCATGTACGTGGCCGAGAAGTTTCCGCAGGCGAGGCTCGCGCCCTCCCCGGGCTCGCCCGAGCGCGGGCGCTACCTGTCGCTGATGGTCTATTCGACCGCGCAGCTCGAACCCGCGATGGGCGACAGCCTGCTCGGCCTGCGCAGCAACAACAGCGCACGCGGCTGGACCGACTTCGAGCGGGCCAAGGACGCGGTCGAGCGCGAACTGGGCTACGGCCCGTACCTCTTCGGCGCGCAGTTCACCGCGGCCGACGTGATGATCGGCTCGATGTTCATCTGGCACCGCGCCTTCGGCGGCCGTTCCAACCGGCCCAAGATCGACGCCTACATCGACCGCCTGCAGGCCCGCCCGAAGGGCATGCGCTTCGGCTGAGCGCGGCGCACCACCGATGCAGGCACAGGCCTCCTCCCACGTTGCGCACGCCGCGCCCCCCGGGCTCGACGAACTGATCCGCCTCGCCGCCGCGCAACCGCTGGCGCCGGACTGCGACCACTTCTACTTCCTGCGCCACGGCCAGACCGGCCGCAACGCGCAGCGCATCTTCCAGGCGGTGGACGAGCCGCTGAGCGAACTCGGCCTGCAGCAGGCGGCGCGCGCCGCGCAGCTGCTCGCGGGCGAGCCGATCCGCACCATCGTCTGCAGCGATGCGCGCCGCGCACACGACACCGCGCAGACGGTGGCCACCGCGCTGCGGCTCGTGCCCACGCCGCACGAGGCGCTGCGCGAGCGCAACTTCGGCGCGCTGATCGGCACCTCCTCGGCCCAGATCGACTGGGCCTGCGAACCCGAGGGCGGCGAGACGCTCGCGCAGTTCGTGGCGCGCAAGCGGCGCGGCCTGGCGGCGGCGCTGGCCGAGCCCGGGCCGGTGCTGGTGGTGGCGCATGGCGGCACGCTGTATGCGCTGGCGGCGCTGCTCGGCGTGCCGGTCGACCTCGGGCTGCTTGGCAATGCGCAGCCATTGCGTTTTTTCAGGAGCGGCCCCACATGGGCGGTAACGCCGCTCCTGCGGCAGGCCGACGGGGATTCGGCCCTGGCCTGACGACCTGGGCTGTGCGCCGTCCGGCATCGACCCACACACCCTCAGCCAGCCAGCCATGGAATTCAAGGACTACTACAGCGCCCTCGGGCTCGAACGCACCGCGTCGGAAGACGAGGTGCGCAAGGCCTACCGCAAGCTCGCGCGCAAGTACCACCCCGACGTCAGCAAGGAAGCCGACGCCGAGACGCGCATGCGCGACATCAACGAAGCCTACGACGTGCTGCGCGACAAGGAGAAGCGCGCCGCCTACGACGCGCTGGCCGACCGCGTCGCGCGCGGCGGCCATGCCGAGCGCGACTTCCAGCCGCCGCCGGGCTGGGACACCGGCTTCGAGTTCCACCGCGGCCCGAACCAGGGGCCGGCCGACCACGCCGACTTCAGCGAGTTCTTCTCCTCGCTGTTCGGCGAGGCCGAGCGCCGCGGCGCGGCCCGGCGCAACCACCGCGCGCGCGGCGAGGACCACCACGCGGCGATCGAGATCGCGCTCGAAGACGCGATCAACGGCGCCGAACGCGAGATCACGCTGCGTTCGCAGAAGCTCGACGCCCAGGGCCGTCCGTCCTTCGAGACGCGCACCCTCAGCGTCAAGATTCCGCCCGGCATGCATCCGGGGCAGTTCATCCGCCTCGCGGGCCAGGGCATGCCGGGCCATGGCGGCGAGCCGGCCGGCGACCTGTACCTGGAGGTGCGCATCGCGCCGCATGCGCTCTACCGCGTCGAGCAGCGCGACCTCTACATGACGCTGCCGGTCACGCCCACCGAAGCCGCGCTCGGCGCGCAGGTGAAGGTGCCGGTGCCCGCCGGCGGCGCGGTCGAGGTGACGGTGCCGCGCAATGCGCGCAGCGGCCTGAAGCTGCGGCTCAAGGGCCGCGGCCTCGGCGGCAGGCAGCCCGGCGACCTGTACCTGCTGCTCGAGATCGCGCTGCCGCCGGCCGACACCGAGGCCGCGCGCCGCGCCTACGAGCAGCTCGCGCAGGCCGCCGCTTCGTTCAACCCGCGCCAGCACCTGGGAGTCTGAGCATGGCGACAGTTTCCGTGACCACGGCCGTGGGCACCTCGCATCCGCTCGCCGCGAGCGAGCTCGCGCATGCCTGCGGCGCCGACACCGAATGGGTGGTGCAGCTCGTCGAGGTGGGCATCGTGCAGATCGCCGCCACCGAGCCGCCCGAGCAATGGCGCTTCTCGGGCGCCGACCTGCGCTGCGCGCTCGAAGCGCGGCGGCTCGAGCGCGACTTCGGCGTGGGCCTCGATGCCGCGGCGCTGATCCTCGACCTGCAGCACGAGGTGCGGCGGCTCAAGGCGACGCTGCATGCGCACGGGCTGCGCTAGCAGCCGTCGCTGCTAGGACTTCGCGCGCTTCTTCTGCGCGCCCTCGGCGCGCGGCGGGTTCGGCGCGGCGGGCGTGGTGCCGCCGCCGCCCTGCATCTGCTCCAGCCACAGCAGCGCATCGACGTGCGACATGAAGCGGTTCAGGTACTCGGGCGAGAGTTCGTGCATCAGCACCAGCGCGCGGTGCACGAGGTGGTGCGAGTTCAGCGGCCCCGCGTTCTCGGGCACCTTGGCGAGCGACTGCGTGAGCCGCCGGTCGGCGCTCAGCCGCGACCAGGTGCTCTTGAAGAGGCGCACGGCCTTGAGTTCGGCTGCGGGCGCCGCGCGGAGCGTGGTTCCCGCCGCCGGCTGCGCCGCAGGCGCGGGCGCATGGCGCGCGATGTGGGCGAGCAGTGCCGCCAGCCCTTCGGAGCGGCCGTCCTGCGCGCCGGCACCGGGCGCGGCGGACTGTGCCGCGGCGCGGTCCTCGATCGCGCGGCCATAGGCCTCGATCAGCGCCGCGAGCCGCCGGTCGAGCAGCTGCCGCGCCGCGCCGCCGTGGCCGGCCGCGCGCCGCGCCATCGCTTCGAGGAAGCGGAAGCGCACCGGGTCGACCCGGTGCTGGCCGCGCGCGCGCCAGGCGTCGAGCGTGGCCGCCGCATCGAAGGCGGGGCTGCCGTCGTTATCCACGGGGCCGGGTGCCGGCATCGGGAACGGCGGCCGGGTTGTTGGACTGGCGCGGCGTGGGCGCCATCTCCACGCGGCGGTTGCGGGCCCGGCCCTCGGCATCGGCGTTGGACGCCACCGGCTGCTCGGCGCCGAAGGCCGCGGCGAACACCGAGCCCGACGGCACGCCCTCCTCGATCAACGCGCGCGTCACGGTCAGCGCCCGCTGGGCCGAGAGCTCCCAGTTGTCGGCGAACGGCCGGTTGCCGTCGCGCGAGGGCCGCATCTGGCGGTCGTCCGTGAAGCCGCTGACCATCAGCACCTCGTCGCGCCCGCGCAGGTAGGCGGCCACCGGCCCGGCCAGGCTGCGGAGCACCTGCCGGCCCTCGGGCTGCAGCTCGGCGGAATTGAAGGCGAACAGCACGCTGCCGCTGATGCCGATGCGGCCGTTGTGGAGCGTGACGCGGCCCGCGGCCAGCGGACCGGCCAGTGCTTTCTCGAGCGCCTCGCGGCGCTGGGTCTCGGCCTGGCGCTGCTGCACCTCGGCCTGCAGCTTCGCGGCCAGGTCGAGCTGCATGCCGAGCGCGCCGACCAGGATCAGCACGAAGGCGCCGACCAGCCCCGACATCAGGTCGCCGAAGACCGCCCAGACCGGCACGCCCGAATCCGCGCCCGCGTCGATGTCGATCTCGTCGCGCATCGTCATGCCTCGCCGGCCACCGCCACCGCCGCCTGCCGGCCGGCGATCTGCTGCAGGTCTTCGACGATCTGCTTCTGCGACATGATGCTCAGGTCGATGACTTCGCGCGCCTGCGCCACGTAGTAGGCCAGCTGCTCGTCGCTGCGCGCGATCGACTTGCCGAGCGCGCCTTCGACGCGCTGCAGGTGCGCCACCAGCTTGTCGTTCGATTCGCTGAACAGCTGCACCGCATGGCCGAAGGCCTCGCCCAGGCTCGCGACCTCGACCGCGCTGCCGGTGATCTGCGCCGCCACCTCGGCCATGCGGCCGGTCTGGGCCTCGACCTTCTCGGTGAAGCGGCTGCCGACGCGCTCGAGCACGTCGGCCGAGGCGCCGACCAGCGCGTCGACCGCGGAGCGCTGCTCGGTGGAGGCATGGTTGACCGCATCGAGCAGCGTGCCCAGGGTTTCCATCAGGCGGCTGCGCTCCTCGAGCATGGCGTTGTCGCGCGCCATGCTGTCGGAGAGCTTCTGGCGCAGTTCCGCCACCACCTCGGCCGCGACGCGCGGCGCCTCGGCGGCGGCCTGCAGCAGCTTGGCGATCTCGGCCACGGTGGTCTTCGCATGGTCCTCGGCCTGCGCCGACATGCCGCGCGCGCTTTCGGCGAGGGTTTCGAAGAGCTGCTGCTGGCGCAGCTCGGCCTGCGCGCCGGCCTGCTGCCACTGCTGTTCGAGCGATGCGGCGGTGGCGGACAGCGCCGCCGTCCAGGCCGCGAGCCGCTCCTCGTCGCGCGATGCGATGCGCGCCTGCAGATCGGCCTGCGCCTCGCCCACGCTGCGCAGCAGCGCCGCGGCCTGGGCCTCGGCATGGGCGGCGGCGGCGGCCAGCGACTGCTTCGCTTCGGCCGACAGCTGCTCGCTCGCGCGCTGCTGCTCGGCGAGCGCGCGGTGCCAGGTGCCGGACACTTCTTCCGAGGCCTGGCCGAGGCGCGCCGAGACCTGCTCCACCAGCGCGGCCGAGCGCTGCGCGAAGGTGTCGGCAAAGCGTTCGTGCGTGCTGCGCAGGTCCGAGGCCAGCGCCTGCGAGCTGCCGCGGTGCTCGGCCAGGGCGCCCTTCCAGGTCTCGGCCACGCCCGCGGTCGCGGCTTCGAAGCGGCTCGACAGGCCGTCGAGCTGCTGCTGCACGGTGCGCGCGACGGTGTCGTGCAGGGCGGCGGTCTCGCGCGCGATGCCGGCCATGGTGGCCTCCACCACCGGCTGGATCGTGGCGCCCGCGATGCGCGCGCTTTCGGTCAGGCTGTGCTTGAGGGATGCGTCGACCGAGGAGGCCAGCCCGGCATACGCCGCTTCGGCCTGGCTGTGGAACTGCGACTGCCCCGCGACGAGGCGTTCGCCGAGCGCCTGCCCCTGCCGCTCCAGCGCGGTCATCAGGGCCTGCATCTGTTCGACCAGCTGCGGCATCAGCCGCGCCTGCTGCTCGAGCAGCTGGAACGAGGCCTCGCGCTGGTGCGCACGCGAGTAGCTGCGCAGCGTGGTGGCGATGCGGCTGTCGAGCATCTGCCCGGCCTGCAGCCGCTCGCGCCGGCACAGCGCCGAGGCCAGGCCCAGCGCCGCGGAAGCCGCCACGCCCGCCACCGAGGTGCCGAACGCCAGCCCCAGGCCCTTCACCGGCGCGGACAGCGAGGCGCGGATCGATGCCAGGTCGGCCGCGCTGTCGAGCGCCAGGCCGGTGCCGTTGAGCGTGACCACCATCCCCATGAAGGTGCCCAGCATGCCGAGGAGCACCAGCAGGCCCGCCAGGTACGGTGCGAGGACCGGCGCCGGCAGGCCGACGCGCTCTCCTTCGATGCGCAGGCGCACCGCGTTGCGCAGCGACGGATGCAGGCCGCCGAGCCAGCCTGCGAGGTCGGCGGGCGCGGCGGCGAGGTCGTCCACTGCGCGCGAGAGCGTGGCGGTCGCCTGCCGGAAGCGGTGCAGTTCGAACGCGCCGACGACGTAGAACGCGCCCACGAGCACGGTGACGGCGAAGGCGAGCGGGTGCGAACCGGCGTATCCGGCGCCGACCCAGCCCACCACGGCCAGGCCGGCGGCGAAAACAGCGTAGTGAAGAAATCTATTCATGGCACCCTGGTGGCCTCATGCGAAGGGCTTCGAGCAGCCCCTCGACCGGTTGAAATCGAAAGTCCAGTTCGGCGAGCAGCACGTTCCGGATATCCCCGTGGAAGACCTCGAGCCAGGCGCCGGACTGGCCGCCTTCCCCAGCCTCCCCGCCCTCCCCGGCGTCGCCGGGCGCCTCCGCCCCGGCCGTCCGCAGACGGCCGAAATGCTTTTCGAGCATGCCGGGCACGGACGCGAGGAAGCTGCGTTCGCGCGCCGCGAGCACCTGCTCCATCACCACGTCCACCGCCGCGAGCCGCGCCATCGCGGGCGACCGGCCCGCGAGCACCGCGCGCAGCCGGCCGCGCAGCGAACCCACCGCGGCATCGAGCGCCTGTTGCTGGGCGAGGTAGCGCCGGCGGTAGGGCGCGAAATCCGCCACCGCGGCCGGGGCTTCCTTGCCGCCCTGCCAGGCGCCGTCCTCGGCGATGGCTTTGGCGAGCGCGCTGCGCACCCGCAGGCATTCGCGCGCTTCGGCCTCGGCCGGTCGCAGCCGCCCGCCGGCGGGCGCGGCGGCATTGCCGTCGAGCGCTGCCGACAGCGAGATGGCGTCGGTCCAGCCGAACCATTGGCTCAACTGGTCCGCGGAGGCCTGCCGGGGCGCGCGAAGCTCGGTGCCGGCGAGGCCCTGGAGCAAGCGAACGAGCGCCGAGTGGCTGAAACCTGTGCGCTGTGAAACTTGCGCCATACCGCCTGAACGAAAAACCCGGCAGTCTACACCGGCCCCTCCCCGGAAGCCCGGCATCGCGCCTGCGCGAGGAAACCACCGGTAACGCCGCGCGGACGCGCCAAAAAGCCAGAGCCGGGCGGCGCTTTCGCACCGTCCGGCTCTGGCTTCATGGAGGGTATGACACGCCGGCCGCGAAGGCCGCCGGCGTTCCAACCGGCTGCCTGCGGATTACAGGCCGGCCTGGCGCGTGAAGCTGCGTGCCTGCTCGGGGATCACGCTGCCGGCGAAGGCTTCGCGGCGGAGGTTCTGGCCGGGTGCGTGGGCAGCGGCCACGGCTTCGTTGCGCACGGTGGCGCGGTCGGTCGAGCTGGCGAGCACCGGTGCGACGGCGGCCGAGGCGGCTTCGCCGTAGGCATCACCGGCACGGGCTGCGGCCACGGCCTGGGGCGCCACGTCGGCGCGGCTGTAGCCGGCGGTCAGGGGCTGCACGCCCTCGTAGGTTTCCGCATGGGCGCCAGCGGCGGCGAGCAGGGAAAGAGCGGCGGCGGCGAGGATGTTCGAGGTCTTCATTTCAGGTTCCTTCTTGATCGGGCTTTGGATGACCTGAAGTTTGCACCACGATTCAAGGGAAAACCCTAGCCAAAATGAACTGCAGTGTTCATGAAACTGAAACAATAACGAGGAACTTTCTGGCGAGCAGTCGAAAGTGAACATCTCGCCGGGCTTTTGACCCCTTGCGCGCACGGCATTGCGCCGGCGGGCGGCGAGTATCGCGCAATCCCGCCATGCATGTCGCATGCCAGCCAATTCCCGGCTGCGCCGGGGTCAGGCGGCGTAGAGATCGACGTACGCATGCACCGGCATCGCGTCGAGCCGCGCGGGATCGAGCGACACGTCGAGGATCACCTGCTGCTGCTTGGGCGCGAAGCGGCGCGCGAGGTTGGTGCGGAACTTGGCTTCGAGCAGCGGAATGCCCTCGGCCCGTCGCCGCCTGTGGCCGATCGGGTACTCGACCGCCACTTCCGCGAGCCGGCTGCCGTCCTTGAACTCGACGGTGAGCGCGTTGGCGATGCTGCGCTTGTCGGGGTCGTGGTAGTCGGCGGTGTAGCGCGGCTCCTCAACGCAGACGATGCGCTCGCGCAGCGCATCGATGCGCGGGTCGCGCGCCAGCTCGTCCTCGTAGTCGGCCGCCGTCAGCCGGCCAAAGATCAGCGGCACCGCCACCATGTACTGGATGCAGTGGTCGCGGTCGGCCGGGTTCGCGAGCGGGCCCTTCTTGTCGATGATGCGGATGCAGGCCTCGTGCGTGCGGATGGTCACGCGCGCGATGTCCTCGACCGCCCTGCCCGCCGCCCGCAGCTGCGCATGCAGCGCCATCGCGGCCTCGACCGCGGTCTGGCTGTGGAACTCGGCCGGGAAGCTGATCTTGAACAGCACGTTCTCCATCACGTAGCTGCCGTACGGGCGCTGGAAGCGGAAAGGCTCTCCCTTGAACAGCACGTCGTAGAAGCCCCAGGTCCTGGCGGTGAGCACGCCCGGGTAGCCCATCTCGCCGGTCTTCGCGATCAGCGCCAGGCGCACCGCGCGGCTGGTGGCGTCGCCCGCGGCCCAGCTCTTGCGGCTGCCGGTGTTGGGCGCATGGCGGTAGGTGCGCAGGCTCTGGCCGTCGACCCAGGCCAGCGACACCGCATTGACGATCTCGTCGCGCGAGAGCCCGAGCAGCCGCGCCACCACCGCGGTGGACGCCACCTTCACCAGCACCACGTGGTCGAGCCCGACCTTGTTGAACGAGTTCTCGAGCGCGAGGCAGCCCTGGATCTCGTGCGCCTGGATCATCGCGGTGAGCACGTCGCGCATCACGAGCGGCGGGCGCCCGTCCGCCACCGCGTTGCGGCTCAGCCAGTCGGCCACGGCGAGGATGCCGCCCAGGTTGTCGCTCGGATGGCCCCACTCGGCCGCGAGCCAGGTGTCGTTGAAATCGAGCCAGCGGATCATCGTGCCGATGTTGAAGGCCGCCTGCACCGGATCGAGCTGGTACGGCGTGCCGGGCACCTTCGCGCCGTGCGGCACCACCGTGCCCGGAACCACCGGCCCGAGCAGCTTGGTGCAGGCCGGGTACTCGAGCGCCTCCAGGCCGCAGCCCAGCGTGTCGATCAGGCAGTGGCGGGCGGTCTCGAAGGCGAGCGGGCTCGCGATGCGTTCGTGGCCGAGCACGTAGTCGACGATGTCGACGAGGACCTGGTCGGGTTCGGGGCGGACGTTCTGGATGGCAGCGGACATGGTCGGTTCTTCTTTTCGATGCGGTGGCTGGAGGAAAGGGGTCGGTCAGAGGCGGTCGGCCAGCGGCACGAAGACCAGGTCCTCGGGCCCGGTGTAGTTGGCGCTGGGGCGGATGATCTTGTTGTCCTGCCGCTGCTCGATGATGTGCGCGGCCCAGCCGCTGGTGCGCGCGATCACGAAGAGCGGCGTGAACATCGCCGTCGGCACGCCGAGCATGTGGTAGCTCACGGCGCTGAACCAGTCGAGGTTGGGGAACATCCTCTTCGCGTCCCACATCACGCGCTCGAGCCGCTCGGCGATGTCGTACATGCGCATGGAGCCGGCTTCCTCGGAGAGCTGCCGCGCGACGCGCTTGATGACCGCGTTGCGCGGGTCCGAGACGGTGTAGACCGGGTGGCCGAAGCCGATCACCACCTCGCCCGCGGCCACGCGGCGGCGGATGTCGGCCTCGGCCTGGTCGGGCGCGTCGTAGCGCTTCTGGATTTCGAAGGCCACCTCGTTGGCGCCGCCGTGCTTGGGGCCGCGCAGCGCGCCGATGGCGCCGGTGATCGCCGAGTACACGTCAGAGCCGGTGCCCGCCACCACGCGCGCGGTGAAGGTCGAGGCATTGAACTCGTGCTCCGCATAGAGGTTCAGCGAGGTGTGCATCGCGCGCGCCCAGCTCGCCGAGGGCGCCCGGCCGTGCAGCAGGTGCAGGAAGTGCGCGCCGATCGAGTCGTCGTCGGTCTCGACCTCGATGCGGCGCCCCTGCGTGGACCAGTGGTACCAGTAGAGCAGCATCGAGCCGAGCGAGGCCAGCAGCCGGTCGGCGATGTCGCGCGCACCGGGCAGCGAATGGTCGTCCTTCTCGGGCAGCACGCAGCCGAGCGCGGAGACGCCGGTGCGCATCACGTCCATCGGATGCGCGCCCGCGGGCAGGCGCTCGAGCGCTTCCTTCACGCTCGCCGGCAGGCCGCGCAGCGACCGGAGCCGGCCCTTGTAGGCGCGCAGTTCGGACGCGCTCGGCAGCTTGCCGTGCACCAGCAGGTGCGCGATCTCCTCGAACTCGCAGACGTCGGCGATGTCGAGGATGTCGTAGCCGCGGTAGTGCAGGTCGTTGCCGGTGCGCCCCACGGTGCACAGCGCGGTGTTGCCCGCCGCCACGCCCGAGAGCGCGACGGATTTCTTGGGCCTGAAGCCCGGGGCCTGGGTCGTCTCCGTCATGCGGTCTCCTCGGTTGTTGCGTTGCCATGGCGCGGCACGCCGTCGAGGCGCACCGGCCGTCCGGCGGCGTCCACCGCCACCATCTCGAATTCGGCGTCGAGCACGCGCGCGAGCGTGTGCGTGGCGACGTCCTGCACGCTGCCGGCCACGCGCACCGTGAGCGAGCTGCGGCCGATGCGCGAGACCTGCGTGTCGAGCACCAGCGTGCTGCCGAGCCGCACCGGCGCATGGAACAGCACTTCGCCGCAGCGCGCCATCACCACGTCGCCGCGCACGAAATCGCGCCCGCCGAGGAAGGCCGCCTTCGACAGCAGCTGCAGCGCCTGGCCGCCGAACAGCGTGCCGTAGTGGTTGGTGTGTTCCGGGAACACCACCTCGATCAGGCGGACCGTGCCGCGCGTGTCTTGCATGCTTCGCAATCTACGCAACATCGTGCCCATAATGAAGAACTGAATTGGCGAATGATTGCGAAGGAGCCGGCCTTGATCTTGCGAATCTTGCGAATCCCCAGGGCGCGAAAGGACCGGCGATGAAGAAGACCTTCATGGGCGTGCGGCTGCGCAGCCTGCGCGAGGAACGCGGCATGAGCCAGGCCGCGCTGGCGCAGCAGCTCGGGCTGTCGCCGAGCTACCTGAACCAGATCGAGCAGAACCAGCGGCCGCTCACGGTGCCGGTGCTGCTGCGGCTGCATGCCACGCTCGGCGTGGACATCCAGGCCTTCTCCGAGGACGAGGAGGCGCGGCTGCTCGCGGGGCTGCGCGAGGCGCTGGCGGACAACCCCGGCGGCGAACCCGTGGCGCTGGCCGAACTGCGCGAAGTGGCAACGCAGATGCCCGCCGTGGGGCGCGCGCTCGTGGCGCTGCACCAGCGGCACCGCGATGCGACGGAGCGGCTCGAAGCGCTCGCGGCCCAGCTCGGCGACGGACGCGGCGATCTCGCGCGGCTGCCGCAGGCGCGGCCGATGCCGTTCGAGGAAGTGCGCGACTTCTTCTTCGCGCACCAGAACCACATCGCGCCGCTCGACGACGCGGCCGAAGCCTTCAGCGCGCAATGGAAGCTGCGCGAAGGCAGCCCCGGCGACCGCCTGGCGCAGCGGCTGCTCGATGCGCACGGCGTGCGCGTGGTGCCGGCCGACGACGACGATGCGGGCGGCGCCCAGCGCCGCTACGACCCGGCCACGCGCGTGCTGCGGCTCTCGCGCTACCTGGAACCGGGCCAGCATGCGTTCCAGCTCGCCACGCAGCTCGCCTTCCTCGAAGCGGGCGGCACCATCGACCGCCTGGTCGCCGCCGCGCCGCTGTCGAGCGACACCGCGCGCTCGCTCGCGCGCATCGGCCTGGCGAACTACTTCGCGGCCGCGCTGCTGCTGCCCTACGGCCTCTTCCTGGCGGCCGCCGAGCAGCTGCGCTACGACATCGACCAGCTCGCGCGGCGCTTCGGCGTGGGCTTCGAGACCATCTGCCACCGGCTCAGCTCGCTGCAGCGGCCGCAGGCGCGCGGCGTGCCCTTCTTCCTCGTGCGCGTCGACCGCGCGGGCAACATCTCGAAGCGCCAGTCGGCCACGCACTTCCATTTCTCGAAGACCGGCGGCACCTGCCCGCTGTGGAACGTGTACGAAGCCTTCGGGCAGCCGGGCCGCGTGCTCACGCAGCTCGCGCGCATGCCCGACGGCCGCGCCTACCTCTGGATCGCGCGCACGGTGTCGCACGGCTTTCGCGGCTACGGCTCGCCGAACAAGACCTTCTCGATCGGCCTGGGCTGCGACATCAGCCACGCGACGCGGCTGGTCTACTCGAAGGGGCTGGACCTGCGCGACCCCGAGGTGCCGACGCCCATCGGCGCGGGCTGCAAGGTCTGCGAGCGCGAAGCCTGCCCGCAGCGCGCCTTTCCCTTCGTCGGCCGCCCGCTGGAGGTGGACGAGAACCTGAGCCGGTTCATGCCCTACGCGGCCGCGCCCGAGCGCACCGCCGCCGCGCTCAGGAACGCGGCCAGGCGCGCACCAGCGTCCGTATCGCCACCGCGCCGCTCGCCTTGACCTCGGCGCGGTAGGCCCCGACCAGCGCCTCGCGCTCGGCCGCGGCCTGCGGGTCGCTGCGCCACGCGAGCAGCGCTGCGACGTCGGCATCGGACAGCGCCGCGAGCAGCGCCTGCGTGACCTGGCGCTCGAACTCTCGCGCCACCGTGAGCAGGTTGCGCGGACGCGGCGAGGTGACGCCGCGCGACCACAGCGTGTCGAGCGCCATGTCGAGCATGTGGTCCGGCAGCGCGGTGTACTGGCCCGCATTGCCGCGCGCCAGCTGCTTGACGACCGCGCTCAGCAGCAGCTGGCTCGAGAAGTCGACCTCGCGCAGCTCGGCCACGGCCATGCGTTCGAGCAGTTCGGTGCGCGGCGCGTCGGCCGGCTTCGCACGCTCGCGGTTGAAGAACGCCACCTTGGCGGCATCGTCCATCGCGGCGTAGTCGGCGCGCAGCTGCGCGAACCGCGCCACCGCCTCCAGCACCGGCGCGCCCGGTGCCGCGGCGCCCTTGCCGGCCGCGGCCACCTCCTGCCGGATCGCGGCCACGGAGTCCTTGACGTCGAAGGCGCGCGAGGCGGCGGCGTCGAGTGCCGCGAGCGCCTTGTCGGCGATGGCCTGGTCCGGCGGCTCCAGCAGTTGCCGGGCCTCGCGCGACACCGCGCCCGGCGTGTACGCGGCCTGGTAGCGCGCCTGCACGCCTTCGAACTGCATGAGCGCCTGCGCGCGGTCCTGGGCGCTGGCGACGGCGGGTGCCAGCAGTGCGAACGCCGCCAGCAGCAGCGCGGCGAAGAAAGGTCTCGGGGAAGCGGAATGCATGGCGCCATTATTGGCGCGCCTGCATGGCCGTCTTCTTCCGCCTCAGGCCGCCGCGATTTCGCTGCGCAGCAGCCTGGCCGCCGCCACCATGTTCGAGAGGGCCGCCTCGGTCTCGGGCCAGCCGCGGGTCTTGAGGCCGCAATCGGGGTTGATCCACAGGTTCTCGAGCGGCACCACGCCGGCGGCCTTGCGCATCAGGCGCACGATCTCGTCGACCGAAGGCACGCGCGGCGAATGGATGTCGTAGACGCCCGGGCCGATCTCGTTGGGATAGCGGAAACCCTGCGCCCCGCCGAAACCGCGCAGCAGTTCCATGTCGGAGCGGCTGGTCTCGATGGTGATCACGTCGGCATCCATCGCGGCGATCTCGGGCAGGATGTCGTTGAACTCCGAATAGCACATGTGGGTGTGGATCTGCGTCTCGTCGCGCACGCCCGCGGCGCTGATGCGAAACGCGCGCGTGGCCCACGCCAGGTAGGCGGGCCAGCCGGCACGCCGCAGCGGCAGGCCTTCGCGGATCGCGGGCTCGTCGATCTGGATGATGCCGATGCCGGCGCCTTCGAGGTCCACCACCTCGTCGCGGATCGCCCAGGCGATCTGCTCGCAGGTGACGCTGCGCGGCTGGTCGTCGCGCACGAAGGACCATTGCAGGATGGTCACCGGGCCGGTCAGCATGCCCTTCATCGGCCGCGTGGTGAGGCTCTGCGCATAGGCGGTCCATTCGACCGTCATCGCCGCGGGCCGCGCGACGTCGCCGAAGATGACCGGCGGCTTCACGCAGCGCGAGCCGTACGACTGCACCCAGCCGTTGGCCGTGAACGCGAAGCCGTCGAGCTGCTCGCCGAAGTACTCGACCATGTCGTTGCGCTCGGCCTCGCCGTGCACCAGCACGTCGATGCCGAGTTCTTCCTGCTTGCGCACGGCGAGCGCGATCTCGGCGCGCATCTTCTCGCGGTAGCCGGCCGCGTCGAGCTCGCCGCGCCTGAACGCGGCGCGCGCGGCGCGGATCTGCGCGGTCTGCGGAAAGGAGCCGATGGTGGTGGTCGGCAGCGCCGGGAACGCAAAGCGCGCTCGCTGCACCCGCTGGCGCTCCGCGAAGGCGGAGGCGCGCCGGTCGTCGCCGGCCACGCTGCGTGCCAGCCGCAGCGCCACCTCGGCGCGGTGCACGCGCGGGCTGCCGCGCCGTGCGGCGGCCGCAGCGCGCGCTTCGCGGAGCTCGCCGGCCACCGTGTCTTCATGGCCGTCGAGCACCGCGCGCAGCATGCGCAGTTCGCCCAGCTTCTCGACCGCGAAAGCGAGCCAGGACTTGAGTTCGGCATCGAGCCGGTTCTCGGCCGCGAGGCTGAACGGCACGTGCAGCAGCGAGCACGAAGGCGCGAGCCAGAGTTCGCTGCGGCGCTTCTCGACCACCGGCCGCAGCGCGGCGAGCGCCGCATCCGGGTCGGTGCGCCAGATGTTGCGGCCGTCGACGATGCCGATGGAGAGCACCTTGTGCGCCGGCAGCCAGTCGGCGACGCCGGTCAGCTCCTGCGGCGCGCGCACCGCATCCACGTGCAGCCCCGCCACCGGCAGCTGGCACGCGAGGCGCAGGTTCTCGGCCAGCGGCGAGAAGTAGGTCGCGAGCAGCAGCTTCGGCGCGCTGCGCGCGAGTTGCCAGTAGGCGCGCTCGAAGGCATTGCGCCAGGCGTCGGGCAGGTCGAGGCCGAGGATCGGTTCGTCGATCTGCACCCATTCCACGCCCTGCTGCTTCAGGCGGTTCAGCACCTCTTCGTAGACCGGGAGCAGCGCATCGAGCAGCGAGAAGCGGTCGAAGCCCGCCGCCTTCTCCTTGCCGAGGTACAGGAAGCTCAACGGCCCGAGCAGCACGGCCTTGACCGCATGCCCGGCCTGCTGCGCCTGCGCCACCTCGTCGAAGAGCCGCGTCGAGGACAGCTTGAAATCCGTGGCCGCGTCGAACTCCGGCACGAGGTAGTGGTAGTTGGTGTCGAACCACTTGGTCATCTCGAGCGCGAAGGTGCCGCCGGCCGCGTAGCTGCAGCCTTCGCCGTGCGCATGGCCGGCCTCGCTTTCCACGCCGCGCGCCATCTTGAAGTAGCGCGCGAGTTCGGGCTCGTCGCCGCCGAAGCCGAAGCGCGCGGGCTCGCAGCCGAGCAGCTGGATGTGGTTGGCCACATGGTCGTAGAAGGCGAAGTCGCCGACCGTCACATGGTCGAGGCCCGCATCGCGCTGGGCCTGCCAGTGGCGCTCGCGCAGCGCTTCGCCGACGGCTTCGAGCGCGGCGCGGTCGGTCTCGCCGCGCCAGTGTTTTTCGAGGGCGAACTTCAGTTCCCGGTGGGCGCCCATGCGCGGAAAGCCGAGGGTGTGAATGCGGGTGGTCATTGCGGTGGTCCGGTCGCTGTGTCTTTGAGAATCCGCAATGGTCGGGCTTCGGCGCGTATGATTCAAACGAAACCTTTTGCCCGTTCGCTTGAATTCCATTCATGTTCCAGTCCATCCTCGAAATACGGCACCTGCGCACGCTGGTCGCGCTGCGCGACACCGGCAGCCTGGTGCGCGCGGCGCAATTGCTCAATCTCACGCAGTCGGCGCTGTCGCACCAGGTCAAGCTGCTGGAGGACCGCTATGGCGCGCAGCTCTTCGAGCGCAAGTCGGTGCCACCGCAGTTCAGCACCACCGGCCTGCGGCTGCTGCAGCTCGCCGATGCGGCGCTGCCGCTGGTCGAGGAGGCGGAGCGCGACGTCGCGCGGCTGGCGCTGGGGCGCAGCGGGCAACTGCGCATCGTGGTCGAGTGCCACACCTGCTTCGACTGGCTGATGCCTGCGATGGATGCCTTTCGCCAGCGCTGGCCCGAGATCGAGCTCGACATCGTCTCGGGCTTCCATCCCGACCCGATCGCGCTGGTGATGCAGAACCGCGCCGAGGTGGCGATCGTGTCCGAAGCCGACCCCGACGAAAGCGTGGACTACCACGCGCTGTTCCGCTTCGAGATCATGGCGCTGGTCGCGAACGAGCATCCCCTCGCGGCGAAGACGCACCTCACTGCGCGGCACTTCGCCGGCCAGACGCTGATCACCTATCCGGTGCCCGACGAGATGCTCGACATCGTGCGCCAGGTGCTCGCCCCCGCCGGCATCGAACCCGCGCACCGGCGCACCACCGAACTCACCGTGGCGATGCTGCAGCTGGTCGCCAGCGGCCGCGGCATCGCGACGCTGCCGCTATGGGCAGTGCAGAACTACCTCGACCGCGGCTACGTGACCGCGCGCCGAGTGGGCCGCAAGGGCCTGACCGGCCGGCTCTACATGGCCTGCGCCGAACGCACGTCGGCGCAGCCCTGGCTCGCGGACTTCGTGCGCATCACGCGCGAGAGCTGCTTCAAGAGCCTGCCGGGGATCGAGCTGCTGTAGCGCAGGCGCGGCAGAATCCTCGCAATCCCAGCCCTCCACCCCAAACAGGAAGAACCTCATGCCCCTGAGAAAGAAAGGCCGCTACCGGTATGGCGACGGACCGGAAGACATCCGGACCGAGGTCGAGCGCTACAGCAAGTCCAACGCCTACCCGGCCACGCGTTTCGCCGCTTCGGCCTGCGCCTGTGGCCACCACGTGTTCAGCCTCGAAAGCGACGAGGAAGCGGGCGCGGCACGGCGCATCTGCACGGCCTGCGGCCACGTGCACCTGATGGGCGACAGCGCCGACTACGCCGACGAAGCCGAGTTCGGGGCCCATTCGTGCGTCTGCGGCGAAGAGGCGTTCGAGCTGCTGTCGGGCGTGGCGCTCTACGCCGACAGCAACGACGTGCGCTGGCTCTACATCGGCTGCCGCTGCACCCAATGCAGCCTGGTCGGCGTCTTTGCCGACTGGAAGAGCGAAAGCGGCGACGCCGACGCCTTCCTTGCGGCGGTCTGACCGCCGCGTCGGCGAAGGCGCGCCGGGCGCCGAAGATTTGGAGAAGGCCGGGAAGACGGCGCACCAAAGAAAACAGCGGCACGGAGGCCGCTGCATCCGGGCTGCCTGAAACGCCTCAGGCCTTCTGCACCAGCTTCAGCACGCTCGAAAAATCCAGCGCGCCATGCCCCGCGAGGCTGTGCGCCGCGTACAGGCTGCGCGCGAGGCCGCCGAGCGGCGTGGCGGCGCGCACGGCCGTCGCGTTCTCCTGCGCGAGGCCCAGGTCCTTGAGCATCAGGTCGGTGCCGAAGCCGCCGGCGTAGTTCTTCGACGCGGGCGCGGTCTCCATCACGCCCGGCATCGGGTTGTATTTTTCGAGCGCCCAGTTGCCGCCGGAACTGCGGCGCATGATCTCGGACAGCACCTTGGGATCGAGCCCGTTGGCCACGCCGAGCGCGAGCGCCTCGGCGGTGCCGATCATCAGGATGCCGAGCAGCATGTTGTTGCAGATCTTCGCGGTCTGCCCCGCACCCGCGGCGCCGGCATGGAAGATGTTGGCGCCCATCTTCTCGAGCACCGGGCGCGCGCGCTCGAGGTCCTTGGCCTCGCCGCCGACCATGAAGGTCAGCGTGCCCGCGATCGCGCCGCCGGTGCCGCCCGAGACCGGCGCATCGATCATCGCGATGCCCTTGGCCGCCGCGGCGGCAGCCACCTTCTGCGAGGTGGCGGCGGCGATGGTGCTGCTGTCGATCACGAGCGTGCCGGGCTGGATGCTCTCGAGCAGCCCGGGCCGCCCGGCGCTGCCGAGGAACAGGCCCTCGACGTGCGCGCTGGCCGGCAACATGCTGATCACGACCTCGGCGCCCGCCACCGCATCGGCCGCCGACCTGGCGATCGGCAGGCCTTCGGCCGCGTACTTGCCGCAGGCATCGGCAGAGAGGTCGAAAGCGCTGAGCGCGTGGCCGGCCTTGCGCAGGTTCATGGCCATAGGGCCGCCCATGTTGCCGAGTCCGATGAATGCGATCTTCATGTGTTGTCTCCAAATAAGGGGCAGGAATGCGGGGCAGAACGCAGAGGACGCGAAGGTTTCGCAGAAGTCGCGAAAGGGAACCAGAAAGCTTTCTTTTCTTCTGCGATCTCTGCGCAACTTTCGCGACTTCTGCGTTCGGCTGTCCGGCTTAGGTCAGCCTCGCCAGCTCCACCGGCATCTCGCCGCGCGGACGCAGATGGTCTTCGATGAATTCGGGCGTGATCTCCTCGATGCTCGCGGGCGACCACTTGGGATTGCGGTCCTTGTCGATCAGCACTGCGCGGATGCCCTCGGCGAAGTCCTTGTGGGCGCAGAAGCCGAGCGAGGCCCAGTACTCGAGCCGGAACACCTCGGCCAGGGACATGCGCGGCACGCGCTGCCAGAGTTCGAAGCTCAGCGCGGCCGAGCTCGGCGCGCCCTTCATGAAGGTCTTGGCCGCGGTCTGCAGCCAGGGGTCCTCGCTCTGCAGCGCGCGCAGGCGCTTGGCGATGTCGAGCAGGTCGTCGCCGGCCATCAGCGCGTTGATGGTGTCGTAGTGCTCGCGCACCTTCGAAGCCGGCATCCCGGCGCCCTCGCCCGCGTTGGCAAGGATGCGCGACAGCGTGGCGCGGTCGGCCTTGGCCTCGCCGGCCCATGGAGCGGCGGCGATCGCCTCGATCACCGCGCCCTTGCGCGCCTGCGGCACGAGCACGTCGGCCAGGCCGCAGAAGATCGCATCGGCGGCATTGAGGTTGGCCGCGGTGAGCGCCAGGAACAGGCCGGTGCGCCCGGGCGTGCGGCGCAGGAACCAGCTGCCGCCCACGTCGGGGTAGAGGCCGATGGCGATCTCGGGCATGGCAATGCGGCTCTCGGCCGTGACCACGCGGTGCGAGCAGCCCGACATCAGCCCGACGCCGCCGCCCATCACGATGCCGTGGCCCCAGCAGAGGAAGGGCTTGGGGAAGGTGTGGATCAGGTGGTCGAGTTCGTACTCCTCGCGGAAAAAGTCCTCGGCATAGGTGTTGCGCGCCGGGCCGCATTCCAGCAGCGTCTGGTAAAGCTGGCGCAGGTCGCCGCCCGCGCAGAAGGCCTTCTCGCCGGCCGCCTGCAGCAGCACGCCGACGATGCCGGGATCGGCCGCCCATTCGCGCAGCCTGGGCGTGAGCAGGCGCACCATGTCGACCGACAGCGCATTGAGCGAAGCGGGTGCGTTGAGGGTGGCGGTCGCAAAGCGCCGGCCGCCGGCGGTCTTGATTTCGTCGAAGAGAACTACTGCGGTGTCGGTCATGATGAGGTTGCTTGAATACGGAGGCAGGACGCAGAGGACGCGAAGGTTTCGCGAAGAGCGCGAAAGAGATCCAAAGAAAAACGATTCTGTATTTCTTTTGCGACCTTCGCGAAACCTTCGCGCCCTTCGCGTACGGCTGTCCGCTTTCGGGCTTCAGCGGATATCGCTGTCCCCCTCCAGCAATTTTCGCGCAACGATCACGCGCATGATCTCGTTGGTGCCTTCGAGGATCTGGTGCACGCGGGCATCGCGCACCAAGCGCTCGAGCGGAAACTCGGCCAGGTAGCCGTAGCCGCCGTGCAGTTGCAGCGCCTCGTTGCAGACGTTGAAGCCGGCATCGGTCGCGAAGCGCTTGGCCATCGCGCAGTAGGTGCTGGCGTCGGCATGGCCGGCATCGAGCTTGCTCGCGGCAAGCCGCACCATCTGGCGCGCGGCGACGAGTTCGGTCGCCATGTCGGCGAGCTTGAACTGCAGCGCCTGGAAGCTCGCGAGCGGCTTGCCGAACTGCTGGCGCTCATGCAGGTAGCGGCGCGCGGCGTCGAGCGCGCCCTGTGCGGCGCCGACCGAGCAGGTCGCGATGTTGATGCGCCCGCCGTCGAGCCCTTTCATCGCGATGCGGAAGCCCTCGCCTTCGGCGCCGAGCAGGTTCTCGGCCGGAATGCGCACGTTGTCGAAGCTGATGGTGCGCGTGGGCTGGCTGTTCCAGCCCATCTTGTGCTCCTTCTTGCCGTAGCCGATGCCCGGCGCGTCGGCCGGCACCGCGAAGGCCGAGATGCCGCCCGCGCCGCCGCCGCCGGTGCGCGCCATCAGCACCAGCACGTCGGTCGCGCCCGCGCCAGAGATGAAGGCCTTGCCGCCGTTGATCACGTACTCGCCGCCCTGCAGCTCGGCCCGCGTCTTGAGCGAGCCCGCGTCCGAGCCGGCGCCGGGCTCGGTGAGGCAGTACGAGGCCAGCTTGCGGCCGCTGGTCAGGTCTTCGCCCCATTGCGCCGCGACCGCGTCGGTGGCCCAGGTGCCGAGCATCCAGGTCGCCATGTTGTGGATCGTGATGAAGGCGGTGGTCGAGGGATCGACCGCGGCCATCTCCTCGAACACCAGCGCCGCATCGAGCCGCGGCAGGCCGAGGCCGCCGATGCGCTCGGGCGCGTAGAGGCCGCAGAAGCCGAGCTCGCCGGCCTTGGCGATCGCTTCCTTCGGAAAGATCGCCTCGGCGTCCCATCGCGCGGCATGCGGCGCGAACTCGGCTTGCGCGAAATCGCGCGCCGAGTCGGCGAAGGCGCGTTGCTCTTCGGTCAGTTCAAAGTCCATCGTTTGGGATGCCTGAATGCGGGAACCGGACGCAGAGGACGCGAAGGTTTCGCGAAGGGCGCGAAAGAGAACCAGAAAAGGATTTTTTTGGTTTTCTCTTCGCGACTTCTGCGGAACCTTCGCGAACTCTGCGTTCGGCTTTGGTGTTGGGTCTTACTTGAGGCTGATTGTCGTGTTCACGCCGTGCGAGACGGTGCTGTCGTCGAACCAGCGCGCGGTGACCGTCTTGGTCTGGGTATAGAACAGCACCACCTGCTTGCCGTAGGGGCCGAGGTCGCCGAGCTTGGAGGCGCGCGAGCCGGTGAAGGAGAACATCGGCACCGGAACCGGGATCGGCACGTTGATGCCGACCTGGCCCACGTCGATGTCCTCCTGGAAGCGGCGCGCCGCAGCGCCCGACTGCGTGAAGATCGCGGTGCCGTTGCCGTTGGGGTTGCTGTTGATCAGCGCGATGGCGTCGTCGAGGGTCTCGGCCTCGGCCACGCACAGCACCGGTCCGAAGATTTCCTGGTCGTAGATCGTCATGCCGGGCTTGACGCCGGTGAAGATCGTCGGCCCGACGAAGTTGCCCTTCTCGAAGCCGGGCACGGTGGGCTTGCGGCCGTCGAGCTCGAGCTTCGCGCCGTCGGCGAGGCCGCGTTCGATCAGGCCCGTGACGCGCTCGTAGGCCGCGCACGACACCAGCGGCCCCACGTCCACGCCCTTCTCGGTGCCGGCGCCGACCTTGAGCGTCTTGGCCTTCTCGATCAGCTCGGGCACCCATTGGCGCGCCTCGCCCACCAGCACCGCGACCGACACCGCCATGCAGCGCTGGCCCGCGGCGCCGAAGCTCGCGCCCGCGAGCGCGTTGAGCGTCTGCTCCTTGTTGGCGTCGGGCATCACGATCGCGTGGTTCTTCGCGCCCATCATGCATTGCACGCGCTTGCCCGCGAGCGTGGCGCGGTTGTAGACGTGCGTGCCGACCTTGGTCGAGCCGACGAAGCTGATCGCCTTGATGTCCGGGTGGTCGCAGATGCCGTTGACCACCGCCTCGCCGCCGTGCACCACGTTGAGCACGCCGGGCGGAATGCCGGCTTCGAGCGCGAGTTCGGCGAGCCGCATCGTGACCATCGGGTCCTGCTCGGAAGGCTTGAGCACGAAGGTGTTGCCGGTGACGATGGCCATCGGGAACATCCACAGCGGAATCATGGCGGGGAAGTTGAACGGCGTGATGCCTGCGCACACGCCGAGCGGCTGCAGCAGCGTGTAGGTGTCGACGCCGTTGGCCACGTTGTTCGCGAGTTCGCCGAGCTGCAGGTTGCCGATGTTCGAGGCATGCTCGACCACCTCGAGGCCGCGGAACACGTCGCCCTCGGCGTCGGGCAGCGTCTTGCCCTGCTCGGCAGTGAGGATCGCGGCCAGCTCGGCCATGTTCTCGCGGATGAGCTGCTGGTACTTGAGGAAGATGCGCGCCCGTGCGCCGATCGGCGTCTTGCGCCAGGTCTTGAAGGCGTCCTTGGCCGAGGCCACGGCCGCATCGAGTTCGGCCTGCGTCGCGAAGGGCACGCGCGCCAGCACCTGCTGCGTGGCCGGGTTGACGATGTCGCGCCACTCGGTGGTGGTCGATTCGACGAACTTGCCGCCGATCAAGAGCTTGACGGTGGCGACCTGGGTGGGCGTGGTGGTGGTGGCGTCCATGGGTTTGTCTCCTGTGAATCAGGGCATCCTAGCTTTGCAGATTTGCGATGACAATAGACAAATCTGCGCTTGGGTTTTGCAAAAATGCAGAATGCGGGGAGCGAACGCAGAAGACGCGAAGGTTTCGCGAAAGGCGCAGAAAAGAGAAATCATTTTCTGGATTCCTTCTGCGACTTCTGCGAAACCTTCGCGTCCTCTGCGTTCGGCTGCCCGCCTTCATCGGCCTCGAAAAGACCTCCATGGACTGGGACAACCTCCGCTACTTCCTCGAACTGGCGCGCTCCGGCACGCTGATGAGCGCCGCGCGGCGGCTCATGGTCGACCACACCACGGTGGCGCGGCGCATCCAGGCGCTCGAGAAGGAAGTCGGCGCGCCGCTCTTCTCGCGCGAGGCCGGCGGCCACCGGCTCACCGAGGCGGGGCGCCGGCTGCAGCCGCAGGTGGAGGCGATGGAGAGCGCCTTCCTCACCGTCGAGAGCGCCGCGCCCGCATCGCAGGAAGGCCTCTCGGGGCTGGTGCGCATCGGCGCCACCGAGGGCTTCGGCACCATGGTGCTGGCGCCGCAGCTCGCGCTGTTCGCGCGCGGGCATCCGAAGCTGACCATCGACCTGCTCGCGATGCCGCGCCTCGTGCACCTGTCGCGGCGCGAGGCCGACATCGTGATCTCGCTCGAGCGGCCGGCGCGCGGACCGGTGGTGGTGAGCAAGCTGACCGACTACACGCTGCGCCTGTACGCATCGCGGCAGTACCTGTCGGCGCACAAGCCGATCCGCACCCGCGACGACCTGCGCGGCCACAGCTTCGTGAGCTACGTCGACGACCTGCTGTTCAGCAAGGAGCTGCAGTACCTCGACGAACTGCACCGCCCCGACGCCTTCGCGCTGCGCAGCACCAGCGTGCTCGCGCAGCACCGCGCGGTGGCGGCCGGCGCCGGCATCGCGGTGCTGCCGGCCTTCGTGGCCGAGGGCGACCGCACGCTCAAGCCGGTGCTCGCGGGGCAGGCACAGTTCACGCGCACCTTCTGGATGTCGATGCCCGCCGAGACCAAGCACCTGGCGCGCATGCAGGCGGTGTGGAACTTCCTGCGCGAGACGGCCGAGGCGCAGCGGTCCCGGTTGCTCCTGCCACTGGCCGACAACGGGATTGGCGCGGACGGCTCGGCCCAGCGCCCGACCCACCGCGGGACCGGAGGCCGCCGCTGACTCTTGCAGTCGGGAGCGGCCGTCTGCTTGTGGTCGGCGTTGGAGAGCAAGAAGCGGTTCTGCCCGCCGTCGACCGCCGTCCCTTCACGAGACAGCCTACTGGATCAGCTTCGCGCCCGTCTTCGCCTGCAGCGCATCGAAGCTCACGCCGGGCGCGAGCTCCACCACCTTCAGGCCCTCGGGCACCACGTCCATCACGGCCAGGTCGGTGATGATGCGGTCGACCACGCCCACGCCGGTCAGCGGCAGCGTGCACTGCTCGAGGATCTTGAGGTCCTCGGTGCCGTCCTTCTTGCGCGCCACGTGCTCCATGAGCACGATCACGCGCTTCACGCCGGCCACGAGGTCCATGGCGCCGCCCATGCCCTTGACCATCTTGCCGGGGATCATCCAGTTGGCGAGGTCGCCCTTCACGCTGACCTGCATCGCGCCCAGGATCGAGAGGTTGATCTTGCCGCCGCGGATCATCGCGAAGCTGTCGTGGCTGCCGAAGATCGCCGAGCCCGGCAGCGTGGTGACGGTCTGCTTGCCGGCGTTGATCAGGTCGGCGTCGACCTGGTCCTCGGTCGGGAACGGGCCGATGCCGAGCATGCCGTTCTCGCTCTGCAGCCACACTTCCTTGTCGCCGACGAAGTTGGCCACCAGCGTGGGAATGCCGATGCCGAGGTTGACGTAGAAGCCGTCTTCGAGTTCTTGGGCCGCGCGTGCGGCCATCTGGTCCTGGGTCCAGGGCATGTCAGGCTCCTTTGCTGCTGTTCTTGACGGGCGCGGGCACTTCGCTGCCGGCGGCGGCTTGCGCGATCGCGGCCTGGGCCTCGACCTTGGCGGCCACGGGGTCGGTGGGCGCGGCGGCGCTCAGGGTGCGCTTCTCGATGCGCTTCTCGGGGCTGGCGTTGAGCACGATGCGGTGCACGTAGATGCCCGGCAGGTGGATGTCGTCGGGCGCGAGCTCGCCGACCTCGACGATCTTCTCGACCTCGACGATGCAGACCTTGCCGGCCATGGCGGCGGCCGGGTTGAAGTTGCGTGCCGTGAGGCGGAAGCGCAGGTTGCCGGCCTTGTCGGCCACGTCGGCCTTCACCAGGGCCACGTCGGGCACCAGCGAACGTTCCATCACGTAGGTCTCGCCGTCGAACTCGCGCAGTTCCTTGCCTTCGGCGACCTGCGTGCCGACGCCGGTCTTGGTGAAGAAGGCCGGAATGCCGGCGCCGCCCGCGCGCAGCTTCTCGGCCAGCGTGCCCTGCGGCGTGAACTCCAGCGCGAGTTCGCCCGCGAGGTACTGGCGCTCGAACTCCTTGTTCTCGCCCACGTAGGACGCGATCATCTTCTTGATCTGCCGCGTCTCGAGCAGCTTGCCGAGGCCGAAGCCGTCGACGCCGGCGTTGTTCGAGATCACGGTGAGGTTCTGCACGCCGCTGTCCTTGAGCGCCTCGATCAGCGCCTCGGGAATGCCGCACAGGCCGAAGCCGCCGACCGCGAGCATCTGCCCGTCGGCCACGACCCCCTTGAGCGCCGCATCTGCGGAGGGATAAATCTTGTTCACTCGGACTCCTTGGTGGATGAATGGAGGGTGGAGGGGAAGCCCTGAACGATACTACGTACCCGCATACGTAGTATTTCGTAATGGTGACCCCCGATGCCTGACCGCCCGATGCCCGAGATCGACTACCGGCTGGCTTTCGAGCATGCGCCGATCGGCATGGTGGTGTCGCGCAACCGCACCATCGTGGCCTGCAACCTGCGGGTGTGCGAGATCTTCGGCGCAGCGCCCCCGGCGCTGGTGGGGCATTCGTTCAGCATCCTCTACCCCAGCGTGGCCGAGTTCGAGCGCATCGGCAAGCGCATGGAGCCGTTCCTGAACGCCAGCGGCCACTATGCCGACAACCGCATGATGCGGCGGCTCGGCGGGCTGCACGGCGCGATCGCGGGCGAGACCTTCTGGTGCCACGTCACCGGTCATGCGCTGAACCGCGAGGCGCCGCACGAGGCCGGCATCTGGACCTTCGAGGACCTGGGCTCGCGCCGCGCCGACAAGGCCGAGCTCACGCCGCGCGAGCGCGAGGTCGCGGCGCAGGTGATGCGCGGGCTCACCTCGAAGGAGATCGGCAAGGCGCTGGGCATCAGCCACCGTACGGTCGAGCTGCACCGCGCCCGGCTGATGCGCAAGTACGCGGCGGGCACGACGGCGGAACTGGTTCAGAAGCTGATCGCCGGCTGACGATCGTTGCAGAAACGGAAACGCCGTGTCGCCGAAAGGCCCGCGCCGGCCTGCGCGCACAGGCCTATCGTGGAGGCATGCATGCGGACACCCCGCCCGCAGCCACTCTCAAGGAGTCTTTGCCATGTCCACCGCTCTTCATTCCGAACGCAGCCAATTGCTCGCCCCCAAGCTGTCCGTCGCGCGCCTGCGCGGGCTGGCCGCGCGCCAGTTGCCGGTCACGCTGTCTCTCGGCGCCGTGATCCTCTCGGTGCTCGGGGTCCGGCTCTAGGCAAGCCTCAGGCCGGCTTGATGTCCGCCGCCCGGATCACCTTCGACCAGCTCGCGAGCTCCTGCTCGACGAACCTGCCGAGGGCGGCGGAATCCATGTAGGTCGCGAAGGCGCCCTGCTCGTCCACTTTCCTGCGGAACGATTCGCTCTCGACGATCTTGCGGATCTCGGCACTGAGCTTCGCCACCACCTCGGGCGGCGTCTTCGCCGGCGCGAACACCGCGAACCAGGACTCGACCTCGTAGCCCGGCAGCCCCGCCTCGGCCGAGGTCGGCACGTCGGGCATCGACGGATGGCGCTTGCTGCCGGTATAGGCCAGCGCCTTCATGCGCCCGCTCGCGATGTGGCCGATGACCGAAGGCGGCGTGGTGATGAACATGTCGACGTTGCCCGCGATCAGGTCGTTGATCGCCGGCCCCGAGCCCTTGTAGGGCACGTGCGTCATCGGCTGCTTCGACTGGCGCGCGAGCAGCTCGCCCGCGATGTGCTGGATCGAGCCGTTGCCCGCCGAGGCATAGAACAGCCCGCCCTCCTTCTTGCGGCCGTAGGCGATCAGTTCCTTCATCGAGCCGGCCGGCACCTTGCCGCTCACGGCGACCACGTGCGGCGCGCGCATCACCATCGCCACGGGCAAGAAGTCCTTGGTCGGGCTCCATTTGATCTGCGGAAAGAGCGCCGGATTGCCGACGTGGTAGCCCGAGTACTGCATCAGCAGCGTGTAGCCGTCGGGTGCCGCGCGCGCCACCGCCTCGGTGCCGATGTTGCCGCTGGCGCCGGGCCGGTTGTCGACCACGATCGGCTGGCCCAGCGCGCGCTGCAGCGGATCGGCCACCATGCGCGCCATGATGTCGGTCGAGCCCGCCGGCGCGGTGGGCACGATGAAGGTGATGGGTCTGGACGGCCAGGTGTCGGCGCCCGCCGCGGTGGCCACCAGCGCGAGCGCGGTGGCGAGGAGTCGATGGATGGTTGTCATGGTGTCTGTCTCCGGTTTTCGTGGATTCGTTCGTCCCGCAGTCCGCCCCGTCAGGGCGCAGGTTCCGAGATCTCGATGAGGTTCATGTCGGGGTCGCGCACATAGACCGAGCGGATGCGCGAGACGGCGCCGGTGCGCATCACCGGGCCTTCGAGAATCGGCACGCCGTGCCGCGCCAGCCGCGCGATCACATCGTCGAGCGGCACGCGCGCGATGAAGCACAGGTCCAGCGAGCCCGGCGTCGGCCGGTGCGCCTTGGGCTCGAACTCGTGGCCTTGCACATGCAGGTTGATCTTCTGCTGGCCGAAGCGAAAAGCCTTGCGGCCGGCGCCGAAGGTCTCGAGCGCCATGCCCAGCACGTCGACGTAGAAGCGCGTGCAGGCCGCCTCGTCGGCGGTGGTGAGCACGAGGTGGTCCAGGTGGTCGATCATGCGTGCAGCTCCCCGGCGCCACGCGCATGGGCGCGTGCCGCGATGTCGTCGAAATCGGCCGGCGGCGCATGGCGCACCAGCCGATGCCCGGCGCGCGAGACCTGGCTCGGCAGTTCGTGCTGCACCAGGGTCTGGAGCTCGGCGGCGGCCGCGATCAGGCCGTCGAGGTCCATGCCGGTGTCATGCCCCATGCACTGCAGCATGTGGACCACGTCCTCGGTCGCCACGTTGCCCGTGGCGCCAGGCGCGTAGGGGCAGCCGCCGATGCCGCCGAGCGACATGTCGAAGCGCGCGATGCCGGCCTCGACCGCCGCCACCACGTTCGCGAGCCCCATGCCGCGCGTGTTGTGGAAGTGCGCGGTCCATGGCAGCGCCGGGTGGCGCGCGCGCACCGCCTCGCAGATCGCACGCACCTGCGTGGGAAAGGCCATGCCCGTGGTATCGCACAGCGTGATGCCCTGCACCGACAGCGCCGCGAAGCGATCGATCCATGCCAGCACGCCGGAAAGCGGCACCTCGCCCTCCATCGGACAGCCGAACACGCACGACAGCGAGACGTTCACCGGCACGCCGGCCCGTCGTGCCAGGGCAATGACCTCCGCCAGCTGCGCGAACGACTGCGCGCGCGTCATGCGCAGGTTCGCGAGGTTGTGGGTCTCGCTCACCGACATGACGATGTTGAACTCGTCGACGCGGCTTTCGAGCGCGCGCTCGGCCCCGCGCAGGTTCGGCACCAGCGCGGTGTAGACCACGCCCGGGCGGCGCACGATGCGCTGCATCACCGCCTCGCCGTCGCGCAGCGCGGGAATCGCCTTCGCCGAGGTGAACGAGGTCACCTCGATCCTGGCATAGCCCAGCAGGCTCAGCCGATCGATGAGCGCGACCTTGTCGTCGGTGGGAATGAAGCGGCTTTCCATCTGGAAGCCGTCGCGCGTGGCCACCTCGTTGACGAAGAGGCGCCTGCCGGTTGCCCCGCCGCTCATGCGCCCACCTTGCAGTCTTCATGGCGCCGGCGCGGCCAGCCCGCGCCGCTGAGGTCGTCGTTGTGTTCGCCGAGCCTCGGCGCCGGATGCGCGATGCGCCCCGGCGTCGCGCTGAGCTTGGGCACCACGCCCGGCACCTTGAGCCGTTCCCCGTCGGCCGTCTCGGCTTCCACGATCATCTGCCGCGCCAGGTATTGCGGATCGGCCGCGATGTCGGCCACGGTGTAGATGCGCCCCACAGGCACGCCGGCGGCGTCGAGCAGCGCAAGCACCTCGTCGCGGCTGCGCCCGAGCGTCCAGGCCTCGATGGCCGCGTCGATCTCTTCCACCCGCTGCACGCGGCCGTCGTTGTGCGCCAGCTGCGGATCGCGTGCGAGGTCGGTGCGCCCGATCGCGCCCATCAGGCGGCGGAAGATGCTGTCGCCGTTGCCGGCCACGAGCACGTAGTGGCCGTCGCTGCAGCGGTAGGCGTTGGTCGGCGCGATGCCGGGCAGCGCGCTCCCCGCACGCTCGCGCACCACGCCGAAGGCGTCGTATTCGGGCAGCAGGCTTTCCATCACGTTGAAGACCGATTCGTAGAGCGCCACGTCGATGAACTGCCCCTCCCCGCCGTGCGCCGTGCGGTGGTGCAGCGCCGTGAGCACGCCGATCACGCCGTGCAGCGCGGCCAGCGTGTCGCCGAGCGAGACGCCCACCCGCACCGGCACCCGGCCCGGCTCGCCGCTCAGGTAGCGCAGCCCGCCCATCGATTCGCCGAGCACGCCGAAGCCCGGCTTGTCGCGGTACGGCCCGGTCTGGCCGTAGCCCGAGATGCGCAGCATGATGAGCCGCGGGTTGAGCGCGTGCAGCTGCTCCCAGCCCAGGCCCCAGCCTTCGAGCGTGCCGGGCTTGAAGTTCTCGATCAGCACGTCGGCCTCGGCCGCCAGCGCGCGCACCGCCGCCTGGCCTTCGGCGCTGCGCAGGTCGAGGCAGACCGAGCGCTTGTTGCGCGACTGCACCTCCCACCACACCGACGTGCCCTCGCGCAGCAGCCGCCACTTGCGCAGCGGATCGCCGACGCCCGCAGGCTCGACCTTGATCACGTCGGCACCGAATTCGGCGAGCGTCTTGCCGGCGAAGGGGCCGGCGATGAGCTGGCCGAGTTCGAGCACCTTGAGGCCTTCGAGTGCGTTCATAGGTCGTGTCTCTGCTTTCGTAGGGGTGTTGCCCGCACTTTAGGAACGGACGGCGCGCAGCGGAATTGCTCTGATCGCAGAGCCCCTTCGCAGAATGCGAAGGCTTCCTAGAATGGCGCCATGCCGCGCCCGCATCCCATCAACCCCGCCCGCGTCGACTTCGTCACCCTGCGCCTGTTCTGCGCCGTGGCCCAGTCGGGCAGCATCACCAAGGGCGCCGAGGCCTGCCACCTCGCGCTCTCGGCGGCGAGCCGCCGCCTGTCCGATTTCGAGGCCGCCACCGGCTCGAAGCTGCTCGAGCGCAGTTCGCAGGGGATCGCGCTCACGCCGGCCGGGCACGTGGCGATGCAGCATGCGATGCGGCTGTTCCAGGGCTTCGAGCAGTTCAGCAGCGAGCTCGGCGACTATTCGAGCGGCGTGCGCGGCCATGTGCGGCTCTGGGCCAACATGTCGGCGCTGACCGAGTTCCTGCCGGCCACGCTGGCCGCGTTCCTCGGCCGGCACCCGGACATCCGGGTCGAAGTGGAAGAGCAGCTCAGCGGCGACATCGTGCGTGCGCTGGTCGACGGGCTGGCGGACGTGGGCGTGTTCGCCGAGAACACGCCCGCCTACGGGCTCGACGTGGCGCCGTTCCAGACCGATGAACTCGTGGTGCTGTGCGCGCGCCAGCATCCGCTCGCGCGCACCCGGCGTACCGATTTCAAGACCTGCCTCGCGCACGAGTTCGTGGGGCTCAACCGCAGCAGCTCGCTGCTCGAGCTCACCTCGCGCGCGGCTGAGCAGGCCGGCATTCCGATGCGGCTGCGCGTGCAGGTGCGCAGCTTCGACGCCATGTGCCACATGATCGCGGCCAACCTGGGCATCGGCGTGGTGCCGCTGGCGGCCTGCAAGGCACAGGTGAGCGCGCTCGGGCTCAAGGTGGTACGGCTGCAGGACGCCTGGGCCGTGCGCCGCCTGCTGATGGCCACCAGGACCGGCGAGACGCTCTCGCCGGCCGCGCAGCTGCTGGTGCAGCAACTGCTCGCCTCCTCGAACTGAGGGCCCGGCGGCGCCTCAGGCCAGCGGAAAGCCCGCCTTGAGCGTCTCCCGCAGGTGGCGCACGAACAGGTCGACCGCGCGCGGAATGTGCAGCGAGTACGGCCGAATCGCGTAGATCTGGTCGGCGAAGGCGCCGGTGGGCTGCCAGTCGGGCAGCACCTCGACCAGCTTGCCGGCCTGCAGGCCCGACTGCGCGCTGAAGTCGGGCAGCAGCGCAATGCCCAGCCCCGCCTGGGCGGCATCGCGCAGTGCCTCGCTGTTGTTCGCGGCCAGGGGACCGGCGATCGGCACCGTCACGCGCTCGGCCTGGCGCGCGCGGCCGCCGCGTCGCTCGAAGGACCAGACGTTGGTCTCCTGCCCGCGCGGATAGTGCAGGCAGTCGTGCTCGGCCAGCATCGCGGGCTGCTGCGGCGTGCCGCGGCGGCGCAGGTAGGCGCGGCTCGCCACCAGCACCGAGCGCGTGTCGCACAGCCGCCAGGCCACGTGGGTGTCGGGCGGCGAGGCCGCATGCCGCACCGCGAGGTCGAAGCCCTCGGTCGCGAGCGAGCTGAGCCGGTCCGAGAGCTCCATCTCGACGCGGATCGCCGGATGCGCGAGCAGGAAGTCGGCCAGGCGCGGCAGCAGCTGCTGCCGGCCGAGCGCCACCGGCGCCGTCACGCGCACCAGCCCGCGCGGCTCGCCCGCATGGTCCTGTGCCTTGAGAAAGCTGTGCGCGATCTGCTCGAAGGGCTCGCGCGTCTGGTCGACGAGCTGCTGCCCGGCCTCGGTGAGCCGCATGCTGCGCGTGGTGCGGCGCACCAGCGGCACGCCGGCCGCGCGCTCGAGCTCGGCGATGCGCTGGCTCATGGCCGCCTTGCTCACGCCCAGGCGCGCGGCGGCGGCGGTGTAGCTGCCCTGCTGGCCGAGCACGATGAGCCAGTGCAGGTGGGTCCAGAGCGATTCGGCTTTTTGCTGATCCATGGCCCCATTGTTCACCATGGCGAACAAACAGTTCATTCCTGGCGCCTAGGCAGGCGGGCGGCGCTTTCCTAGACTGGACGGATCACACCTCCATCGGCGACAACCATGACCAACGCTTCCACGAAGCCCGCGCAGATTGCCCACTTCATCGGCGGCCAGCATGCCGCAGGCGGCTCCGGCCGCACGCAGGACGTCACCAACCCGGCCTCCGGCAAGGTCACGGGCCAGGTGGCGCTGGCCGCCGCGGCCGACGTCGACGCGGCCGTGGCCGCGGCGCAGGCCGCGTTTCCCAAGTGGGCCGACACGCCGCCGCTGCGCCGCGCGCGCGTGATGTTCAAGTTCCTCGAACTGCTGAACCAGCACAAGGACGAGCTCGCGCACATGATCACGGCCGAGCACGGCAAGGTGTTCACCGACGCGCAGGGCGAGGTCTCGCGCGGCATCGACATCGTCGAGTTCGCCTGCGGCATCCCGCAGCTGCTCAAGGGCGACTTCACCGACCAGGTCTCGACCGGCATCGACAACTGGACGCTGCGCCAGCCGCTCGGCGTGGTCGCGGGCATCACGCCCTTCAACTTCCCGGTGATGGTGCCGATGTGGATGTTCCCGGTCGCCATCGCCGCGGGCAACACCTTCGTGCTCAAGCCCAGCCCGACCGATCCGACGCCCTCGCTGCGCATCGCCGAGCTGCTGAAGGAGGCGGGCCTGCCCGACGGCGTGTTCAACGTGGTGCAGGGCGACAAGGTCGCGGTCGATGCGCTGCTCGAGCACCCGGACGTCAAGGCCGTGAGCTTCGTCGGATCGACGCCGATCGCCAACTACATCTACGAGACCGGCGCCCGCCACGGCAAGCGCGTGCAGGCGCTCGGCGGCGCGAAGAACCACATGGTGGTGATGCCCGACGCCGACATCGACCAGACCGTCGACGCGCTGATCGGCGCGGGCTACGGCTCGGCCGGCGAGCGCTGCATGGCGATCAGCGTGGCCGTGCTCGTGGGCGACGTGGCCGACAAGATCATCCCCAAGCTGATCGAGCGCACGAAGACGCTCAAGGTGCTCGACGGCGAGAACCTCGCGGCCGAGATGGGCCCGATCGTCACCCGCGCCGCGCACGAGCGCATCACGGGCTACATCGCGCTGGGCGAGAAGGAAGGCGCGAAGCTGCTGGTCGATGGCCGCAACTTCGACGCCGGCAGCGCCGGCGAAGGCTGCGGCGACGGCTTCTGGATGGGCGGCACGCTGTTCGACCACGTCACGCCCGAGATGCGCATCTACAAGGAAGAGATCTTCGGCCCGGTGCTCTCCTGCGTGCGCGTGGCGAGCTTCGGCGAGGCGGTGGACCTGGTCAACGACCACGAGTTCGGCAACGGCGTGAGCTGCTTCACGCGCGACGGCAACGTGGCGCGCGAGTTCAGCCGCCGCATCCAGGTGGGCATGGTCGGCATCAACGTGCCGATCCCGGTGCCGATGGCCTGGCACGGCTTCGGCGGCTGGAAGCGTTCGCTCTTCGGCGACATGCATGCCTACGGCGAGGAAGGCGTGCGCTTCTACACCAAGCAGAAGTCGATCATGCAGCGCTGGCCCGAGAGCACGCCCAAGGGCGCCGAGTTCGTGATGCCGACCGCCAAGTAAGAAGCAGGACCCGTTCCCGGCCGGACGGCGCACACCAAAGTCTGACTTGCCGCCCGCGGCGGCAGCGCCCAGACTTGTGCATGGCCCTGTTCGACCGTCCATGACTTCCTGCAAGGCCGCGCGGCACCTTTCGGCGGTGCCCTCCACCTTGCGCATTCCGCTGGCCGCGCGCGCAAGCGGCGATGCGCTGTTTCCGCAGCTCGCCGTGCGCGACGCCTACGCCGCCTCGATCCTCGAAAGGATCCGCGACGACGGCGATGCGCTGCCCGAGGACCGGTCGACGATCTACGGCATCCTCAATCGCACGCGGCGCTTTCGCAGCCTCGCGCAGGAATTCCTGCAGCAGCATCCGGGCGGTCGCGTGGTCAACATGGGCTGCGGCCTGAGCCACTACTTCCAGTGGCTCGACGACGGCAGGGCGCGGCTCACCGACGCCGACCTGCCCGAAGTGCTCGACCTGCGGCGCGAACTCATCCCCGACATCGACCCCCGCCACGACGAGCGCGCGCTCGACCTGACGGCCGCCGACTGGTGGGAGCAGCTCGCGCTGCCGCGCCGGCGCCGCGCATCGCCGGTCTTTCTGTTCACCGAAGGCGTGCTCATGTACCTCGCGCCCGACCGGGTGCGCGCGGTGCTCAAGACCTTCGGAGAGCGCGCGCCCGCGGGCTCGGTGCTGGCTTTCGACGCCATCTGCTGGCTCGCGGTCGGGCATGCGGCCAGGCATCCGTCGGTGCGCGCCACGGGTGCGGAATTCCTCTGGGGCGTGCGCCGGCCGGCCGAGCTCGCGCAGGCCCATCCGCGGCTGCGGCTCGAATCCACGCACCGCGTGCTCGACGGCATCGGCCTGCCGTATGCGGTGGTCGCGCCGCTCGCGATGCTGCTGTTCGGCGTGCCGCTCTATGCGGTCTATGCGCTGCGCGCGGTGGATGCGCGCGAAACATAAACCTACAAATTTTTCAGGATCGGCGCTTGTCCGGCTGCAAAACCGCAGGTTGGCTGACGCAGCGCCCGTGCAAGGCAGGGCATGCTCGCCGCAACGCCTCTGCGCTCGGCCGGGCATGACGCAGCACCACCACGTGCTGCATTAGGATGACCCGGCCAGCGCCTTGCGCCCCGCTTCCGCTTCCGTGCGCTGCTTTCGTTTTCCTCCTCACTCCCAGACCGCAACCTTCAAGAAAACCTACATGCTTGATCGCCGATCCTTCCTTGCCGCAGGTGGTGCCGCCGCCGCACTCGCCGCCCTTGGACTGCCCGAAGAGGCGCTGGCCGCGAACGGCCTGCAACTGAGCCAGCCATCGCCCTTCTCCTTCGACGGTCTGGTGGCCCAGGCCAAGCGCCTCGCGGGCCAGCCCTATGCCGGTCCCAAGCCGCTCGCGCCCGAGGTGCTCGAGAAGATCGACTACGACGCGCACGGCAGGATCAGGTTCGATCCCGCCAATGCCCTCTTCCGCGACGGCCCGGGCGCCTTCCCCGTCACCTTCTTCCACCTCGGCCGCTTCTTCCAGACGCCGGTGCGCATGCACGTGCTCGAGAACGCCGGCGGCGACGTCTTCGCGCGCGAGGTGCGCTACAGCCCTTCGTACTTCTCGATGCCCGCCGACAGCCCGGCGCGCGCGCTCCCCGCGGGCGCGGGCTTCGCGGGCTTCCGGCTGCAGGAAAGCCGGCTCGGCGACCAGGCCAAGCTCGACTGGCAGAAGAACGACTGGGTGGCCTTCCTCGGCGCCTCGTACTTCCGCGCCATCGGCGAGCTCTACCAGTACGGCCTCTCCGCGCGCGGCATCGCGCTCGACGTGGCGGTGCCCGACAAGCCCGAGGAATTCCCGAACTTCACGCGCTTCTACTTCGAGACGCCGGCGGCCGACAACACCAGTTCGATGACCGTCTATGCGCTGCTCGAAGGGCCGAGCATCACCGGCGTCTTCAAGTTCGTGATGCAGCGCGGCAAGGCCGTGATCATGGACATCGACTCGCGCCTCTTCCTGCGCCGCGACGTTTCGCGCCTGGGCCTGGTGCCGCTCACCTCGATGTACTGGTATTCGGAGACCGTCAAGCCGACGGCCATCGACTGGCGGCCCGAGGTGCACGACTCCGACGGCCTCGCGATCTGGAACGGTGCGGGCGAGCGCATCTGGCGCCCGCTCAACAACCCGACGCAGACGCGCGCCTCGGCCTTCGCCGACACGCGCCCGCGCGGCTTCGGCCTGCTGCAGCGCGACCGCGCCTTCGACCACTACCAGGACGGCGTCAACTACGAGAAGCGCCCGAGCCTCTGGATCGAACCGATCGGCGACTGGGGCGAGGGTTCGGTGCAGCTGATCGAGATCCCGACCGACGACGAGATCCACGACAACATCGTCGCCTTCTGGGTGCCCAAGGCCGAGGCCAAGGCGGGCACGAGCTACAGCCTGCAGTACCGGCTGCACTGGACCGACCAGGAGCCCTTCCCCTCCCCGCTCGCGCAATGCGTGGCCACGCGCATCGGCCGCGGCGGACAGCCGGGCCAGCCGCGGCCCCAGGGCGTGCGCAAGTTCATGGTGGAGTTCATCGGCCAGCCGCTGACCACGGTGCCCTTCGGCGTCAAGCCCGAACTGGTGCTCACGGCGCCGCGCGGCAAATTCTCGTACGTCTTCGCCGAGGCCGTGCCCAACGGCGTGCCGGGGCACTGGCGCGCGCAGTTCGACTTCACGCCCGAAGGCACCGAGCCGATCGACATGCGGCTCTATCTGAAGATCGGCGACAAGACGCTGACCGAGACCTGGCTCTACCAGCTGCAGCCGGGCTGATCAGCGCGCCGCGCGCCGGTTGTAGGGAGCGAACAGCTCCACCGCCCAGTCGACGAACACCCGCAGCTTGGCGCTCAGGTGCCGGTTGGCGGGGTACACCACGTGCAGCGGATAGGGCTGCGGCGCCCAGTCCTGCAGCACCTCCACCAGCGCGCCGCTCGCGAGATGCGGCCCCGCCATCACGTCGAAGGTCTGCGCCACGCCCATGCCGGTGAGCAGGGCCGTGAGGTGCGCGGTGCTCTCGTTCACGCCCACCACGGCGTGGCCGTGGACCTCGATGCGCTCCTCGCCGCGCGCGTAGCGCAGCGGCACCGGCCTGTTGCTCAGCGACGAGAAGTAGCCCACCACGCGGTGCCCGCCGTCGCCGAGATCGGCCGGCGTCCGCGGAATGCCGTGGCGCTCGAAGTACGCGGGCGTGGCGCAGGTCACGAAATTCAGGGTCGCGATGCGGCGCGCCACCAGCGACTGGTCGGTGAGCTCGCCGGCGCGCACCACGCAATCGACCGCATCGCCGATCAGGTTGACCGGCCGGTCGCTCACGCCGATCTCGAGCGCGATCTCCGGATAGCGCGCATGGAAGGCGGGCAATTGCGGAATCAGGATCGTGTTGGCGAACGAGGAGCCGATGTCCACCCGCAGCCGCCCGCGCGGCTGGGCCTGCGCGCTCGTGAGGTCCGACTCGATGCCTTCGAGCTCCGCGAGCACGCGGGCCGTGCGCTCGTAGTACGCCGCGCCCTCGGGCGTGACCGTCACGCGCCGCGTCGTGCGCTGCAGCAGCTTCACGCGCAGGTGCGTCTCGAGCTGCTGCACCAGTTTGGTCACGGTGGGCTTGGGCATCTGCAGCGAATCGGCTGCGCGGGTGAAGGTGCCGGCCTCGACCACGCGGGCGAAGACCCGCATGGCGGCGATCTGGTCCATCGCCGGATTATTGGTGATTCATAAACAAACAACTGCCGTGGGGCATCTTGGTGCGTGCGGCGGCGGCGCCCAGACTCCGGACCATCGTCAACGCTGCCTCGCAGCCCACCCAAGGAAGGAAGAAGCAACCATGTCCCAACCCAAACTCGCCGACAAGATCGCCCTCGTCACCGGCGGCACCAGCGGCATCGGCCTCGCCACCGCGCAGCGCTTCGTGGCCGAAGGCGCCCACGTGTTCGTCACCGGCCGCCGCCAGGCCGAGCTCGATGCGGCCGTGAACACCATCGGCCGCAACGTCACCGGCGTGCTCGGCGACGTGTCCAGGCCGGCCGACCTCGACCGGCTCTACGCGACCATCAAGGAACAGAAAGGCCGCCTCGACGTGCTGTTCGCGAATGCCGGCGGCGGCAGCCTGCTGCCGCTCGGGCAGATCACCGAGGAGCATTTCGACCGCATCTTCGGCACCAACGTGCGAGGGCTGCTATTCACCGTGCAGAAGGCGCTGCCGCTGATGCCGCGCGGCGCATCGATCGTGCTCAATGCATCGATCACCAGCATCAAGGGCACGCCGGCCTTCAGCGTCTACAGCGCCAGCAAGGCGGCGGTGCGCAGCTTCGCGCGCAGCTGGGCGGTGGACCTGAAGGATGCCGGCATCCGCGTCAACGCGGTCAGCCCCGGCGTGGTGCCCACGCCGGCCTACGAGCTGCTCGGCCTCAGCCCGGAGCAGATCGCGGGCTTCATCGAGGCGCAGGCCCAAGGCATTCCGCTCGGCCGCGTCGGCACGCCCGACGAGATCGCCAAGGCCGTGCTGTTCCTGGCCTCCGACGACAGCAGCTTCGTGAACGGCACCGAGCTCTTCGTCGACGGCGGCGGCGCCCAGATCTAGCGGGCGCGCCGGGCGCGTCAGCGCTTCTTGACCGAGACCAGCTCGACCTCGAAGTTCAGCGTCGCGTTGGGCGGGATCACGCCGCCCGCGCCGCGCGAGCCGTAGGCGATCGACGGTGGGCAGGTCAGCTTGGCCTTGCCGCCCGGCTTCATCTTCTGCACGCCCTCGGTCCAGCACGGGATCACGCCGTTGAGCGGGAACTCGGTGGGTTCGCCGCGGCTGTAGGAGCTGTCGAATTCCTTGCCGCTGTCGGGGAAGGTGCCGCGGTAGTGCACCTTGACCACGTCGGTGGCCGCGGGCGATGCGCCGCTGCCTTCCTTGAGCGACTGGTAGACCAGGCCGCTCGGCGTGGTGACGGGCGCGGACTGCGCCCACGCGGCGGACACGGCGCACAGCGATGCAAACGCGGCACACAGGAGCGACGAAGAAGAGGAAAACTTCACTGGACACCTCGGGTGATTGGAAAGCCACGATTATGGCGAGCGATGGAACGGGCCTTGCTTTGACGGTGGCGCACTGTCAACATCCGTCCGGAGAGGAAGCCCCATGCATTCCATCGAAGCCGCACCGCCCGCGTCCGCCGCGCCACCCGCGGGCACCGGCCAGCTCAAGAAGGTTCTCGGCCCGCTCCAGCTCTGGGGCATCGCGGTCGGCCTCGTCATCTCCGGTGAGTACTTTGGTTGGAGCTACGGCTGGAACACGGCGGGCACGCTCGGCTTCCTCGTGGCCACGGTGCTGGTGGCTACGATGTACACCACCTTCATCTTCAGCTTCACCGAGCTTTCGACCGCCATTCCGCATGCGGGCGGCCCGTTCGCGTACGCGCGCCGCGCCTTCGGGCCCACGGGCGGCTTCGTCGCGGGCTTCGCCACGCTGGTGGAGTTCGTCTTCGCGCCGCCGGCGATCGCGCTCGCCATCGGCGCCTACCTCAACGTGCAGTTTCCGGGCATCAACCCGAAGTGGTTCGCGCTCGGCGCGTACGTGATCTTCATCGGCCTCAACTGGATCGGCATCGGCATCGCCGCGGCCTTCGAGCTCTTCGTCACGGTGCTCGCGATCTTCGAGCTCTTCGTGTTCATGGGCGTGGTCACGCCGGGCTGGTCGATGGCGAACTTCGTCGCCAACGGCTGGGCCGGCGGCAGCGTGCTCGACGGCGCGGCGGTGGCGGGGATCTTCGCCTCGATCCCCTTCGCGATCTGGTTCTTCCTCGCGATCGAGGGCGCGGCCATGGCGGCCGAGGAAGCGCGCGACCCGCACCGCACCATCCCGGTCGCCTACATCGCCGGCATCGTCACGCTCGTGGTGCTGGCCTTCGGCGTGATGATCTTCGCGGGCGGCGTGGGCGACTGGCGCAAGCTCGCGAACATCAACGACCCGCTGCCGCAGGCGATGAAGGCGGTGGTGGGCGAGAACAGCGGCTGGCTGCACATGCTGGTGTGGATCGGCCTGTTCGGCCTGGTCGCGTCGTTCCACGGGATCATCATGGGCTACTCGCGGCAGATCTTCGCGCTCGCGCGCGCGGGCTACCTGCCGCGCTATTTCGCGGGCCTGAGCCCGCGCTTCGACACGCCGCACCGCGCGCTGCTGGCCGGCGGCGTGGTGGGCGTGGCGGCGATTTTCAGCGACGAGTGGGTGCAGTTCGGCGGGCAGACGCTCACGGCCAACATCGTCACGATGGCGGTGCTCGGCGCGATCGTGATGTACCTAGTCTCGATGGCCGCGCTCTTCAGGCTGCGCCGCAGCGAGCCAGGCCTGCCCCGGCCCTACCGCGCGCCCTTCTACCCGGCCTTTCCGGCCATCGCGCTGGCGCTCGGCGTGGTGTGCCTCGGCGCGATGGTCTGGTTCAACCCCATGCTCACGCTGTTGTTCGCGGTGCTGATGGCGGCGGCCTACGGCTACTTCCTGCTGACCTCGGCGCAGCGCACGGCGGCGGCACCCGACGAGATGCTGACCGCGGCGCCGAAGGCCTGAACGCGCATGCGCTACCGCACCGCCATCGCCGGCCAGGTCTTCGCTTTCGACGATCTGCGGCAGGTCATGGCCGTGGCGAGCCCGGCGCGCTCCGGCGACTACCTCGCGGGCATCGGCGCTGCGACCGCGCAGCAGCGCATGGCGGCGCGCCACGTGCTGGCCGAGACGCCGCTCAAGCAGTTCCTGAACGAGGCGCTGATCCCCTACGAACGCGACAACATCACGCGGCTCATCATCGACGGGCACGATGCGGCGGCCTTCGCGCCGGTGTCGCACCTGACGGTCGGCGATTTCCGCAACTGGCTGCTGTCGGAACGCGCCACGACCGAGGCGCTCGCCGCGCTCGCGCCCGGGCTCACGCCCGAGATGGTGGCGGCCGTCTCCAAGCTCATGCGCAACCAGGACCTGGTGGCGGTCGCGAAGAAGTGCCGCGTGGTCACGCGCTTTCGCGACACCATCGGCCTGCCCGGCCATCTGGCGGTGCGGCTGCAGCCCAACCATCCGACCGACGACCTGCGCGGCGTGGCGGCCTCCACGCTCGACGGGCTGCTCTACGGCGCGGGCGACGCGGTGATCGGCATCAACCCGGTGTCCGACAGCCTCTCGGTGCTGGGCCGGCTGCTGCACATGCTCGACGAGGTGATCCAGCGCTTCGAGATTCCCACGCAGAGCTGCGTGCTCACGCACGTGACCAACACGCTGCGGCTCGCCGAAGCCGGTGCGCCGGTGGACCTGGTGTTCCAGTCGATTGCGGGCACCGAGCAGGCCAACCTCTCGTTCGGCGTCACGCCCGCGCTGCTCGACGAGGCCCATGCCGCGGCGCAGGCGCTGAACCGCGGCACCGTGGGCAACAACCTGATGTACTTCGAGACCGGCCAGGGCAGCGCGCTGTCGGCCAACGCCAACTTCGGCGTCGACCAGCAGACCTGCGAGGTGCGTGCCTATGCGCTCGCGCGGCGCTACCGGCCGCTGCTCATCAACACCGTGGTGGGCTTCATCGGGCCCGAATACCTCTTCGACGGCAAGCAGATCATCCGCGCCGGCCTCGAGGACCACTGCTGCGGCAAGCTGCTCGGCCTGCCGATCGGCTGCGACATCTGCTACACCAACCATGCCGAGGCCGACCAGGACGACATGGACAACCTGCTCGTGCTGCTGGGCACCGCGGGCATCAACTTCATCATGGGCGTGCCGGGCGCGGACGACGTGATGCTCAACTACCAGAGCACCTCCTTCCACGACGCGCTGTTCCTGCGCGAGACGCTGGGGCTGAAACGCGCACCGGAGTTCGAAGCCTGGCTGCAGCGCATGCAGATCACGGACGCGGCGGGCCGGCTCGCACCGCCCGCGGGCAACCGGCTGCTCGCCGACATGGGCGGCCTCGCCGCGCTGTCGCCATGAGCGACGACGATGTCGTCACGCCCAACCCGTGGGCACCATGGCGCGCGGCCACGCCCGCGCGGCTGGCGCTCGGGCGCGCGGGCGCGGGCATGCCGACCGACGAGACGCTGCGCTTCGGCTGGGCGCATGCGATGGCGCGCGACGCGATCCATGCGGCGCTCGACGTCGATGCGCTCCAAGCGGCGCTACGCGCGCAGGCCTGGGAGGTCGCGCGCGTGCGCAGCCGCGCCGAAGACCGCACCACCTACCTGCGCCGCCCCGACCTCGGCCGCCAGCTCGAACCCGCCGATGCCGAGCGCCTGCGCGCGGCGGCCCACGGACCCTGCGACGTCTGCCTGGTGATCGGCGACGGGCTGTCCTCGCTCGCGGTGGCGCGCCATGCCGCGCCGCTGCTCGCCGCGCTGCGCCCGCTGCTGCCGCCCGACACGCGCTTCGCGCCGGTGGTGATCGCCACGCAGGCGCGCGTGGCGCTGGCCGACGAGGTGGGCGAGCTGTTCGGCGCCGCGCTGTCGGTGATGCTGATCGGCGAGCGGCCGGGGCTCAGCTCGCCCGACAGCCTCGGCATCTATCTCACCCATTCGCCCCGGCGCGGCCGGCACGACGCCGAGCGCAACTGCATCTCGAACGTGCGGCCCGAGGGCCTGCCCTGCGATGCCGCGGCCTTCAGGCTGGCGTGGCTGATGCGCGAAGCGCTGCGACGCGGGCTCACGGGCGTGGCGCTCAAGGACGAGAGCGATCGCGCGGTGCTCGAGGAGAAGCAGGCGCCGCCGCTCCCACCCTGAGCTGCCTATGATCCTGGCACCGCATCCAGGAGACAAAGCCATGGCCGACCGCTATCCCCTTGCCGAACTCGACAACCTGCCCGACGACATCCGCGCCGCGATCCTCGCGGTGCAGGAGAAGGCCGGCTTCGTGCCCAACGTGTTCCTCGCGCTCGCGCGCCGGCCTGCCGAATGGCGCGCCTTCTTCGCCTACCACGACGCGCTGATGCTGAAGGAGGAAGGCTCGCTCACCAAGGGCGACCGCGAGATGATCGTCACCACCACCAGCGCGGCCAACCAGTGCCTCTACTGCGTGGTGGCGCACGGCGCGCTGCTGCGCATCTACGAGAAGAAGCCGCTGGTGGCCGACCAGGTGACGGTGAACTACCGCAAGGCCGACATCACGCCGCGCCAGCGCGCGATGCTCGACTTCGCGATGAAGGTCTGCGAGCGCTCGCACGAGATCGAGGACGCCGACTTCGACGCGCTGCATGCGCACGGCTTCGACGACGAGGACATCTGGGACATCGCCTCGATCACCGCCTTCTTCGGCCTGAGCAACCGGCTCGCGAGCTTCAGCGGCATGCAGCCGAACACCGAGTTCTTCCTCATGGGGCGGCTGCCCCGCGAGAAGAAGTAGCTCAGGCGCTGTTCCTGCACGAGGCCAGCGCGTCGAGCGCCGGGCGGTAGGTGGGCGTCTTCACGTCCATCAGCCCGAGCACCGTGTGATAGAGGTTGTCGTGCGTGAGCGGCGCGTCGAGCCCCGACGCCATGCAGGCGCGCGAGAGCCCGCGCCGATCGCTCATGCCGGCGCCGAACCAGGTGATCATCGGCACGTGCTTCTGCGCCTCCGGCGCGAAGCTGTAGGGCACGCCGTGCAGGAACAGGCCGTACTCGCCGAGCGACTCGCCGTGGTCGCTCACGTAGAGCAGCGCCGGGTCGTAGCGGCCCGACTGGGCCTGGAGCCAGTCGATCGTCCGCGCGAGGAAACGGTCGGTCTGGGCGATGGAGTTGTCGTACACGTTCTGCAGTTCCGCATGGCCGCACTCGGCGAGTGCATTGGTCTTGCACTCGGGCAGGAAGCGCTTCACGTCGGCGGCCGACCGCTTGTAGTAGGCCGGCCCGTGGCTGCCCATCTGGTGCATCACCAGCACCACGCCCTTGGCGCGGCGCTCCGCCGGCAGCGCGGCGATGCGCGCGTCGAGCCCCTGGAGCATCACGTCGTCGAGGCATTCCTCGCCGTCGCACAGCGTCGACTTCTGCGCCGGCGTGAGGCTGTCGAAGGCCGAGGCGTTCGGAATGCGCGTGCAGACACCCTTGCAGCCGGCCTGGTTGTCGAGCCACAGCACCGCCAGCCCGGCCGCCTGCAGCACGTCGACGAGGTTCTCGTGCTCGTCCTTGCGCGATTCGTAGCCCTGCTTGCCCAGGTGCGAGAACATGCACGGCACCGATGCGAGCGTGTTGGTGCCGCAGGAATGCACCTCGCGGTAGCTCAGCACGCCGCGCGCCGCGAGCTCGGGCGTGGTGTTGCGCGCATAGCCGTTCAGGCCGAAATGGTCGGCACGCGCCGTCTCGCCGACCACCAGCACGAACATCGGCGGGCGGGCCTGGCCCGCATAGCTCGCACCCAGCGCGGTGCCGGCGGTGATGGGCAGCAGCTTGCGGCTGCGCTTGAACATCGGCTTGATCAGCACCGAGCCGGCCGAGTACAGGCTGGCGACCGGGTTCATCATGTAGCGCAGGTGGACGTTGTTGCGCATCAAGGGCGCGAGCTGGCGGTTCATCGCCACCGCCGCCGCCAGCGCGACCGCCACCGACAGCAGCAGCAGCGCCGCGTTGCGCCAGAGCTTGGCGACTGCGCGCATCGGCGCGATGTTCGCGCGCCAGAGCGCGATCGCCGGCAGCAGCGCCACCAGCAGCACGTGGAACGCCATGCGCCAGCTCAGCAGGTCGCGCACCTCGTTCGGGTCGGTCTGCAGCACGTTCGCGATCATGGTCGGGTCCATCACCACGCGGTACTCGATCATGTAGTGCTGCACGAAGGCCGCCAGCAGCACCACCGCGAACCACAGCGGCTTCATCCAGCGCGACCATGCGGTGAAGGACAGCAGCGCCACCGTGGCGCAGACCATGAGCACCGCCATCGCCGCGCTCGTCGGCAGGTACGCACTGGGCGCGCCGCCGATGCGCGCCAGTTCGTTCCACAGCGGCCAGTTGGCGGTCACGGCGAGGTAGATGCCCAGCCACACCACCACCTGCTGCGCCGAGCGCGGGCGCGCGAGCCAGGTGTCGATGCGCGTCCACAACGCGCGTGCGGAGTCCAGGTGGGGCGCCGCGGCCGAAGGCAGGCCGGGCGCCCGCACGGGTGCGGGTTCGATTCGTGTCAGGGACATGCGCCAACTGTAGAAAGCGCATCTGAAGGAAGCCTGAATCGCGCGTTCAGCCGGCGTTCAGGCTCGGGGCCGGCATGCTAGCCGGCGCGCGCCCTGCGCGCCCGCAGCCGGGGCCGCATCCAGGCCCGCAGCGCGAGATTCAGCGGCCGGCTGACGCCGCGCTCCACAGCGATCGCCACCACGGCCGCGAGCATCGCGCCCACGACGACGTCGAGCGGAAAGTGCAGGCCCAGGAACACGCGGCTCCATGCGACCACCGCGGCCACCGCCAGCGCCGCGCGCATCGGCGCGCGCCGCGGCAGGCACCAGAGCGAGAACGCCGCCGCGAAGGTGCCCGCGGCATGCAGGCTGGGAAAGCCCGGCCGCGCGCCCTGCGGCGCCCACTGGATGCCGAGCCCGTAGAACGCGGGCCGCTGGAACGGCATGACGGAGCGGAACACGTTCACCAGCACCCAGACCACCAGCACGCTCACCAGTGCGGTGAAGCAGGCATAGCGAAGGCGGCGATCGAACATCGCGCCGCAGAGGATGGCCGCCGCCAGCAGCGTGGGCAGCAGGTCGGAGGCGAAGCGTGCGAAATGGATGCTCCACGCGGGCGCCGTGGCCCCGGCGTTGATCAGTTCGAAGAGTGCCGAATCAAGTTCCTGCATGCATGACGGCCGGCTCGGCGGCCGGCGAGGAGGAAGAAGACCGCGGCGCGGCGACCAGGTCGATGGCAAAGCCGACCACCCAGCAGATCCAGCCGGTCCACAGCGTGTGGCTCATGTAGTGCGCGCCCCGCAACTGCTGCGCGAGCCCGAGCGCCAGCCCGGCCGCGACAGCCGCGCCGAGCCAGACCGCGGCGGTGCGGTGCGACACCCGCCGCAGCACGAAGTACCCGCCCACGTAGGCGAAGGCCGCGGACGCATGGCCGGCCGGAAAGCATCCCCCCGGCCCGCCGTCGTAGAGCCTCCAGGCCCAGTGCGACACATGGCTCGCCATGCCGCCGAACTCCCTCAGGTCCCAGGGACAGCTCGTGTGGCTGGCATGCTTGATCGCACTCACCGCGATCACCGAAAGCAGCACGGTGAATGCCAGCTGCGCACGCGCGCGCACGGGCAACCGCCGCAGGATGCCCAACGGCCAGCGGATGGCGGCGAACAGCGCGATCACGAGCAGCCAGCTCAGGTTCTTTGCGCCTTCGTGCATGACGCGGACCAGAAAGGCGTTGTCGCGCCACGGAAAACCCACGGGCGAACCCGCAAGGCGTGCCAGCGCAAGATCGCCGCCCGTGGCGTCCCATGCCAGCAGCAGCGCCAGCGCGGCCAAGGTCAGCCCGGCCGGGCGGAGATTCGGGGAACTCGGAAGATTCGGAACGCGCGTCATGAGCGGGAAACCAGCAAGCCTGAAAAATCCGTGAGGCTACGTGGCCGGCCTGAACCGAGCCTGAAGCGGTCTGAACGAAAGCTGACACCGCTCCGGCGGGCCTGCAGCGGTCGGCGCTAGACTGCCGTTCTGTTTTTTTTCCTCTGTGAAGGCGTTCCGGCGTGCGCATATTGCTTGTCGAAGATGACAGTTCGTTGGCAGATGCGGTCCGCGGCTACCTGCAGGCCAAGGCCTTCGTGGTCGACCTGGCGCCCGGCCTGGCCGAGGCGCGCACGGCGCTGCGCTCGGTGCAGTACGCGGCCGTGCTGCTCGACCTGCACCTGGGCGACGGCGACGGGCTCTCGCTGCTGCCGCAGGTGCGCGCGCTGCGCGAGCCGCCGATCGTCATCGTGCTGACCGCGCGCGACCAGGTCACCGACCGCATCCGCGGGCTCGATGCCGGCGCCGACGACTACCTCATCAAGCCGTACGACCCGGCCGAGCTGCTCGCGCGGCTGCGCGCGGTGGAGCGGCGGCGCAACGCGGGCAGCGCGCCGGTGCTGCAATTGGGCACGCTGGAGATCGACTTGGCGCACGACCGCGTGCGCAAGGACGGGAACTCGGTCGTGCTGACGCAGAAGGAATGGGCCCTGCTGCGCGTGATGGCAACGCGACCGGACCGCATCCACACGCGCGAGAACCTGGCCGATGCGCTCTACGGCTTCGGCGACGAGGCCGACAGCAACACGCTCGAGGTGTTCATCAGCCGGCTGCGGCGCAAGCTCGGCAAGAGCCACATCCAGACCCTGCGCGGCCTCGGCTATCGGCTGTCGACCTCGGCGGGCGACGAGGAATGAGCCCGGTCCTTTCGAATGCGGGCCGCGACACGCTGGCCGGCCGGCTGACCCGCACGCTGATCCTCTGGGTCGCGGGCGTGTGGCTGCTGTGCGTGCTGGCGGTGGTCTGGTATGTGGACCGCGAGATCAACCACAACTTCGACAACGAGCTGATCGAGGTCTCGCACCGCATGTTCGACATGGCGCTGCAGGAACTCGACAAGCAGCACCCGGGCGCCACGCCCGACCGGCCGATGATCGCGCCGAAGCAGCTGTTCTCGGAAGACGCCGTGATGTACCAGGTGGTCGACATCCATGAGCGCGTGGTGCTGCGCTCGGCGGAGGCCCCCATCGACGCCTTCGACGTGCCGCTGGCGGCCGGCTTCGCGAACAACCAGACCTGGCGCATCTACACCGTGCGGCATCCCACGCGGGGCCTGTACTTCCAGGTGGCCGATCCGCTCGACGAAAGGCGCTCGGCGCTCAACCGCACGCTCTTCGGCCTCATCATCCCGCTCGGGGCGGTGCTGCCGCTGCTGGCGCTCGTGCTGCGCAACGTGGCGCGCACCGAACTGCGCGTGCTGCAACAACTCGCCGGCGAGATCGAGAAGCGCAGCGGCGCCGACCTGCGCCCCATCACCCTGCCCGGTCTGCCGCGCGAGCTGCGCGCGGTGGGCGACCATGTCAACAGCCTGCTGGAGCGGCTGTCGCAGTCGCTCGACGTGGAACGCGCGCTGGCCGCCAACGCCGCGCACGAGCTGCGCACGCCGCTGGCCGCGGCACGGCTGCGGCTGCAGACCGCGCTCGAGCACGATCTCCAGCGCGGCGACGTCCAGGCCGCGCTCGATGCGCTGCAGATGCTCAGCCACCGCACCGAGAAGCTGCTGCAGCTCTCGCGCGCCGAGTCGGGCGCGTCGCTCGCACGCACGCGCGTCGACCTCGTTCAGCTCGCGGGCGCGGTGGCGCAGGAGTTCTGGAAGGACCCGCAGATCAGCGAGCGCCTGGCGCTCAAGGTGCCCGATGCGGTCGCGCCCGCGGCATCGGGCGACGTGGACGCGCTCGCGATCGCGCTGCGCAACCTGGTGGAAAACGCGCTGCGCTACGGCGGCAGCGGCCGCGTCGTCATCGAGGTGATGGCGCCCAGCACCATCGCCGTGCGCGACTTCGGCGCCGGCGTGAACGCGGAGCAGCTCGCCACGCTGCAGCAGCGCCATGTGCGCCACAGCGCCGACCGCGCGGGCTACGGGCTGGGTCTGTCGATCGTGGCCACGATCGTCGAGAAGCACAACGCGAAGCTCGAACTCGCATCGCCGCCGGCGGGCGCCGCGAGCGGCTTCGAAGCGCGCATCGTGCTGCGGCCGGCGTAGCGCGGCATCTCCGGCCTGCGCCTCCTAGGCGCTCACGAGCGCGCGCAGCCAATCGGGCAGCGGCATCGCCTTCTGCTTCGGGAAATCGACCCAGATCGTGGTCGCGCCGCCCGCGGCGCAGATCACCTCCGGTGCCTCGGCGCGTGCCATCGTGGCCCAGCTCTCGAAGGTGGTGCGCGCAGGATCGCTCACGTACATCTTCAGCAGCACGTCGCCGGGATACTCGATCTGGCGGTAGAAGTTGCAGAAGGCGTTGACGATCACCATGCCCTCGCCACCCGGGTCCGGCTCGAAGCCGATCGATCGCATCCAGTCGATGCGCGCGGTCTCCATGTAGCGGAAGTAGGTGCCGTTGTTCAGGTGCCCCATGGCGTCCATGTCGCCCCAGCGGATCGGGATCGCCATTTCGTACACGAGCTTCTTCTTTTCGGGGATGTCGATTCTCATCGGTGGGCCTTGATGGATGCGAGGATGCCGAGGACGAACAGCAGCGCCGCGAGCCATTCGGCGGCCTGCGGCCAGCGGCCGTCCCAGAGGAAGGAATAGAGCAAGGCGAACAGCGTCTCGCTCACGATCAACTGGCCGCACAGGCTCGCCGAAAGCCGCTGGCTCGCGACGTTCCAGAGGATGGTGGCGAGCCACGACGAGCCGAAGCCGCCCGCCAGCGCCAGCCAGAGGAACAGCTGGCCCTCGGGCTGGGCGCGAAAGCTCGCGAGGTCGCTGCCGGCCGCGAGCCACATCAGCAGCGCGCCCAGGCCGGTGGCGATGCCGAGCCAGTTGGCCCAGTCAGCCGCGTGCACTTCCGGGTGGCGCTTCAGCCAGGCCGCGTTGAGCAGGCCGTACACCGTCCAGCTCGCCATGGCGCAGAGCGCGAGCGCAATGCCGAGGCCGAAGCGGCCGCCGCCGCCGCCCTGCTGGGCCGACCACGCGCCGTGCACCATCAGCGCAATGCCCGCGCCCGTGAGCGCGAGCCCCGGGAGCAGCGCGCGCATCCGCAGCCCCGGCGGCCGGCCGAGCAGCATCATCCAGACCGGAATGGTGCCGATGATGAGACTGGGCACCTCGGTACCGGCTGCCGCGATGCCGAAGGCCAGCAGCAGGTAGTAGCCGCTGAAGCCGAGCACGCTGAGGCCCAGCGCGGCCAGCGCCTGCCGCGGCGTCGGCCAGCGCAGCGAAGCCGGACGCGCGAACACCGCGAGCCCCGAGATCGCGCCGAAGACCGCGAAGCGCGCCGCCGTGATGTCGACCATGCCGAAATGCCCCACCATGCGCGGCGCGACGAACACCAGCCCCCAGAGCGCACCCGCGCCCAGGCCGGCGGCAATGCCGATCCACGCGCGCGGGCTCAGAGCGCGAACCCGTCGTCGGCGGCGATCACCGCGCCGTTCACGAAATGGCTCTGCCCGCTCGCCAGCAGCACGATCAGGCCGTCGAGGTCCTCGGGCTTGCCCACGCGCTTGCGCGGCAGCATGTTGACGAGCTTGGCGCCGCCCTCGGTGACCCAGTGGTCCTCGTTGAGCTCGGTCTCGATGTAGCCCGGACAGAGCGCGTTCACGTTGATGCCGAAGCGGCCCCATTCGAGCGCCATGGCCTTGGTCATCTGCACCACCGCGGCCTTGCTCATGCAGTAGGTGCCGATCTGCGGCAGCACCTTGAGCGCCGCCACCGAGGCGATGTTGACGATGCGCCCGCCGACGTAGGTGCCCGGGGCCGAACCCCTGGCACGCGCGAGCATGCGCTTGCCGACCTCCTGCGCCACGAAGAACGAGCCCTTGACGTTGGTGTCGAAGATGTAGTCGTAGTCTTCGGGCGAGACGTCCTGCAGGCGCTGCGTGGTGCTCACGCCCGAGTTGTTGACGAGGACGTCGATCGGCCCCACCTCGGTCTCGGCCCGCGCCACGGCGGCCTTGATGCTGCCGAGATCGGTGACGTCGAGTTCGACCACGTGCGCGTCGCCGCCCTCGCCCTCGATGCGCGCGCGCAGTTCCTTGAGTTTCTCGACGCGGCGGCTCGCGAGCACCACCGCGGCGCCGGCGCGCGCGAGCGTCTTCGCGAACTGTGCCCCGAGACCGCTCGAAGCGCCGGTGACGAGGGCCACGCGGCCGGAGAGGTCGATGGTGTAAGCCATGAAGCAGGGTCCTGTTGAGTCGCCGAGGTGACGCCCTGCACTCCACATAAAATGTTTCGCGCCTTCAAGAAGCGTCCGAGCCTCAAACATTATCGACGAGACCCACATGACCCACGACGAAATCCTCGCCCAGTTCGGCCCCCGCGAATCCATGGAGTACGACGTCGTCGTCGTCGGCGGCGGCCCGGCTGGCCTTTCGACCGCGATCCGACTCAAGCAGCTGGCCGCGCAGCACGAAAAGGAGATCTCGGTCGTGGTGCTCGAAAAGGGCTCCGAGCCCGGCGCCCACATCCTCTCGGGCGCCATCATGGATCCGCGCGCCCTCAACGAACTGCTGCCCGACTGGAAGGAACTGGGCGCACCGCTCAACCAGCCCGTGACCGACGACGCGATGGTGTTCCTCGGCGAGAACTCGGGGCTGCGCACACCCGGCTTCCTGCTGCCCGAGTGCTTCCAGAACCACGGCAACTACATCATCAGCCTCGGCGCCTTCACCAAGTGGCTGGCGCAGCAGGCCGAGAATCTCGGCGTCGAGATCTTCCCGGGCTTCCCCGCCGCCGAGGTGCTCTACAACGAAAACGGTTCGGTGCGCGGCGTGGCCACCGGCAACATGGGGGTGGGCAAGGACGGCGAACCGACCGAGAACTTCCAGCTCGGCATGGAACTGCTCGGCAAGTACACCGTGTTCGCCGAAGGCGCGCGCGGCCACCTGGGCCGCCAGCTCATCAGCCGCTTCAAGCTCGACGAGGGCAAGGACCCGCAGACCTACGGCATCGGCGTGAAGGAAGTGTGGGAGATCGACCCGCAACGCCACCAGCCCGGCTTCGTGCTGCACACGGCCGGCTGGCCGATGAAGAGCGACACCTACGGCGGCGCGTTCCTCTATCACATGGAGGACAACAAGGTCACGCTGGGTTTCATCACGGGCCTGGACTACAGCAACCCCTACCTGAGCCCCTTCGAGGAAATGCAGCGCTGGAAGCTGCACCCGAACATCCGCTGGTACCTCGAAGGCGATGAGGCCAAGGGCATCAAGCCGGCCAAGCGCATCGGCTACGGCGCGCGCGCGATCACGGCGGGCGGGCTGATGTCGCTGCCGAAGACGGTGTTCCCGGGCGGCGCGCTGGTCGGCTGCGAGGCCGGCTACCTCAACGTGAGCCGCATCAAGGGCAGCCATGCCGCGATCAAGACCGGCATGCTCTGCGCCGAGGCCGCCTTCGATGCGGTGACGGCGGGCCGCCAGCACGACGAGCTAGTCGCCTATCCGGCGGCTTTCGAGAAGAGCTGGCTCTACACCGAACTCAACAAGGCGCGCAACTTCAAGACCTGGTTCAAGAAGGGGCTGGGCGTGGCCACGTTCATGAACGGCGTCGAGCAATGGCTGCTCAAGGGCCACATCCCGTGGACCCTGCACCGCAACAAGCCGGACCACCTGTACCTGAAGCCTGCCGCCGAGTGCAAGCCGATCGCGTACCCGAAACCGGATGGCAAGCTCACTTTCGATCGGCTCTCCAGCGTGTTCATCAGCAACACCAACCATGAAGAGCACCAGCCCGCGCACCTGACGCTCAAGGACCCGACGGTGCCGGTCAACATCAACCTCTCCAAGTTCGCGGGGCCGGAAAGCCGCTACTGCCCGGCCGGCGTCTACGAATTCGTGCCTGACGAAGCGCATGCCGGCAAGGAGCGCCTGCAGATCAATGCGCAGAACTGCGTGCACTGCAAGACCTGCGACATCAAGGACCCGACGCAGAACATCGTCTGGGTCACGCCCGAAGGGGGCGGCGGGCCGAACTACGTCGGCATGTAAGACGATCCACGGATCGGGCTCGAGCGCGCCGGAGGCATTGCCCCGGCCGCCTGAACGCGCGCGTCACGGGTGTGGGCCCCAAAGGGGCAACGACCCTATTGGCAAATTACGCCTGAACGCTACACTTTGTATTTGCGATCAATTGCAATTGTTAAAGAAATTGAATTAAAGCAGCGCAATTACAACCGCAAGGAAAAAAGTCACACGCCAAAGGAAAATATCAAAATTGGAGCAAATTTTGTTGAATTTGCTTCATTTGTGCTTCTCTTTCGTGCTCTCTGCTTATCCAATGTGCGCAAAAGCCATTTGGAAGACTAATATACAAGTTCTAACTTGTTGGTCTTAATTCGTCCGTGAGGGCGCAGCAAAGGTAAGGAGAAAGTGAAAGTGGCGAATATCAGAAAGTCCATGTTCCTGTCGCTCGCGCTCGCGGCGACTGGAGGGGCGCAGGTTGTGGGTGCCGCAACGGCCACCGGCAACATGACGGTCCAGATGACGATCACCCAGGAATGCCAGGTCAACGCCGGCACCGGCGGCTCCGGCGGCGGCAATGCCGTTCTCGATTTCGGCAGCCACGGCGTTCTGAATGCCAACATCGACGGCACCACGGCCGTCAGCGGCACGGGCTCGATCCAGGTGCAGTGCACCAACGGCACGCCCTACGAGATCGGTCTCAACGCGGGCGCCAACCCCACCACGGCGGGCGACGTCAATACGCGGCGCATGACCAACAGCGGCGCGTTCGTCGCCTATCAGCTGTATCGGGATGCCGGCCGCACCCTTGTCTGGGGCAATACCACGGGCGCAGGCGGCAATACGGTCTCGAAGACGGCCGACGGAACGGTGCAGAGCGCGCAGGTCTTTGGCCGCGTGCCGCCGCAAACGACGCCGGCGGCCGGAACCTACCTCGACACCGTTGTCATCACCGTGACGTACTGAGTCTGGCGGCGACCGGATGCAGAGGCTTCTCGCGCTCTCGGCCGCAGTTCTCGGTCTGGCCATTGCAGGAACCGGCCATGCCGCCTCGTTGCAGGTGGCCCCCGTGTCCATCGACCTGAACGCGCCCGCGCAGGCGGCGGCGATTCATCTGCGCAATCGTGGCACCGAGCCGGTCAACGTTCAGGTCCGCGTCTTCAAATGGTCGCAGGACGGCGGCGAAGAGCAACTGACGCCGACGACCCAGGTGGTCGCGAGCCCTCCCGCCGCCTCGCTGCAACCGGGCACCACCTACACCATCCGCATCGCACGCACGGCCGCTCCGGTGACCCGCGGCGAGGAAAGCTACCGGCTGCTGATCGACGAGCTCCCAGCGACCAACCTCGTGCGGCCCGACACCGGCGTCAACATGGTCATTCGCTATTCGATCCCGGTGTTTTTCGCAGAGCGCACCGCCGGCGCGATGCTGCGCTGGGAGGTGCGGCGCCAAGGAGACGAACTCGTGGCAAAGGCGATCAACACGGGCGACCGCCACGCGAAGATCGTCGACCTCGCGGTCGAGGAGCCCGGCGGGCGCATCAGCTTCGGAGACGGGCTCAACGGCTACGTTCTGCCGGGCAGCACCAAGGAATGGGTCGTCAAGGCGCGCCCGATCGCGCCCGGAAGCCGGGTCACCATCACCGCCAAGGGAAACGACCATGCGGTTAACGAGACGACCATCGTCGAAGGGCGCTAGGACGCCGCTCGTTCACCTGCAACGGTCCGTCGTCCTCTGCCTTGCAGGCCTGTCGGCGATCGCAACGGCCCAGGAGGTGCCGCCCCCGGACATCGCGGCGGCGGTTGGTCGGGATCTGCTGCTGAACGTTGTCGTCAACGATCGCGATACCGGCATGCTGGTCGCCTTCAAGCGCCTGCCGAACAACAAGCTGGCCGCCACGCCGGGCGATCTGCAGGCCGTCGGCATCCGGCCTGGCGCCGGAAGCGTGAATCACGACGGGCTGGTCCCGCTCGACAGCCTGAGCGGCATCTCCTGGCGCTACGACGAGCCGCGGCAGCTCATGCTCTTTCGTGCGGCGGACGAAGCCCGCCTGCCGACCAACCTCGACATCGGGGCCGGCGAGCGTCCGGTCGATTTCTCCAAGGTCCGCTCCGATTTCGGCCTTGTCCTGAACTACACCTTGTACGGTACCTGGCAGCGCGACCGCACGCCCAGCGGCGTGGCGAACACGCTCAACGGCAGCTTCAACGCACGCCTTCTGACGCCCTACGGCGTCGCCTCCACCACCGCCCTCGCGCGCTTCAAGCCATCGGACGGGCTCGGCGACCAGGGCAAGGACTACATCCGGCTCGATTCGAACTGGCGCTACACCGATCCCGCCAACCTGCTCGTGTACCAGGCCGGCGACAGCGTGTCCGGCGCCTTGTCATGGAGTTCCTCCTACCGCTTCGGCGGCTTCCAGTTCCGCCGCAACTTCGAGATCCGCCCGGACCTCGTCACCACGCCGACGCCGAACCTGACCGGCACGGCATCGGTGCCCTCGACGCTCGACCTCTACCTCAACAACATCAAGGTGTTCTCGGGCGAAGTCCCGGCCGGCCCCTTCGATTTCCGCGGCCTACCGTTCCTTGGCGGCGGCGGCGACGCCCGCATCGTGATGAAGGATGCGCTCGGCCGCGAGGTCGTCACCCAGCGCTCCTATTTCTTCGCACCGGACATGCTGGGCAAGGGCCTGCTCGACTTCTCCGTCGAGGCGGGCTTCCCGCGCCTCGGCTACGGGAGCGTGTCGTCCCGCTACGACCACAGCCTCGCGGCGTCGGGCAGCGTGCGCTACGGCTGGAGCGACGACCTGACGCTCGAAGGACATCTCGAAATGACTCGGGGCCTGTTGAACGGGGGAGCCGGCCTGGCGAAGAGCCTCGGCGCCTACGGCGCTGTGCGCGCCGCCGGATCGTTCAGCCGCTACAACGCCGTCACCGGCCGCGAAACGGGCGGCAAGGTCTCGACCTCCTACCAGGTCGCGCGCAACGGCTATTCGTTCTACGTCGGCGCGGACCGGACGTTCGGGCGCTACAACGACGTGGGCCTCGTGGTCGATCGTCGCCACGGCAACGATGCGCCCGTGTTCTCGCGCGCGCGCGAGGTGCTTCGCGCCGGCCTGTCCTTCCCGCTCGGCTTCGATCCTTCCTCCGTCAGCTTCGGCGTCTCGCGCGTGCGCGGCATGGGCAGCAGCATCGGCCTCAATGGGAACGTCAACAGCAACGGCCTCGACACCACGATCGTCAGCGCCTCCTGGTCGCGGACCCTGTTCGGCAATGCCTCGGTCTACGCCACCGCCTACAGCGATCTCGACAAGCACAACGCCTACGGCCTGTTCGCCGGCCTGACCATCCCGCTCGACAGCAACCTGACCTTTTCAACGGGCGCATCGCGTTCGGAACGCGGAGGCGTCAGCGTCGACACCAGCCTGACCAAGAGCGCCCGGGCCGCGGAAGGCGAGCTCGGCTGGTCCCTGCGCGGCCGCACCGACAACCAGGGGCCCGAGACCGTGGCCGCCTCGGCGGTCTACAGGGCGCCCTTCGGCGAGTTCGCGGGCTCGGTGCAGCGCTCGGGCTCGGCCAGCCTCGTGACCGGCACGGTCGATGGCGCGATCGTGGTCGCCGGCAGCGACCTGTTCTTCGCCAACCGCGTCGACGATGCCTTCGCCGTCATCAAGGCCGGCGGCTCCGGCATCGACGTCAATCTCAACGGCCGGACCGTCGCCACGACCAACGCCAGCGGCCGCGCCCTCGTGCCCTCCTTGCGCTCGTACCAGAACAACACGGTGGCGATCGACCCGAAGAACCTGTCGCTGGACTTTCAGCCCACGCAGACGCAGGCCACCGTGGTGCCAGCCGACCGCTCCGGCGTGGTGATCGACTTCGGCGTCAAGAAGGTCGATGGCGCGGTGCTGGTCCTGAAACGCCGAGACGGCACGGCCGTGCCGGTGGGGTCGGAAGTCCGGCTCGAGGGCACGGACCAGGTCACCGTGGTCGGTTACGACGGGCGCGCCTATCTCACGCAGCTCGACGCGCGCAACAATGTCATGGTCACGCTCCCGGAAGCCGCTGGAACCTGCCGGGCCAGCTTCGACTACGCATCGCAGAAGGAGACACAGCTTGAAATCGGCCCCATCACCTGCCGCTGACAATCATCTTCTCGTCCGGCTCGCGGCGCTGGCGCTGCTGCTCGCGCCCGCCTACGCCTGGGCGCAAAGCTGCACTTCGGCGAGCTTTCGGTCCGGATTCGGCCCGACCACGGTCGATATCGTGCCGGACACCACGGCCAGCGCCGGGGTGGTTTTCGAAGCGAGATGCACCTCCGGCAGCAACACCCTCGTCACCTATTGCCTCTATGTCGCTCCCGTCGGAACACAGCAGCGGGACAACAACACCTACTACGTCACTGCGACACCCGACTCGCGTCTCGCATGGCGGATGACCGGCGGCAGCGGCGGCGTCCAGGTTTCGAGAGACGGCGCGGGCATCGCAACCACGGGCCAAACCTGTGGAGGCGGTGCGAATGCGCCCTGCAGCACCAACACGACCTACACCATCACCTATCTTCCGCGCCAGCAACAGGATCGCGTTCGGCCGGGCATCTACACCCAGACCTTCAACGCGAAGGCGCTCGTCGGCGCCGCTGCGACGGGAGGGGGCACCGCCGCCTATTGTTCAACCCCGCCGCCGGGCACCCAGGTCGTCAACTCGACATTCACCGTCAACGCCAACGTCCTGACCAACTGCCAGATCGAGAACGTCGCCAACATCGACTTCGGCTCCCAGGGATCGGTCTCGACGGCCAATTCGGGCGCCACCGCCCTGCGCGCCTTCGGGAACGTCGGCGTGCGCTGCACCTACGAGACGCCCTACACCCTCACGATCGACAACGGCCAGCATGCCAGTGCCGGCGTGCGGAGGATGCAGAGCGGCAGCAATTTCCTCAGCTACCAGCTGTTCCAGCCCGGCTGCACGACGGCGTGGAACGCGACCTCGTCGCTCTCGGGCACGGGCAACACGGTGAATGCGATCAACAACCATCAGGTCTGCGCCCAGTTGACGGCGCCGCTCGCCGTCGCGCCGCCGGCGGGAACCTACACCGACACCGTCGTCATCACGGCGACCTTCTGATCGCCCCTGGCGCGGGGTCGGTCGGCCGCGGCGGGCTGCGCTATGCTCGCCGGCCAAGGAGACACCACGGATGCAGATCATCATCACGGGCGGCGCCGGCTTCCTGGGCGCGCGCCTGGCCCGCACGCTGCTCGCGTCGGGTCGGCTGTCGCTCGCGGGCGCACCGGCCGCCACCATTTCGCGCATCACGCTGGTCGACCGCGCTGCGCCGCCGGCCGATCTGGCGGCCGACCCGCGCATCGCGGTCGCGATCGGCGACCTGAACGAACAGCTCGCCGCACCCAGCGCCACCTTCTGGCGCGAGGCCGATGCGGTCTTCCACCTCGCCGCGGCCGTCAGCGGCGAGTGCGAGGCCGACTTCGACCTCGGCATGCGCAGCAACTTCGCCGCCACGCATGGCCTGCTCGAGAAGCTGCGCGCCCTCGGCACGCGGCCGCTCCTGGTGTTCGCGAGTTCGCTCGCGGTCTTCGGTGATTCCCCCGAGCAGCCGCTGCCGCCGGTGATCGAAGACCACACGCTGCCCACGCCGCAGACCAGCTACGGCATCCAGAAGTTCATCGGCGAGCAGCTGGTGGCCGACTACACCCGCAAGGGCTTCGTGCGCGGGCGCAGCGTGCGGCTCATGACGGTCAGCGTGCGGCCGGGCCGCCCGAACGGCGCTGCCTCCGGGTTCTTCAGCGGGATGATCCGCGAACCGCTCGCGGGCATTCGTGCCGCCTGCCCGGTGCCCGACGAGACGCCGGTGGCGATCGCTTCGCCCGCGCGCACCGTCGAAGGCATCCTGCGCGCGGCCGAGGCCGGCGACGCCGAATGGGGCCCGCGCACCGCGCTCAACCTGCCCTCGCTGGCCACCACCGTGGGCGAGATGGCCGCTGCGCTCGAACGCGTCGCTGGCAAGGCCGCGACCGAGCTGCTCGACCGCACGCCGGACCCCGCGATCCGGCGCATCGTGAAGACCTGGCCCGGCCGCATCGAAACGGCGCGCGCCCGCGCCCTCGGCCTGGCGCCCGACGCGAGCTTCGAGGCCGTGATCCGCGATTACGTCCGTGAAAATCCCGACGCAGTCAAACTGATTATTCGGGCATAGTCGCCCCTTTGCGTGAAACCGGTCTCACGGTTCCTTGCGCCTTTTTTCTTTCCAACCGAGGAGACACACAATGAAGTTGACCCGACTGGCCGCCGGCCTGGTTCTGGGCCTGGGCATGGCCTGCGCAGCCTTCGCGCAGACGACCATGAAGATCAGCATCTCGACCTCGCAGAACTCGCACCAGGGCGTGGCGATCGACACCTTCGCGAAGGAAGTCGAGAAGCGCACCAATGGCCGCTACAAGGTCCAGACCTTCTACAACGGCTCGCTCGGCGGCGAGCGCGAATCGATCGAGGCGGTGCAGCTCGGCACGCAGGAACTGGCCTTCTCCTCGACCGGCCCGATCCCCAACTTCGTGCCCGAGACCAAGATCCTCGACGTGCCCTTCCTGTTCCGCGACAAGGCCCATGCGCGCGCCGTGCTCGACGGCCCGATCGGCCAGGAACTGCTGACCAAGTTCGAAGCCAAGGGCTTCAAGGCGCTGGCCTGGGCCGAGAACGGCTTCCGCCACATGACCAACAGCAAGCGCGACGTGAAGGCTCCGGAAGATCTCAAGGGCCTGAAGATGCGCACCATGGAGAACCCGGTGCACATCGCGGCCTACAAGGGCTTCGGCATCATCACCACGCCCATGGCCTTCCCCGAAGTCTTCACCGCGCTCCAGCAGGGCACGGTCGACGGCCAGGAGAACCCGCTGCCGGTCATCATCTCGGCCAAGTTCGACCAGGTGCAGAAGCACCTCTCGCTCACGGGGCACGTCTATTCGCCCTGCATCTTCGTGATGAACAAGGCCACCTTCGACAAGCTCAGCGCCGCCGACAAGCAGGCCTTCCTCGACGCCGCGAAGGAAGGCACCAAGGCGAACCGCGCGCGCGTGGACGAAGACGACGCCAAGGGCGTGGCCGACCTGCGCGCCAAGGGCATGACGGTGATCGACAACGTCGACAAGGCCAAGTTCGTGGCTGCGCTCGCACCCGTGAACGCGCAGTTCGAGAAGGACTTCGGCAAGGCCAACCTCGACAAGATCCGCAACTACAAGTAGTTCGCAACCGGCTGCCGCCGCTCGACGGCCGGCCCGCCCGCACAGACTGGTCTGGCGGGCTTTTTTTGTTTTGAAGCAGGTGCAGATGAAAGAAAGATTCCTTGGCATCGAACGCTGGACCACCGGCATCTCGATGTTCGCGGCCTGTCTGATGCTCGTCGTCGCGGCGAGCCTCGGCATGTTCCAGATCGTCACGCGCTTCGTGCTCGAGCAGCCGGCCGAATGGAGCGAGATCCTGATCCGCGTGAGCCTGATCTGGATGGTGTTCCTCGGCATCCCGATGGCCTTCCGCCAGGGCGCGATGGTCAGCGTGGACGTGCTCTACCGCTGGAGTTCGCCCAAGGTGCGCCGCCTGCTCGACGCCGCCGTGAGCGTGGCCGCGCTCGCGCTCATGCTGGTGATCCTGCGCTGGGGCTGGGACTACGCGATCCGCGGCAGCGTGCAGAGCATGGCGGGCCTCGAGAGCATCTCGATGATCTGGGCCTACATGGCGCTGCCCGTGGGCGCGGTGTTCTCGCTGTTCGGCATCGTCGGCAACTACCTCGATCCCAAGCGCATGGAACTGGAGACCGCGCAATGACCACCACCATGATCGCCACGATGGTGCTGTGCTTTGCACTGTCGGTCTCCGTCGCCGTCTCGATCGGCCTCGCCTCGGTGCTGGGCATCCAGGTCACGAACGCCAACATGCTGATCTCCGCCAAGGAGATCTTCAACTCGATCAACAAGTTTCCGCTCGCGGCGATCCCGTTCTTCATCCTCGCCGGCAACCTGATGGAAACCGGCGGCATCTCGCGCCGGCTGGTCGAGTTCGCCAAGAGCATCGTGGGCGGCGTCCAGGGCGGCCTGCCGATGACCTGCGTGCTCACCTGCATGATCTTCGCGGCAGTGTCGGGCTCCTCGGTAGCCACCACCTTCGCGATCGGCGCGATCCTGATTCCCGCGCTCATCAAGCATGGCTATCCCACCTCGTACGCCGCCGCGCTGCAGGCCACGAGCGCGGAACTGGGCGTGATCATCCCGCCCTCGATCCCGATGATCCTCTACGGCGTGAGCGCCGAGGTGTCGATCGGCGAGCTGTTCATCGCCGGCTTCGGCCCGGGCATCCTGATCAGCGGCGCGCTCATGCTCTTCGTCTGGCTCTTCTGCAAGTGGAAGGGCTGGGGCAAGAACGACGGCGACGGCCGCATGCCCTTCGGCCGCGCGCTGTGGCAGGCAGGCTGGGCGCTGCTGATGCCGGTGATCATCCTCGGCGGCATCTACGGCGGCATCTTCACGCCGACGGAGGCGTCGGCGGTGGCGGTGTTCTACGCGCTGATCGTGGGCGTCGTGATCTACCGCGAGATCAAGCCGTCCGACCTGTTCGCGATCCTGCGCAAGTCGGTGCTGTCGTCGGCGGTGATCATGTTCGTGATCGCCAACGCGGGGCTGTTCGCGTTCCTGATCACGCGTGCGGGCGTGCCCGATGCGATCGGCCACTGGCTGCAAGAGGTGCTGAAGTCGCCGGCGATGTTCCTGCTCGGCGTGAACGCGGCGCTCTTCATCATCGGCATGTTCATCGAGACCAGCGCGGCCATCATCGTGCTCGCGCCGATCCTCGCGCCGGTGGCGGTGCACTTCGGCATCGACCCGGTGCATTTCGGTCTCATCATGGTGGTGAACCTCGCGCTCGGCATGATCACGCCGCCCTTCGGCGTGAACCTGTTCGCGGCCTGCACGGTGGCGCGCATCTCGCTCGACCGGATCGTGAAGCACCTGGTGCCGTTCGTGCTCGTGATCCTGGGCTGTCTGCTGGTGATCACGTACGTGCCGTGGATCTCGCTTTCGCTGCGCGATCTGGTGTACGCGAGGTAGCCGTCAGGCGGGCCGGGCGCACCCGGCCGGTGGGCGAGAATCTCTCCCGGCGCCCCCGCGGCGCCAGCAACCAAGGGAGAGAAAAAATGCAACGCTTCTGGATGAAGCTCGCCGGCGCATGGCTGCTGGCGAGCGCGGCGCTCTGCGCCCGTGCCGCCGGCGAACCGCTCGCCGAATCGGCCGACGAACTGCTGCGCGAGGCGCGCAGCGCGCTACGGAAAGTCGACGAGGACCGCCTCGGCAATCTTTGGAACGATGCGTCGAGCGTGCTCAAGGCGCGCGTGCCGCAGGCGGTGTTCATCGACACCACGCGCCGGGCGCGCCAGACGGTCGGCACCGTCAGCCGCCGCACCTGGCTCGGCGTGAACCGACGTTCCATCGCCGCCGGCGGCGACCAGCAACTGCCCGCGGGCATCTACGCGAATGTGGAGTTCGCCTCCGTCCGCATCGATGGCAAGCCGGGCGCCGAAAGGCTCAGCTTCTCGCTCGACGAAACCGGCCGATGGCGCTTCACGGGCTATGTGGCCAATCCGCCGGAGCTCGCCGGCGCGGAGGTCGCTCCCGCGCCGGTGGCCGCCACGCCTGCGCCTGCGACTGCGGCATCCATCGATGCGGCTGCACAGAGCGGCGCCGTGATCGCCGAGGTCGAAGCCGCCGTGCGCGCCTGGGCGCAAGCCTGGTCGGCCCGGGATGTCGAGCGCTACTTCGCCGCCTACGTGCCCGACTTCGTTCCGAACCAGCGGGTCGACCATGCCGCCTGGGAAGCCGAACGCCGCCGGCGCATCGCGAACCGGTCGCGCATCGAGGTGAACATCGAGAACCTCGTCATTCGCATCCACGGCGCCACCGCCACCGCCCGCTTCACGCAGCACTACCGCGCCGACGCGTTGAGCCAGACCGGACCCAAGACACTGGAGCTGCAGCGCGTGGACAAGCGCTGGCTCATCCGCAAGGAAGTCGCGGGCTGAGCGAAAAATCCGGCAGGCGGCCTCTCGACGCCGTGTAAGGCGAAAAGGTTCATGAAGATGTCACCGCCCGCCGCGATGCTTCAGCCCTCGAATTCCAGGGCTGTTGCGCCATGTTTCCAATCAAGACCGACAAGGCACGCGACGAACTCCAGGGCGGTCAGCGCACGCTGAGCCAGCGCGAACGCGCGCTGCTGCTGATGGCCGACGGCCGCCGTTCGCTGACGGACTTCGTGCCCCTCTTCGCGAGCCGCGCCGATGCCGAGCAGGCGCTGCAGGCGCTCGCGCACCGCGGCTATCTGCAGGTGGCGGCGCCCGCCGCGCCGATCGCGGCGCCCGCCCCCGTGCCGGCCCCCGTGGAAGAGACCGAGCCCGCGCCGCCGCCCGCTGCGGCCGACAACTTCGACGGCAAGCGCTCCCTCGCCACCACCCGCATGTTCCTGTTCGACATCTGCGAGCGCATGTTCGTGCGGCGCGATCCGAAGTTCGCAACGCAGATGCGCGATGCGCTGCGCGAGGCGCGCGACCGCGGCGCGATGCTGAGCATCGCCGCGCTGATGCTCACCGAGATCGAGAAGACCGCCGGCGCCGAGCGCGCGGAATCGCTGCGCCAGCGCATCGACAAGCTGCTGCCGCCGGCGACGGAAGCCATGCACTGAACCGGCCCGCGCCGGCCGTGCCCCGCGACCGGGGCGCCGCGATCCACTACACTCGCCGGGTCAGGAGAGAGCTTCGCGTCGCGGAGCCGCCGAAGGCGCAGGGACTTCCCGAACGCTCAGGCAAAAGGACTGACACAGCGCCGGCGGATGCCGTCGCTTCCTTGCTGGAGAGAGGCCCCCGCACCCATGCGGACGCGGCGGCCCACCGAAGGAGCAAACCCCGATCGTGGGGCGAATCTCTCAGGTAAAGCGGACAGCAGGGGTGGCCCATGGTTTGCGCCATGGAATTCGACTGCCCCTTTGGAGTGCCTCCCGGTGACTTCTGCCGCTTCCGCCGAACAACTTCTCAAGACCCCGCTGCACGACCTGCATGTGGAACTGGGCGCCCGCATGGTGCCGTTCGCCGGCTATTCGATGCCGGTGCAGTACCCCGCGGGCCTGATGGCCGAGCACCGGCACACGCGCGAGGCCGCCGGCCTGTTCGACATCTCCCACATGGGCCAGCTGCGCCTGGTCGGGCCCGATGCCGCCGCGGCATTCGAGACGCTGATGCCGGTCGACGTGATCGACCTGCCGCCCGGCAAGCAGCGCTACGGCCTGCTGCTCGACGACACGGGCGGCATCCTCGACGACCTGATGTTCTTCAACGAGGGGCATGGGTCGATCTTCGTGATCGTCAACGGCGCGTGCAAGGTGGCCGACCTGGCCCACATCCAACGGAAGATCGGCGCGCGCTGCGAGGTGCAGTCGCTCGCCGACCATGCGCTGCTCGCGCTGCAGGGTCCGCAGGCCGCGGCGGTGCTCGCGCGGCTTTCGCCGGGCATCGAACGCTTCGTGTTCATGACGGGCGGCGCGGTGCAGATCGGCGGCATTGCGGCCTTCGCCACGCGCAGCGGCTACACCGGGGAAGACGGCTTCGAAATCTCGGTGGCCGGCAAGGATGCCGACGCCCTCGCCCGCCTGCTGCTCGCGCAGCCCGAGGTCAAGCCCATCGGCCTGGGCGCGCGCAATTCGCTGCGGCTCGAGGCCGGCCTGTGCCTCTACGGCAACGACATCGACACCACCACCACGCCGGTCGAAGCCTCGCTGAACTGGGCGATCCAGAAGGTCCGCCGCGCGGGCGGCGCGCGCGAAGGCGGCTTTCCCGGCGCGGCCCGGGTGCTGGGCCAGCTCGCGGCAGCCACCGCGGGCGCGGCGGGCCGCACCGACCATGAGACGCTCACGCGCAAGCGCGTCGGCCTCGTGGCGCTGGAACGCATTCCGGTGCGCGACGGCACGGTGCTGCAGTCCTTCGAGGGCCAGGACATCGGCCTGGTGACGAGCGGCCTGCTCGGCCCCACGGCCGACCGGCCGATCGCGATGGGCTACGTCGCCACCGCCTTCGCCGAGCCCGGCACGCGCGTGCAGGCCATCGTGCGCGGCAAGCCGGTGCCGATGGAAGTCTCGACCATGCCTTTCGTGCCCACCCGCTACTACCGCGGCTGAAGCCAGCCGGCCGACCCACCTTTTGTTTTTTCCACGAGGAGTTTCTTCACCATGAGCATCAAGTACACCAAGGACCATGAATGGGTCTCGGCCGAAGGCGACGCGGCCACCGTCGGCATCACCGTGCATGCGCAGGACGCGCTCGGCGACGTGGTGTTCGTCGACCTGCCCGAAGTCGGCAAGACCTTCGCGCAGGGCGAGGTCGCCGGTGTCGTCGAATCGGTCAAGGCCGCGGCCGACGTGTTCATGCCGGTCTCGGGCGAGATCACCGAAGTCAACGAGGCCCTGCGCGCCGACCCCTCGCTCGCCAACAGCGACCCGCTCGCAGCCGGCTGGTTCTTCAAGGTGAAGCTCAGCGACCCGTCGCAGCTCGATGCGCTGCTCGACGCGGCCTCGTACGACAAGTTCGCGGCCGAGTCTTGATGCGCTGCTGAATACGGACAGCCGGACGCAGAAGGAAGACAAAAACTTCGCAGAAGTCGCAGAAGGAATTCATTTTTCTGTCTGCTTTCGCGACTTCTGCGAAACCTCTGCGGCCTCTGCGTTCTGGCCCCGATCCCGCCTTTTTCCCGACACCCGCCATGCCCACTCCCTCCCTCCCCTCCCTGCAAGAACTCGAGAACGCCGAAGAATTCCTCGCCCGCCACATCGGCATCGATGCGGCCGACGAGGCGCGCATGCTGCCGGTGATCGGCTCCGAGACGCGCGCGGAACTCATCGACGGCATCGTGCCCGCGGCCATCCGCCGCGCCAGGCCGATGCGGCTGCCGGCCCCGGTCACCGAGGCGGACGCGCTGGCCGAGCTGAAGGCGATCGCGGCGAAGAACAAGGTGTTCAAGAGCTTCATCGGTCAGGGCTACTACGGCACCCACACGCCGGGCGTGATCCTGCGCAACGTGCTCGAGAACCCCGCCTGGTACACCGCCTACACGCCCTACCAGGCCGAGATCTCGCAGGGCCGCATGGAGGCGCTGCTGAACTTCCAGACCATGGTCTGCGACCTGACCGGCATGGCGATCGCCAACGCCTCGATGCTCGACGAGGCCACGGCCGCGGCCGAGGCCATGACGCTCGCCCGGCGCAGCGTTAGAGCCAAGAGCAACGTGTTCCTGGTCTCGGGCGACTGCCATCCGCAGACCATCGAGGTCATCAAGACCCGCGCCGCGCCGCTGGGCATCGAGGTCAAGGTCAGCACCGTCTCCGAGACGCTGCCGCACCTGATGGTGAGCGGCGAATTCTTCGGCGTGCTCGCGCAGTACCCGGCCACCACCGGCCACGTGCACGACCTGCGCCCGCTCGCGGGCCATGCGCACCAGTGCGACGCCGCCTTCTGCGTGGCTGCCGACCTGCTGGCGCTCACGCTGCTCGCGCCGCCCGGCGAATGGGACGCCGACATCGTCTGCGGCACCACGCAACGCTTCGGCATGCCGCTGTGCAACGGCGGTCCGCATGCGGCCTACCTGGCCTGCCGCGACGAATTCAAGCGCTCGCTGCCGGGCCGCCTGGTGGGCGTGAGCGTGGACGCGCACGGCCAGAGCGCCTACCGCCTCGCGCTGCAGACGCGCGAGCAGCACATCCGCCGCGAGAAGGCGACCTCGAACATCTGCACTGCGCAGGTGCTGCCGGCCGTGGTGGCGAGCATGTACGCCGTCTACCACGGGCCCGATGGCCTGACCCGCATCGCGCAGCGCGTGGCGGCGCTCACCGCCATCCTCGCGCAGGGCCTCACGCAGATGGGCCGCGAGCCGGTCAACGCCACCGCCTTCGACTCGCTGACCATCCGCACCGGCGAAGACACCGCGAGGATCGTCGAGCGCGCGCAGGCCGCCGGCATCAACCTGCGCCAGCGGCTGCAGCAGCACCTGGGCATCTCGCTCGACGAGACCACCACGCGCGCCGACATCGAGGCGCTGTGGGCGCTGTTCGTGCCCGCCGGCACGCCGATGCCGCGCTTCGACGACCTGGCCGGCACCGCGCCGCGGCTGCCCGAGGACCTGCGCCGCACCAGCGCCTTTCTCACGCACCCGGTGTTCAACACCCACAAGAGCGAGACGGCGATGCTGCGCTACATCCGCAGCCTCTCGGACAAGGATCTCGCGCTCGACCGCAGCATGATCCCGCTCGGCAGCTGCACCATGAAGCTCAACGCGACCAGCGAGATGATCCCGATCACCTGGCCCGAGTTCGCGAACATCCATCCCTTCGCACCGGCCGAGCAGCTCGTGGGCTATGCCCAGCTCGACGCCCAGCTGCGCGCCTGGCTCTGCGAAGCCACCGGCTATGCCGGCATCAGCCTGCAGCCCAACGCCGGCTCGCAGGGCGAGTACGCGGGCCTGCTTGCGATCCGCGCCTTCCACGAGGCCAACGGCCAGGGGCATCGCGACATCTGCCTGATCCCCTCGTCGGCGCACGGCACCAACCCCGCGAGCGCACAGATGGTGGGCCTGCAGGTGGTGGTCACGGCCTGCGACGCGCAGGGCAACGTCGACATGGACGACCTGAAGCGCGCCTGCGAGAAGCACAGCGAGCGGCTCGCGGCGGTGATGATCACCTACCCCAGCACGCACGGCGTGTTCGAGACCCGGGTGAAGGAGCTGTGCGAGCTCGTGCACGAACACGGCGGCCGCGTGTACGTGGACGGCGCCAACATGAACGCGCTGGTCGGCGTGGCCGCGCCGGGCGAGTTCGGCGGCGACGTGAGCCACCTGAACCTGCACAAGACCTTCTGCATCCCGCACGGCGGCGGCGGCCCGGGCGTGGGACCGGTCTGCGTGGTCGAGGACCTCGTGCCCTACCTGCCGGGCCATGCGACCGCGGGTTCCACGGGCCACGGCGTTGGCGCGGTTTCGGCCGCGCCGCTCGGCAATGCGGCCGTGCTGCCGATCAGCTGGATGTACTGCCGGATGATGGGCGCCAAGGGCCTGCAGGCCGCGACCGAGACCGCGATCCTGAGCGCCAACTACATCAGCGCGCGGCTCAAGGACCACTATCCGACGCTGTACGCGAGCCCCAACGGGCACGTGGCGCACGAGTGCATCCTCGACCTGCGCCCGCTCAAGGAGACCAGCGGCGTCACCGCCGAGGACGTCGCCAAGCGGCTGATCGACTACGGCTTCCATGCGCCCACGCTAAGCTTTCCGGTGCCGGGCACGCTGATGGTGGAGCCCACCGAGAGCGAGCCGCTGGCCGAGCTCGACCGCTTCGTCGACGCGATGATCGCGATCCGCGGCGAGATCCGGCGCGTCGAGGAAGGCGTCTGGCCGCGCGACGACAACCCGCTCAAGCATGCGCCGCACACCGCCGCCAGCCTGCTGGGCAGCGAATGGACGCATCCGTACTCGCGCGAGCTCGGCGCCTATCCGCTCGCCGCGCTCAAGCAGGCCAAGTACTGGCCGCCGGTGGGCCGGGTCGACAACGTCTACGGCGACCGCAACCTGTTCTGCAGCTGCGTGCCGGTCGGCGACTACCAGGAAGCCTGATCAGGATTCGCGGCGGTAGATCGCCCACTTCACGGTGAGCAGGTCCGCCGCGATCTTGGCGGCATTGACGCCGGCATAGTCCTGCGCGGGGTCGAACTCGAAGCCTTCCTGGTAACGCTTGACCTCCGCATAGTCCTGGTCGAAGGTCATCGGACCCATAAGTTCGCTCGGGTCGGTGCCGGCGGGCAGCGCCAGGAATTTCTCGGGATCGGTGGCACTCTGGTAGAGGTCGACGCTCATCAGGCTCATACGGTGGTCCTCGAAATCTTTGCAGCAAATCGTGAAGGCCAGGCGCGGTGCCGTCCGGCGGCCGCGCCCTCGTGGGTCGGCCGATCATCTGCGCCATCGGCGCCGCGCGCAATCGGTCCGCGCCTACAGGCGCCGCCCGGCGTCAGGACTGCGGCTGCGACGACGGCTGCTTCTGCTTCTTCGCGATGTCGCCCGTGGCGATCTGCGCGCGAAAGCCGCGCAGGCTGGCCTTGAGCCGGCGCTCGTTCTCGAGGCCGACGCGCACCATGATCTTCTGGCCCGACGAGAGCGCTTCGAGTTCGGGGTCGGCGTATTCGTAGCGCACCCAGGGCCGCTGCGAGGGCACGCTGCCCTTGACCTCGACCAGGCGCACCCGCACCGGCCCGGCGGGCTCGGGCGCCTGCAGCAGGTGGTCGATCACGGCCACGAGCCGGTCGTTGAAGTAGCGGCCCGGGTAGCCGAGCTCTTCATAGGCCTGCTGGAACAGCGGATAGAGCCGCGCATACGCCTTGGCCGCCTTGGCCGCGTCGACCGACTGCGCGAGCTGCACCAGCGGCGCGTAGCGCGCGGCATTGCGGGCATCGATGACTTCGGCACCGCCCTGCTGCCCGGTGATGAAGCGCTGCTTGGCCGGATGCACGGGCCAACGGCTCGCGGGCGCGTGCTCGCGCGGAAGGTTGTCCACCGTGGCGACGAAGCGGCGCACCACGCCGTCGGGCAGCAGGAATTCCGAGACGTTGCGGCTGCCGAACACCTCGGCCAGCGCCTTCGCCACGCGCGAATCGGAATCCGCCACCGCGGGCAGTCCGGCATCGGGCGGCGCCAGGCCTTCCAGCGGGTTGTGCGGTTCCAGCAATTCCGGCAGCGGCGAAAGCGGGGGCACCACCGGGCCGTCGTTCGGTGCGGCCGCCACCGCTGGCGCCGGTTCGGCCGGCACCGGCTGCTGTTGCTGGTACCAGCGCCATCCCAGGAAAGCCGCCGCGAGCGCCAGCAGCACGATCACGACCATCGTGCCCGTCGAACTCTCGCGGCGCGGTCTGAATGCGGGCGCTTCGGCGGTGTCGCGAATCTCGGGGATGTCTGGTTCGGGCATGTCGGCGGTTTCCTTTTGCAAAGCGCAGTGGGAGACGAACGCCGATGGTGCATCAATCGAGGCCGCACCCGGCGTCCGTGCTCGTAACGCCGTGTGACGTCTGCCAGCCGCCGAAGTTCAGCCAGCGGCTGCGACCTATTGCACGTTGTGACTCGCCGTGAGCGACTGCAACCAGACCAGCGTGCCCTGCAGCTCGGCGGGCCGGATCTCGTGCCCGCCCGGGAAGTCGGCGCCCGAGAGCGCCAGCGGCAGGCCGCGCGCCAGCGCACGCGTGGCCTCGGCCGCACTCGCCGGGATCACGCTGTCGGCGCTGCCGTGACTGACCCAGAGCGCCCTGCCCTCGAAGGCTTCGGGCGGCGCGACGTGCGGCACCACCTGCTGCAGCAGCCGGCCGTGCCAGACCATCGCCGCGCCCACCTTGCCCGGCTGGGTCAGCAGCAGCGAAAGCGCCATGATCCCGCCCTGACTGAAGCCGCCGACCACCACGCGTTCGGCCGGCACGCCGAGCTGCTGCGCGGCCGAGGCCACCATCTCGCCGACCAGGAAGCGGCTCTCGCGCTCCTGTTCCTCGTCGATGCGCCGCTCGCCGCCGGGCAGTTGCTGGAACTCGAACCAGGCATAGGCATCGGGCGACAGCACGTACGGCGCGCGCAGGCTCAGCACGTGGAACTGCGGCGGCATCAGCCGCGCGAGGCCGAACAGGTCCTGCTCGTTGCTGCCCACGCCGTGCATCAGCACCAGCAGCCACGGCTCGCGCACGTTCGCACCCGCGGGCTGCTCGAGAAACTTCAGGGGCAGATGAAGCTGCTGCGCCATGCGCGGCCTCTCAGGCAAAGCCGCGCGCCAGCGCGCGCGTGATCTCGGCGGCCGGCAGCTCGCGGCAGCCGGTGGTGTTCTGGCCCGACCAGAGCGGAGAGAAGTCCCCGCTGCCCTGCGCCTCGGCCTTGGCGCGCAGCGGCGCGATGCCCGAGGTGGCGAGCGGGAATTCGGGCGCCGCGGCACCGATGGGTCCGAGGTCGCGCATTACGCGGTTGACTATCCCGCGCGCGGGCCGTCCGGTGAAGAGGTTGGTCAGCGCCGTGTGGCGCGCCGCCTCGCTCTGGAGCGCCGCGCGGTGCACGGCACTCGTCGTGGCTTCGGGCGCGAGCATGTAGGCCGTGCCCACCTGCACGCCCGCCGCGCCCAGCTTCATCGCGGCGGCCACGCCGGCGGCATCGACGATGCCGCCGGCCGCGATCACCGGCACGCGCACCGCGCGCACCAGCTGCGGCAGGAGCGCGAAGGTGCCGAGCTGCTTCGTGAGGTCGTGCGAGAGGAAGTGCCCGCGGTGCCCGCCCGCCTCAAGGCCCTGCGCGATGACGGCATCGACGCCGTGCGCCTCGAGCCACAGCGCCTCGTCGACCGTGGTGGCGGAGCCCAGGATCTTCGAACCCCATCCGCGCACCTGCGCCAGCAGCGCCTCGGGCGGCAGCCCGAAATGGAAGCTCACCACCGGCGGCCGGAATTCGGCGAGCACCTCGGCCACCGCGGCGCTGAAGGGATTGCGCCCCGGCCCGGCCGGAATGGCGGCCGCATCGATGCCGAACTCGCGGTAGTACGGCGACAGCGCCTCGCGCCACGTCGCCTCGCGCGCCGCATCGGGTGCGGGCGAAACATGCGCGAAGAAGTTGAGGTTGTAGGGCTTGCCGGTGCCCGCGCGGATCGCGGCGACCTCGCTGCGGATCGCGTCGTTGCCGAGCATCGCGCAGGGCAGCGAGCCGAGCCCGCCCGCATTGCTGACGGCGATCGCCATGGCGCTGCCCTGCACGCCGGCCATCGGGGCCTGGATCAATGGAAGCTCGGTGCCGAGGAGTTGCTGCAGTGTGGTCATTCGGAGGTCCTGTTTGTCGGCGGCCATTCTGCGACGAGCGGCAAACCCGGTGCGTTCAGGGGGCCGGCGCCGCCGGCAGCCGCCGCTCGAGCCAGCGCAGGCCGAAGGCCATCGCGAGAAAGACCGCGGCGACCCCGGCCGAATTGAGCACGGCGCGCGCGAGACCGATCCTCGCCACGTCCATGAAGGGATAGGGATACCAGTCGACGAACGCGCCGCGCACGAAGGTGTAGACGATCCAGGCCAGGGGCAGCAGCACCGCGCGGCCGATGGTGCCGCGATCGGTGCGCGGGCGCGGGCCCACGAGCAGCCAGCCGAGCACCGCGCCGAGCGGCGTCACGGTGTGCAGCAGGAAATTGGCGAGTTCCCCCGACGGCGTGAGCTCGCGCAAGCCGGTGAGCAGCGCATGGAACACGACGCCCGTGACCGCGATGCACAGCAGCGCCGTGAGCCGCAGCACGCGGAACAGCGCGCCGTCGTGCGCAGGCCGGAAGACCAGCAGCGCGCAGACGCCGCCGATCAGCAGGTTCGAATCGATCGTGAAATAGCTGAACAGGCGCACCAGTCGCTCGAACTGCGTCGGCGCGAGGCCCGGCCCATGGAGGATCGCGCTCGCGAGCTCGAGCCCCACACCCCCAGCCGCCGCAAGCGCGACCACGGCGTGCAGCACGCGCGCCAGCGCCAGTGGGCCCCGGGCGGCCCTGGGGGGTGTCGATGTGGTGGGTTGAGGCATCGGGTTCAGGCGCCGCTTCGCGTGTCCAGCGCCTGCATCCATGCCGCTATGTCATGCTGGCTGCGGGGGACACGCCGGGCGTCGATCGCGGGCGGCTTCGGGACGGCAGGCGGCGCGGCAGTCCTCGCCACCTCGTCGTCCTCAGTCCCCGGCGAGGCGCTTGTACGCCGCCTGGAGCCAGCCGAGGTTCGAGAACTCCGTGGTCACAGTGTCGCGACGGAACGAACTGCTGTCGAAGCGCGAATAGCCGGTCATCGGGTTGTCGATGGCCGGGCGAACCGGCACGACATAGGTGCGAACCTTTCCGTCGAAGCTGTACCGCGCGTTGTTGCGCGGAAGCGGCTTCAGCACCGAGTCCTCCGCCAGGGTGCTGGCGAGATGCTGCCGGATGGTTTCTGCGCCGACGCCGTCGCCCGCGCTTGCCGCCTGGTGCGCGAGTTCGCCCGCACTGACCGAAGCCGCGGCCGACAGCAGCGCACCGACGCAGAGGGCGAACGCCGTGCGGCCGAACTGGGAACTCAAATCCATCGGGAACTCCTTTGCCGGGATGGCACTACGGAAGCCGAGGTTATAGCCGATCTGTGACGCGACCCGGCCACTCCGCCTCAGGCCGAAACGACCCCGCTCGGCTGCGCCCCCGCAATCTGCCGCAGCGCGCGCTCGAACACCTCGACCGGCTGGCCGCCCGAGATCAGGTGGTGGTCGTTGATGATGATCGCAGGCACCGAGTGGATGCCCGCGTCGGTGTACATGCGCTCGCGTTCGCGGGTCTCCTGCGCGAACTCGTCGCTGGCGAGGATCTCGCGCGCCCGCGCGGCGTCGAGCCCGACCTCGCCGGCCAGGCGCACCAGCACCGCGTGATCGGAAGGATTCTCGCGGTCGGTGAAGAAGGCCTTGAGCAGCCGCTTCTTGAGCGCCAGCTGCCTGCCCGCATCTTCGAGCCCGGCCCAGTGCAGCAGCCGGTGCGCATCGAAGGTGTTGTAGACGCGCGGACGGCCTTCGGGATGGAACTCGAAGCCCACCTCGGCGCCGCGCGCGCGGATCATCTCGCGCGACTGTTCCTGCTGCTCGCGCGTGGAACCGTACTTCTGGTTCAGGTGCTCGAAGGTGTCCTGGCCCTCGGGGGGCATCTGCGGATTGAGCTCGAAGGGCTGGAAATGCAGTTCGGCCGTGACGTCGGGCGCCACGCGCCGGAGCGCGGCTTCCAGCGAGCCGAGGCCCACGGCGCACCAGGGGCAGGCCACGTCGGAGACGAAGTCGATCTTGAGATGGGAGGTCATGCCGCCATTCTTCATCACGCCGCCGGCCTTGGTGCGCGCAGGGGATTCAGGCCGCGGCGCGTGCCATGCGCGCATCCGTCAGCGTCTGTTCGCGCAGGCGGTCGTACTCGGCCTTGTCGACCGGCACCGCGTCCGGCTTGCCCAGGTCGTTCATGTGCACGCGGTAGGTTTCGCGTGCGCTCATGGCCGCGAGCGCCGCGAGCACGGTGATCGCGAAGGTGATCGCGCCCACGGTCAGCCAGATGTTGTTCGCGCCGGGAGGCGCCACGGCCGCGAACAGCGCCGGCAGCAGGGCCGTGACGGTGGTGCCGAGGTTCTGCGAGACCGCCATGGCCGAGACCCGGCTGCGGGTGCGGAACAGTTCCGGATAGAAGCTCGGGAAGGTCGCGTTGTAGCCCTGGTAGACCACGCCCCACATCAGCAGTGACATGCAGATCGCGAGCGGCACGTTCTTGATGCTGATGGCATACAGGTAGACGAACGACAGCAGCCCCGAGGCCAGCGCGCCGACGATGATCGGCGGCTTGCGGCCGATGCGGTCCGAGAGGTTGCCCACGAACGGGATCACCAGCACCGCCACGATGTTGCCGAGCACCGGAATCCACAGGTACACGTCCTTCTGGAAGCCGATGCCGTAGGCGGCCTGCACCGCGTAGGCGCCGCCGAACACGGTGGCCACCACGGGGATCACGTTCATCAGCGCCATGCAGATCACGCGCAGCATGTCGCGCCAGCTGTCGGTGAAGGCCTGGATGATCGGCGCACGGGGCACCTCGCCCTTCTTGTCGACCTCGGCGAAGGCCGGCGTCTCGTCGACCTCGCGGCGGATGATGTAGCCCGCGACGATCACCAGGAAGCTCAGCAGGAACGGAATGCGCCAGCCCCACGAGTTGAAGGCCTCCTCGGGCATGTAGTGCGCGAGCGGCAGGAACACGGCCGCGGCCATGATCTGGCCGGCCTGCACGCCCTGCAGCGTGAAGCTCGCGAAGAAGCCGCGCCGGCCGAAGGGCGCGTGCTCGAGGATCATCGAGCTCGCGCCCGAGATCTCGCCCGCCACCGCGAAGCCCTGGATCAGCCGCATCAGCACCAGCAGCGCAGGCGCCAGCAGGCCGACCTGGTCGTAGGTCGGCAGCAGCCCGACGGCCACGGTCGAGAAGCCCATCAGGAACATGCACAGCACCAGCACCTGCTTGCGCCCGTGCGTGTCGCCCCAGTGGCCGAGCACGAAGGCGCCGATGGGCCGCGCGATGTAGCCCACGCCGTAGGTCGCGAGCGAGGCGATGATGGCCGTCTTCGGATCGCCCTTGGGAAAGAAGATCTGCGGAAAGATCAGCGCCGCCGCGGTGGCGTAGATGAAGAAGTCGTAGTACTCGAGCGCCGAGCCGATCCAGCCGCTCGCGGCGGCCTTCTTCGACTGGTGCCGGCCTTGGGGCTCGTGGGCCATGGGGTTTGCCATGCGTGTCTCCGGGTTGAGGAAAGAAAAACGGAAAGAAGGAAATCAGTCCTGCGCCTGCGAGGCCATGCGCGCGGGGGCATTGAGCGCGCCGTAGGCGTCGTAGCCCGCGGTGCGCTGCGCGAGTTCGAAGAAGAGCCCGCCGTCGAGGCTCTCGGTGTAGATGTGCAGGTAGTCGCCGGCCGGCGAGCGATCGAAGAGCACGCCGGCGTCGCGCATGCGCGCGAGCAGCGCGGGGTCGAGTTCGATGCGCGTGCCGAGGTCGTCGTAGTAGTTGTCCGAGATCGGCACGAAGCGCGTGCCGCGCGCACGCAGCTGCGCCACGGTGTCGAAGATGTCCGCGCAGGCCAGCGCGATGTGGTGCACCGCGCCGCCGCCCGTGCGGCTCAAGGTGCGCGCGGTGCGCGTGCGCTGGCTCAGCGAGACGTTGAGCACCAGCCGCACGCTGCGGTCGGCATTGGCGACGCCGCGGCTGCGGATCAGTCCGAAGGGATCGGCCAGCTCCAGGCTCTCGCCAGGCGAGAGGCCGAGCACCGCGCGCGTGAACAGCACCCAGGTGTCGAGCTGGTCGAGCGCGAGGCCGAGCGCCACGTGGTCGATGCGCACGAGGCCGGCGCCGCGAACCTCTGCCGCATCGTCGCGCACGAAGTCGGCTTCGTAGAGGCCGTCCGCCCCGAGCGACTCGGCGACGAAGTGAATCAGGTTGCCGCCCGGCGCCACGATCGCGGGCACCCGCAGTTCGCCCGGTCCCACGGGGCTGTCGTGGCGCTGCGAGCACATCGCGGTGGCGCGGTCGACGGCCGCCTGCGGATCGGCGCAGCGCACGCCGAGCGCGCAGACCGAAGTCCCATGCGCCTCGAAGCGGCCGCGCGCGAACGAGTCGGGCTCGGCATTGACCAGCAGGTTGATCTCGCCCTGGCGGTACAGCGCCACGGCCTTGGAGCGGTGCCGGCCGATGCGGCGGAAGCCGAGCTGCTCGAACAGCGTGCCCAGCGTCGCGGCGGCGGCCTCGTCGGCCGCGAATTCGATGAACGACAGGCCCGAGAGCGCAGGCGCCGGCGGCGGCGCGAACAGAGCGACGGCGGGCGTCGGTTCGACGGCCGCGGGCCGCGAGCCGGCGCCGCGCCTCGCTCTCGAGGTACAGCAGCGAGCGCATCGCATCCACCGCGGTGCGGCGGTTCGGCGTCTCGCGGAACAGGTCGTTGAAGATCTCGAGCGACAGCGGCCCGGCATAGCCCGCGCGCAGCACCTGCTCGAAGAAGCCGATCACCTCGAGCTCGCCCTGGCCCGGAAACGAACGGTGGTGGCGCGCCCACTGCAGCACGTCCATCGAGAGCAGCGGCGCATCGGCCATCTGCAGGAAGAAGATCTTCTCGCCCGGGATGCGCGCGATGCTCGCGGGATCGTCCTTCAGCGATAGCGTGTGGAAGCTGTCGAGGATCAGCCCGAGCGCGGGATGATCGGCCTGGCGCACGATCTCCCAGGCCTGGCCGTAACGCGAAGTGAAGCGACCCCAGGCCAGCGCCTCGAAGCCCACGCGCAGCCCCCGGCGCGCGGCGCGCTCGGCGAGTTCGTGCAGCTGCGCGGCCGCCAGCGCCGGGTCGTCGACGGCGAGCGGCGAGGTGTTCGAGCAGCACAGCATCAGCGGCGCGCCCATCGCCGCCATCAGATCGAACTTGCGCTCGGCGCGATCCAGGCTGCGGCGGAACTGCGCCTCGGGCATCGCCTCGAAGTCGCGGAACGGCTGGTAGAGGTCGATCGAAAGGCCCAGGTCCGCGGCAATGCGGCGCAGCTCGGCGGCCGAACCCCTGAAATTGACGAAGTCGCTCTCGAACAGCTCGATGCCCTGGAAACCCGCGGCCGCGACGGCCTCGAGCTTCTGGCGAAGCGTGCCGCTGAGGGAGACGGTGGCGATGGCGCGGTGCATGGGACGTGACTGTAGGAACAGCCTGCGCCCGCTACAACGCTTCGCATGCATGTAGCGTTCGATGATCGAACGCAAACGTGCACTGTTCGGACGTAATAGGGGTTAGACCTAGGCGTGGGCCGGGTGGCCCGAAGCCGTTTCCTCAAAGGCTGCGCCAGTAATCGATCAGCAGCTGACTGAACTCCACCGGCCGCTCCACCGCGCTCAGGTGCGCCGCGTCGATGGTCGCGAGCCGTGCACCAGGAATCGCCGCCGCGATGGCTTCGGACATCGCGAGCGGCGTGGCCTCGTCCTGCACGCCCGCGATCACCAGCGTGGGCACGGCGATGCGGCGGTTGCTGTCGCGGAAATCGATCGCCGCCACCGCCTGGCAGGCCTCGATGTAGCCCTGCGGACCGGTGCGCACCAGCACCTCGTGGAGCGCCTGGGCCGCGGCCTTGCCCTCGCCGGTCGTCACGTAGCCGGGCGTGAGCCAGCGTGCCACCGCGCCCTGCGCGATGGCCGCCACGCCCTGCGAGGCGACGGTCTCGACGCGCGCGCGCCATGGCGAGCGGTCGGGGTAGTGGGCCGACGAGTTCGCGATCACGATGCTGCGCAACAGCTCGGGATGCCGCACCGCGAGCGCCTGGGCGGTCATGCCGCCCATCGACAGGCCGACGAAGTGCACCGGCTCGCCGCCGGCCTCGCGCCGGATCAGCTCGGCCGCGTCCTGCGCCAGCGTTTCCACGTGCAGCGCGCCCGGCACGACTTCGGAGCCGCCATGGTTGCGGTGGTCGTAGCGGATCACGGTGTGGCCGCGCGCGAGCTGCTCGGCCACGCCGTCCCACATGTGCAGGTCGCAGCCGAGCGCATGGCTCAGCACGACGAAGGGACCGCTGCCTTCGCGGACGACGTTCAAACGGGTCATGGTGTTTCCTTCCTGGTCGGATGGGGTGGTTGGTGGAGGCGCGGCAGCCACAGGAACGCGATGGCCAGCAGCACGCCGCCCGCGAGCAGCATCGGCACGACCATCGGCCACGCGCCGTTCGAATAGCCCGTGTCGACGAACTGTGCCGCGATCTGGCCGACGCCGAAAGCCACCATCATCATGCCGAAACCCGACCACGAGACGGCGCGGCCGGCAAGATGCGGCAGGTCGCCCACGGCGCCGGCCTGGCCGCAGGGCTGGTGGATGCCATGGCCCAGGCAGTAGACCGCATGGCCCGCGAGCAGCGGCAGCGCGCTCTGCGGCGCGAGCCAGCAGCCCAGCGCCTGGATCGCCGCGCCCGCGATGCTCAGCATGGCGCCGAGCTGCACGGTGCGCACCGGTCCGTGGCGGCGCAGCAGGCGCCGGCACATGGTGGTGCTGAAGATGTAGACCAGCGAGCCGCCCGCGGGAATCCAGCCGTACCACGCGGGCGACCAGCCGAGGTAGCCGATGTAGACCATCGGCGAGAGCAGCAGGAAGCAGAACAGCCCGCCGTAGGTGGCCGCGGCCACCGAAGCCCAGGCGCGGAAGCTGCGGCTCGCGAACACCGCGCGCGTGCTGCCGCGCTGCGTCGCGGGCGCGCCTTCGGCGAGCGGCTGCCGCGTTTCGCCGAAGGCGCGCCAGCACAGCGCGAACAGCACCAGCGCATAGAGCGCCATCAGCCCCATCACCCAGCGCCAGCCCGCGCCCTGCACCAGCCATGCGCCGACGAGCGGCGCGAGCAGCCCCACCACGCCCAGGCCCGTGAGCCCGCGCGCCATCACGTGCGGCCCTTCGTGCGCGGGATAGAGGTCGCGCACCGCGGCGCGCGCGCAGACCAGGATGGCGGCCATCGAGAAGCCCTGCAGCGTGCGGCAGGCCGCGAGCATCGCCACGCTGTGCGCAAAGGCGCCGCCGAGCGCCGCGACCACGTAGCAGGCCAGCCCCGCGAGCAGCACCGGCCGGCGGCCGAAGCGGTCGGCCAGCGGCCCGCAGAGCAGCTGCGCGCAGCCGAAGGCCAGCACGAACAGCGTGAGGCTGGTGCTGGCCGAGCCGAGCTCGTTCGCGATCGCGGGCAGCGCCGGCAGGTAGCTGTCGGTCGCCACCGGCTGGGCCGCGAGCAGCAGGGGCAGCAGCAGCGTGAAGCCGGGCCGAAAAAGGCGGCCGCCGCCCCCGGGGCGCGGCGCGCTCACTGCGCCGCCGCTGGCGGCAGCAGGCCCTTTTCGCGCAGGATGCCGGTGGCGATGCCGAAGGCATGGTTGGCCACCGGCACGCCGCAGTAGATGGCGGCCATCATGATGACTTCCTTGATGTCATCGGGCGTGAGGCGCGATTCGGGCGGGCCGTCGAGCGCGGCGCGCACGTGCATCGCGAACTCCTCGTAGGCATGGATGCCGAGCATCATCGACAGCACCATGAAGCGGCGCGTCTTGTCGCCGAGCGCGGGCCGGCCCCAGATGTCGTTCCACGCATGGCGCGTGATGAGTTCCTGGAACTCGGCGTTGAAGGCGTTGCGGTTCGCGAGCGAGCGGTCGACCCAGGCATCGCCGAGCACGCGGCGGCGGTTGACGAGGCCGGCTTCGTAGTCGGCGGAGCCCGGTTGTTCGGGTGCGGTCATGCAGAGAGTTCCTTGTCTGAGAGTTGGGCCTGGAGCGCCTCGGCTTCGGCGCGCGCGGTCTGCCCGGCCCCGGCGGCGAGCGCCGGATCGAACCATTCGTCGGCGGCGCTGCGCGGCAGCTCGGCGCGCAGCCGGTCGATGTTGGCGCGCATGCGCGCGGCGTCCACCTGCAGGCCCGGCAATGCGGCCGCCATCGCACGCACGCTGCCGTGCGCCGACATCAAGAGCTGCGGCCATTCGGCCAGCTCCGCCTGCCAGGCGCCGAGGGCGCGCTCGTGCTGCTGCGGCATCGCGCCGAGCAAGGCGGCCACGCGCTGCGGCGCGCGGTGCGCGGCGGCGATCGCGACCATCGAGGCCACCGGGTTGCGCTTGTGCGGCATCGCCGACGAGCCGCCGCGGCCGGGCTCGCTGGGCTCGGTGACTTCGCCGACCTCGTACTGCCCGAGCAGCGCGATGTCGACCGCGATCTTGCCCAGGCTGCCGGTGAGGAGGCCGAGTTCGCAGCCGAGCGCCACCCATTCGTCGCGCTGCGTGTGCCAGGTCGCGCCAGGATCGCCGAGCTTGAGTTCGGCGGCCATGCGCCTGCGCACCGCCGCGCCCTGCCCCTTCATCTGCGCCAGCGTGCCGACCGCGCCGCCCAGCTGCAGCTGCAGCGCATGGCTCGCCGCCGCACGCAGGCGGACGCGGCTGCGCACCAGCGGCGCCGCCCAGCCCGCGCACTTGAAGCCGAAGCTGGTGACCGAGGCCGGCTGCATCAGCGTGCGCGCGAGCATCGGCGTCTCGGCATGCTGCACCGCGAGCCGCAGCAGCGCGCCGGCCGCCTTGGCGAGGTCGGCCTCGACCAGCGCCACCGCTTCGCGCGTGACCAGCGCCATCGCGCTGTCGATCACGTCCTGGCTGGTGCTGCCGAAATGCACGAAGGGCGCGGCCTCGGCGTTGAACAGGCCCACCGCCTCGCGCAGCGCCTTGACGAGCGGAATCGCGACGCTGCCGGCGCGCCCGCTCTCGCGCACGATCTTGGCGACATCGAACAGCTCGACCTTGCAGCTGCCGACGATGGAATGCGCCGCGCTCTCGGGGATCAACCCCTCGGCGGCCTGGGCGCGCGAGAGCGCGCGGCCTCGAAGCGCAGCATCGCGTCGACGAAGGCGCGGTCGCTGAAGGCGCCGAGCGTCTCGGACGTGGAAAGAAAACCTTCGAAGATGCTCATGGTTGGAAGCGACGGTTAAGGCGAATACGGGATCGGACAGCCGAACGCAGAAGGAATACAAAAATCACGCAGAAGCCGCAAAAGAAACCGGAATCATTTTTTTGGATTTACTTCTGCGACTTCTGCGAGACCTTTGCGACTTCTGCGTCCGGCTGCCCGTATTTCATGTCAGTAGCTCAGCCGCGCCACCGCCCGCAGCTCGTCCGGCGAGGCGGTGCCGAAGCCGAAGAACTCGAGGTACGCCGGGATCATCTCGAACAGCATGTCGGTGCCGACCTGCACCGCGCAGCCCTTGGCCTTCGCGGCCTGCAGCAGCGGCGTGTATTCGGTCTTCATCACGACCTCGCCGACGAAGGTACCGGGGTCGATCCGGTCCACGTCGAAGGGCAGCGGGTCGTCGTCCTTCATGCCGAGCGGCGTCGCATTGACGATCACGTCGAAGCCCGCCGGGTCCTTCGCGCCGGTGGCGACCTTCATCTGCGGATGGTGTTCGCGCAGCCGCGCGGCGAGCGCCTCGGCCGAGGCCGGGTTGGCATCGAAGAGCATCAGCTCCGCCGCGCCGGCCGCGGCGATCGAAGCCGCGATGGCCGAACCCACGCCGCCTGCGCCCGAGACCAGCACGCGCGTGCCCTTGAACAGGCGCCCCTTGCGCTCCACGCCGCGCACGAAGCCGGCGCCGTCGAACTGGTCGCCCAGCAGCGTGCCGTCGGGCCGCCTGAGGATCGCGTTGCAGGCGCCCGCGATGCGCGCCGTGGGCGTGACCTCGTCCACCAGCGCCATGGTCGTGACCTTGTGCGGCATGGTGACGAGCGCGCCGCGCAGGTTCGAGAAGCGGAAGATCTGCGCGAGCGAGGCCGCGTAGTCCTCGGGCTTCACGCCCATCGGCACCACCATCGCGTCGATGCCCTGCTTCTCGAACCAGGGGTTGTAGATCATCGGCGCCTTGAAGGCCTCGGTCGGATAGCCCAGGTGGGCGATGAGGGTGGTCTTGCCGGAAAGCATGAAGGTGGTCGTCGGTTCTCGGAGAAAAAGAAGGGCGTCAGGCGACGTTGGCCGAGCGGTAGCGCAGCGGATGGGCGATCTCGTCGCGCATCGCGCTCGGATAGATGATCTCGCGCAGGAAGTCCGCATCGGCCTGCATGGCCGCGGCCGCGTCGAGGTGGCCGAAGTAGCGGAAGTAGTGCGGCATCTGCTGGATCAGCATCTCGAAGCCCGCCTGCGCATTGAGCCCGCGCGCGCGCGCCGCCTGCACCAGCGGCGTGGGCTGGTTGCGCAGCAGGATGTCGAACAGCGCCGCATGGCTGTCCATGCGCGACACGTCGAGCGGCAGCGCATCGCCCTCGACCAGCCCGAGCGGCGTGGCGTTGATCACGAGGTCGTAGCCCTCGGGCGCGTTGCTCTCGACCGCGGTCACGCTGGCGTCGAAGAAGGCGTCGAGCTTGGCCGCCACGCCGGCGGCCCGGCCGGCCGAGGTGTCGTAGAAGGCGATGTGCTCGGCGCCGTCGACGGTGCCGCCTTCGGCCAGCGCCACCCCGATGGCCGCGGCGCTCACGCCCGCGCCGAGGATCAGCACGCGCTTGCCGCGGAACGGGATGTTGTAGTGATCGAGCGCGCCGATCAGGCCCTCGCCGTCGAACAGGTCGCCCTCGAGTTCGTTGTTCTCGATGCGGCGCACCACGTTGACCGAGCCCGCCACGCGGCCGAAGAGGCCGCAGCCGTCGAGCAGGTCGACCGCCATCGGCTTGTGCGGCGGCGCGATCACCATGCCGAGCACGTTGCGCGCGAGGAAGGCGGCCTTGAAGAACACCGCGAAGTCGCGCAGCGGCACCTGCACCGGCACCAGCACCGCATCGATGCCGAAGCGCTCGAAGGCCGCGTTGAACATGCGCGGCAGCCGCACGTTGCGCACCGGATCGCCAGGGATCAGGTAGGCCTGGGTGCTGCCGTTGATGGAGTGGCTCATGGGCTTGCTTCCGTTCGTCAATCGCCCTATGGACGGGCCGATGCAGGGCTTTATAGTCCCATCGCGCCGACCGCGCAGCCGCCAAGCCGCCCAAACGTTCGATAATCGATCTCGATTAATCGACGATCGATCAAACCTAGGGTTAACACCATGGCAAAACCACCCGCGGACGACGCACCCCCCCCCGCCGGCCTTGACAAGCGCGACTGGATCGCAGGCCTGGAACGCGGCGTGAGCATCATCGAGGCCTTCGACGACGCGCACCCCCGCCTGACCGCCAGCCAAGCCGGCGAGCGCACCGGCATGACCCGCACCGCCGCGCGGCGCTACCTGCTGACGCTGCAGCACATGGGCTACGTCGCGAGCGACGGCAAGCTGTTCTGGCTCACGCCGCGCGTGCTGCGGCTGGGCCAGTCGTACCTCGAGTCGGCGCGGCTGCCGCGCGTGGTGCAGCCCTTCCTGCAGCGCGTGGCGGCCGGCACCAACGAGATCGCCTACCTCAGCGTGATGGACGGCGACGAGGTGGTCTACATCGCGCGCAACGGCCCCAACCGCAGCATGAGCACCGGCTACGTGCTCGGCGCGCGCGTGCCGGCGCAGGTCACGGCCTCCGGCATGCTGATGCTCGCGCTGCGCAGCGAGGCCGAGATCGCCGACTGGCTCGCGACCCGGCAGCTCACGGTCTTCACCTCGCACACCATCGCGAGCATGGAGCGCATGAAGCTCGAGCTCGCGCGCATCCGGGCCCAGGGCTGGGCGCTGTCGGAGCAGCAGCTCGACCTCAACTCGCGCGGTATCGCGGTGCCGCTGCGCGACCGGCACGGCACGCTCGTGGGTGCGCTCAACATCACGATGCCGATGGGCCACGAAAGCTCCGAAGATGCCGTGGCGCGCGTGCTGCCGGTGCTGCGCGAAACGGCGCAGGCGATGCGCAACCTGATCTGACAGCATTCCGACAGCATCGCGCGCGCACGATGCCGGCTTCTCGAACACCAAGACGGAGACGCTCGCCATGCCCCACCCCTTCACCGACCACCTCTTCCACGATGCCTCGCCCACGCGCCGCCGCTGGCTGCAGCAGGGCTCGGCGCTCGCGCTCGGCGGCCTGCTGCCCCCGCTGGCCTCGGCCCAGGCCGCGTGGCCCAGCAAGTCGGTGCGCTTCGTCGTGCCCTTCGCGCCCGGCGGCAGCTCGGAGATCGTGGCGCGCTCGACCGCCGCCGAACTCTCGCGCACGCTGGGCCAGAGCGTGTTCGTCGACAACAAGCCCGGCGCGGCCGGCAACATCGCGATGAGCGAGGTGGCGCGTGCGAACGACCAGCACACGCTGATCCTCGGCCACATCGGCACGCTGGCCGTCAATCCCTACATCTTCCCGAAGCTGCCCTACGACCCGAACAAGGACTTCAAGCCGGTGAGCCTGCTCGCGAAGGTGCCGAGCCTGTACGTGGTGCATCCCGACGTGCCGGCGCAGAACCTCAAGGAGTTCATCGCCTATGCCAAGTCGAAGCCGGGCAAGCTCAGCTACGGCTCGGCGGGCAACGGCAGCGCGGGGCACCTGGCCTTCGAGTACCTGAAGATGACGGCCGGCGTGTTCATGCTGCACGTGCCCTACCGCGGCACCGGGCCGATGGTGACCGACCTGCTCTCGGGCCGGCTCGACGCCTCGGCCATCGGCGCGGCGGCGATCATCCCCTTCATCAAGGCCGGCAAGGTGCGCTGCATCGCCACCGGCTCGGCCAGGCGCCTGGCGCAGCTGCCCGACGTGCCGACGGTGGCCGAGCAGGGCTTCCCGGGCTTCGAGATGACGCAGTGGTACGGCATGCTCGCGCCCGCGAGCATCGAGCCCGCGCACCTCGCGAAGCTCTCGACCGAGACGATGAAGGCCGTGAAGTCGCCCGACGCGATGCAGCGGCTGACGGCCGACGCCGCCGAGGCCGTGGGCGGCACGCCCGAGCAGTTCGCGCAGTTCATCGCGGCCGAGCAGGCGCGCTGGCAGAAGGTCATCGCCAGGGCCAACATCAAGCCGGATTGAAGGCGGGAACGGGCAGCCGAACGCAGAAGAAATACAAAAGTCGCGCAGAAGTCGCAGAAGGAATCCCAAAAGATCTTTCGATCCTGCTTCTGCGTCTTCTGCGAACTCTTCGCGACTTCTGCGTTCGGCTGTCCGATCCCGCCTTCCGGCCCTAGGATCACCCCCCATGCGCATCCTGCTGGTCGAAGACGAACACACCCTGGGCACCTGGCTCAGCAAGGCGCTCGAGCATGCGGGCATCCAGGTCGAATGGGTCGACGACGGCCGGCTGGCCGACCGGGCGCTGCAGCAGCGCGAGCACGATGCGCTGGTGCTCGACCTGGGCCTGCCGGGCATGGACGGGCACACGGTGCTGCAGCGGCTGCGCGAGCGCGACCAGCGGCTGCCGGCGCTGATCCTCACCGCGCGCGATTCGCTCGGCGAGCGCGTGGCCTCGCTCAACGAAGGCGCCGACGACTTCCTCGCCAAGCCCTTCGCGCTGGCCGAGCTCGAGGCGCGGCTGCATGCGCTGGTGCGGCGCGCGCGCGGCGTGGAGCATCCGCGGCTGGCCTGCGGGCCGCTGGCCTACGACGGCGCGCGGCGGCAGTTCGTGCTGCAGGGCGAGGCGCTGCCGCTCTCGCCGCGCGAGGCGGCGGTGCTGCGCGTGCTGCTGCAGCGCAGCGGCGAGCCGCTGTCGAAGCAGCAGATCCTGGAGCGCGTGTTCTCCGACGACGACGACGTGCATCCCGAGGCGGTCGAGGTCTTCGTCTACCGGCTGCGCAAGCGGCTCGACGGCACGGGCGTGCGCATCGTCACGCTGCGCGGCCTGGGCTACATGCTCGAGGCGGAAGCGGGTTGAGAAGCTGAGCGCATGCGCACCCTCCGCGCCCTCGCCGACCGGCTGCGCCGCGCGAGCCTGCTGCAGCGGCTCGCGCTGCTGCTGTTTCCGGCGCTGCTGGCCGTGACCGGACTCGAACTGTGGATGACGCGGCACGACGCGCTCGCGGCGGCCAACGCCGCCTACGACCGCTCGCTGCTCGGTGCGCTCAAGTCCATCGATGCCAACATCTCGACCGCCTCGGGCGGCCTCTCGGTCGAGCTGCCGTATGCGATGTTCGAGTTCTTCGAGCTCACCGCGAGCGGCCAGGTGTTCTTTCGCGTCGCGAGCTCCGACGGGCTGGTCGAGCTCGGCAGCGCCGACCTGCCCGCGCCGCCCGGCGAACTCGCGCTCGGCGTGCCGACCTTCTACGACGCCAGCTACTTCGGCGAGGCGGTGCGGCTCGCAGCCTACCGGCGCGACCTCGACCGCACGCCGGCGGGCAGCACCGGCCGCAGCGTGCTGGTCCAGGTCGGCGAGAGCACGCGGTCGCGCGAGGCCTTCACCGCGCGCTTCGTGCGCAGCGCGGCGCTGCGCGATGCGCTGGTGCTGGCGCTGCTGCTGTGCGGCACCGCGCTGGCGCTCGCGGCGGCGCTGCGGCCGCTGTCGCGGCTCGCGCGCGAGGTGCGGCAGCGCGCGAGCGACGACCTCCGGCACATCCCCGAAGCGGGGCTGCCCGCCGAGGTGCGCCCGCTGGTGGAGGCGGTCAACCAGCAGATGGCACGCACGCAGGAACTGGTGGCGCAGCAGCGCGAGTTCCTCGACGATGCCTCGCACCAGCTGCGCACGCACCTGACCACGCTGCAGATGCAGGCCGACTACGCCAGGCGCGCCGACGACCCGGCGCAGGTGCGCGCCGCCCTCGATGCGCTGGGCGCCGAGATCGGCCGCGCCACGCGCAGTGCGCAGCAGCTGCTCGCGCTGGGACGCAGCGACACCGTGGCTTTCGCGCCCGCGGCCTTCGAACTCGATGCCCTGCTGCGCGAAGTCGCGCTGGACCTGCTGCCGCTCGCGCGCGCCAAGCGCATCGACCTCGGCCTCCAGGCGGGCGTGCCCGGGCTCGTCGCAGTCGCGGACCGGGCGCTGCTGCGCGAAGCGCTCGGCAACCTGGTCGCGAACGCCATCGCCTACACGCCGGCCGAGGGCACGGTCACCTTGTTCGCGACCGGCGACGCCGCCGGCTGGAGCCTGCACGTGGAAGACGATGGTCCGGGCCTGGCCGAGGAGGAGCGCGCGGTGCTGGGCCAGCGCTTCCGCCGCGGCGCGCGCGCCGGCAAGGGCGGCTTCGGCCTCGGGCTCGCGATCGCGCGCTCGATCGCCGAGCGGCACCATGGCGAGCTCCGGCTGGAGGCGCGCGCCGCCGGCCCCGGGCTCCATGCGATCATCCGCTGGCCGCGGCCGGCCGCCGGCTGAGCGGCTTCGGCGCCACTTCCCCATGAAGCCCACCTTCGCCAATCGACGCCAGGCGCTGCGCACGCTCGCCGCGCTGCTCGTGCCCGGTGCGGCGCAGATCGCCGCGGCGCAGGGTGGCGATCCCGCGGCCGGCCCGGCCGACTGCGTGATTCCCGCCAAGCCCGGTGGCGGCTTCGACCTCACCTGCGCGCTCGCGCGCGATGCGCTGCAGGCGGTGCGCCCGATGCGGCCGCCGCTGGCGCAGCGCTACCTGCCGGGCGGCATCGGCGCGGTCGCCTTCGACCGCGTCGCCACCGGCCGGCTCGGCGGACCGTCCACCCTGGTGGCGTTCTCCAGCGGCTCGCTGCTCAACCTCGCGCAGGGCCGCTTCGGCCCGCATACGCCCACGGCCGTGCGCTGGATCGCCACGCTTGGCACCGACTACGGCGTGATCGCGGTGCACCGCGATTCGCCGCTGCGCCGGCTGCAGGACCTGCTCGCGGCGCTGCGGCAGGACGGTTCCCGGCTGGTCTTCGGCGCCGGCGGCACCGTGGGCAGCCAGGACTGGGTCAAGGCCGCGCTGCTGGTGCGCGCGGCCGGGCGCGACCACCGCGCCATGCGCTTCGTCTCGTTCGAAGGCGGCGGCGATGCATTGACCGCGCTGCAGGGCCGGCATGTGGATGTCTTCCCGGGCGATGCGGCCGAGGCGCAGCAGGCCATCGCCGGCGGCGCGGCGGTGCGCCTGCTCGCGGTGCTGTCCGAGACGCGGCTCGGCGGGGCCCTGAGCGGCGTGCCGACCGCGCGCGAGCAAGGTGTGGACATCGTCTGGCCCACCGTGCGCGGGCTGTACCTGAGCGCGAACGTTCCCGATGCGGCCGTCGAGGCCTGGCGCGCCGCGCTGGCCGAGGCCACGGCCGCGCCGGGCTATGCGGCGCTGCGCGAGCGGCACGGCCTGCATCCGTTCGCGCTCACGGGCGCCGCGCTCGAAAGCTACGTGCAGGCGCGCATCGAGGCCTATCGCCGGCTGGCCGACGAACTGGGACTGCGGCGCTGGAAGCCCTGAAGCCTAGGCTTCGACGCGCGCATCCGGCCCGGCCACGCGGTAGTGCGACCACGAGCCCGACGGCCACTCGAAGTCGGCGATCCCGGCATCGAGCGCCTGGGCGAAGAGCGCCTGCGCCTCTGGCGGTACCTCGCCTTCGAAGCGCTCGGCATCATGGATCGCGAAGCCGCGCGGATCGCTCGCGGACCGGAAGGGGAATGCGACGGTGAGCGCGAGCGGCGCATCGCCATGGCAGCGCAGTTCGACGAGCACCGCATCGCTCGCCCGCCCCGAAGGCAGCATCACGTGCGCATGGTGTGCGAAGGCCGCGTAGGGATGGTTCTGCGCCGCGTCGGCCAGCGCATCGCGGCCCTGCCGCAGCGCGCTGCCGCTGCCGTCGTCGGGCAGCGGCACGAAGGTCGTGCACTCGCCGCGCGCATCCGGCAGCAACACCGTGGGCGGGAAGGCCTCGCCCCACGAGAGAAGGTACAGCGCATGCGAGGCCAGCAACCCGGCGCAGCGTGCGCCGGCGGCCCAGACGAAGGGGCCGGCATGGTCGAGTTGCGCCGCGGCCTCCGCGAGGTAGTCGGTGCAATCGGGCACGGCCCCGCCGCCAAACAGTTTTTCCTCGATCCAGCCGAGCGGCAGCAGCGCCACGCCGGCGTCGCCAGCGATGGCGACGATGCGCGACATCGACGCCTGCGGCAGCCGCGCTTCGGTCCCGAGCACCTGCTGCGCCGCCGCCGCGTCGTGCCAGTCGAAGCGCGCGCCCGAGCGCTTCGCGACATAGGCGACCAGGTAGTACGCGAGCAGCGCGCAGAAGTTGCGCGCGCCCGGCATGGCGAGGAAGGCATCGCGCTGCGGACTCAGCCGCGCGCGTATCTCGTCGAGCAGCAGGTTCACGCGCTGCAGGCTCGCGGGTGTGTAGTCGAGTTGTGCCTGTCGCAGCGCCTTGGGGAAGGTCCAGCCGCCGTCGGGCTCGGCGCCGCGCATGTAGCAGTCCAGGAAATGATGTGCCGTCTCGTTCATGCTTGCTCGCCCCTTGGTTCCGTCGCAGAAGTGCTCGGGGGTCGCCACGCCCCCTTGCTGCAGGCGCAATATGCGTGCCGATGCGCCGTGCCGTTCGCCCGGCGCAAAAAATAGCCAGCAAGTATTCAAAAAGCCGCGCGACCCGGCACGCTCGCAACCGGACGTTCCGCCACGTTACGACCGCACGTGATGCAACACCCCCGTTACACGCACGGGGGCCTGCGCACAATCCACAGGCTCAGGCGGCCTTCAGGAACACATCCGGATCGGGCGCGAAGTTGGCATGCAGCGGCAGCATCGCGCCGCCGAGCGCGCTGGCCTGGGCACCGACGCGGCCGCCGTGCAGCTGGGGCGGCCACAGTCCCTCCCAGTTGCAGCGCCCGAGCGCGGCGCGGGTCTGGTCGAGCAGCGCCTGCAGCAGCGCGCGCGACATGGAGCCGTCCATCACCACGTCGGCCAGGTCGAGCACCGCGGTGCTGCTCACGATGGCGTGCGCGAGCGCCAGCGAGGCGGAGCCGAGCCATGCCTGCGTGGCGGGCGCGAACGGCGGCTGCAGCGCGCGGTCGTCGTAGGCGGCGGTGGGATCGAGCCCTTCGCGCTGCAGGCGCTGCTCGAGCTCCCACAGCGAGGCCTCGGCCATGACCTGCGGCGGCATCGCCGAGCCTTGCCGGGCCGGCACCGACTGCATCGGCAGCGACGCCAGCGCGCCCGCGTTGCCGTGCGCGCCGGTGTGCAGGTGCGAGTTGATGACCAGCCCGCCGCCGACGAAGGTGTCGACGAAGATGTAGAGGAAGCTCTTCAAATCGTGCCCACGCCCGCCGACGAGCTCGGCCACGCAGGCCGCCACCGTGTCGCGCGCGAAGCTCACGGGCACGGCCGTGCGCGCACGCACTTCGGCGGCCAGGTCCATCTGGTTCCAGCGGTCGGCCTGCGCCTTGGAGAGGCCGAGCGTGCGGTGCCAGCCGCCGAGCTGGAACGGCGCCGCCAAGCCCACGCCGACGTTGCGCGCGGCCAGCGGGCCGAGGCCTTCGCGCAGCCGCTCGATGTGCTGCGCGATCGCGGGCAGCAGCGCCTCGGCGTCCGGAAAGTCGTAGCTGATCGCATGGCGCTCGCGCACCTGCGCGGCGAAGTCGATCAGCAGCCATTCGGCGCCGCGCCGCCCGACCTTGATGCCGATCGCGAAGGCGCCGTCGGGGTTGAGCGCCAGCGGCACCGAGGGCTGGCCGATGCGGCCGCGCACGCGGCTCTGCTTGACGATGAGCCCGTCTTCCTCGAGCCGCGCGGTGATGAGCCCGATGGTCTGTGCGCTCAGCCCCGTGAAGCGCGCGAGCTCGGCCTTGGGCAGGCTGGCGTGAACGCGCAGCGCCTGCAGCACCACGCGCTCGTTGAACTGGCGCATGCCGACCTGGTTGGAGCCGCGCGGGCGCAGCAGATCGGGCGCGCGCACGGCCGCTTCGGCATCAGGCATGGGCCTCCGCGGGGAGCTGGTCGGGGTTCATCGCGCCGGTCATCACCGCCACGGTGTCGCTCATGCTGATCTTCTTCGGATCGAGCACGGCCGCGCGCTTGCCGAGGCGCGCCACGTGGATGCGATCGGCCACCTCGAACACGTGCGGCATGTTGTGGCTGATGAGCACCACCGGCAGCCCGCGCTCGCGCACGCGGCGGATCAGCTCGAGCACCATGTTGCCCTCCTTCACGCCGAGTGCGGCCGTGGGCTCGTCCATGATGACCACGTGGCGCGCGAAGGCCGCGCTGCGCGCCACCGCCACGCACTGGCGCTGGCCGCCCGAGAGCGTCTCGACCGCCTGCGTCATCGACTGGATGCCCACCTTCAGGTCGGCCATGCGCGCGGCGCTCTCGGCGAGCATCTTCTTCTTGTCGAGCATGCGCAGCACGCGGCCCATGAAGCCGGGCCGGCGCAGCTCGCGCCCGAGGAAGAGGTTCTCGTAGATGGTCATCGCGGGCGCGACCGCGAGGTCCTGGTACACCGTCTCGATGCCCGCACGGCGCGCGTCGAGCGGATTGCGGAAATGCACCGGCGCCCCGTCGAGCAGGATCTCTCCCTCGTCGGGCACCAGCGCACCCGACAGTGCCTTGATCAGCGAGGACTTGCCCGCGCCGTTGTCGCCGATCACCGCGAGGATCTCGCCCTCGCGCAGTTCGAAGTCGACGCCATTGAGCGCCGTGACCTGGCCGTAGCGCTTCACCAGGCCCTTCGCCTGCATCACGACCTTGGAGTTGGCAACGGCGTTCATCAGCGGGCCCCCTTGCGCGAGAGTTGGTCGGCCGTGACGGCGAGGATCACGAGCACGCCCGTCACCAGCACCTGGTAGATCGACGACACGCCCATCAGCGTGAGCCCGTTGCGGAACACGCCCACGATCAGCACGCCGATCAGCGAGCCCAGCACGATGCCGCGGCCGCCGAACAGGCTGGTGCCGCCGAGCACCACCGCCGTGATCGCGTCGAGGTTCTCGGTCTGGCCCGCGTTCGGGTCGCCCACGCCGGTGCGCGCCACCGACAGCAGCGAGGCGATGCCGTAGAGCACGCCCGCCGCCACGTACACGCCCAGCAGCACGCGCTGCGTGGGAATGCCCACCAGCCGCGTCGCTTCGGCGTTGTTGCCGACCGCATAGATGTGGCGGCCCGCCGCGGTTTCGCGCAGCACGAACCAGGCGAGCAGGTACAGCACGAGCATCAGCACCGCGCCCCAGGCGACCGCGGTGCTGCCGATGGAGAACGTGGTGCCCAGGCCCGTGAGGCCCGCGGGCAGGTCGGTGATGGTCTGCGAGGACGAGTACAGCTGCGTGATCGCGAACGCGATGTTCAGCGTGCCCAGCGTCACGATGAAGGGCGGCAGCTTGATGCGCGTGACCAGCAGGCCGTTGACCAGGCCGAACAGCGTGGTCACGGCCACGCCGCAGAGGATGGCCACCGGCACCGGCAACCCGAGTTCGGTGGCGAACTTGCTCATCACGATGCCGCCGAGCGCCATCACCATGCCGCACGACAGGTCGATGCCTGCCGTGAGGATGATCAGCGTCTGGCCGATCGCGATCACGCCGACCACCATCACCTGCTGCAGGATCAGCGAGAGGTTCTCGCCCGTGAGGAAGCGGTCGGACTGGGTCGCGAAGAAGATGCAGGCGCCTAGCAGGGCCAGCCAGGGCCCGAGCGCGTGCCAGGGGATGCGGTGGGTCGCGGATGAATTCGCCATCGGATGTGCTCCCTGCGTGCCTCGACGGCCTTCTACTTCTTGCCCCAGCAGAGCTCGGCACCGGTCTTGGTGTCCTTGCTCTCGACCCCCGGCACGCTCTTGCCCGCGATCAGCGTCACGCCGGTGTCGACGTAGCCCGAGGCCTTCTTGCCCGTCTTCGCGAACTCCACGCCCGCGGCCACGCCCATCGCCGCCATCTTGAGCGGGTACTGCTGCGAGGTCGCGGCGATGATGCCGGCGTTGGTGTCCTTGATGCCCTGGCAGCCGCCGTCGACCGAGACGATCAGCACGCCCTTCTCCTTGCCCGCGCGCTTGAGCGCGTTGTAGGCACCCGCCGCCGCGGGCTCGTTGATCGTGTAGACCAGGTTCACCTCGGGGGCGCGCTGCAGGCAGTTCTCCATCGCCGTCTGCGCCTTGGCCTGGTCGCCGTAGCTGTCGGCCATGCAGACGATCTCGGGCGCCTTCGACAGCTCGTTCGACTTCGCGTCGTTGGCCGGCAGGCCGAAGCCCTTCATGAAGCCGTTGTGGCGCTGCGCGCCCACCGGATGGCCCGGCAGCAGGTCGAGCGCGACGATCTTCGCGGGCTTGCCCGCCATCGCGGCCTTGGCGTATTCGCCGATCAGCACCCCGGCCGTGTAGTTGTTGGTGGCGAACAGCGCATCGGTCGCATCCGGCGGATCGGCCGGGCTGTCGAGCGCGATCACCATCACGCCGCGGTCGCGCGCCTTCTTGATCGCCGGCACGATCGCCTTCGCGTCGCTCGGCGTGATCAGGATCGTCTTCGCGCCGGCCGCGATCATGTTCTCCATCGCCGTGATCTGGCCCGCGTTGTCGCCGTCGGCCTTGCCCGCGCCCGAGAGCAGCTTGGCGCCGAGCTTCTTCGCCTCTTCCTGCGCGCCCTCCTTCATCTTCACGAAGAAGGGATTGGTCTCGGTCTTCGTGACCAGGCCGATGACCGGCTGATCGGCCGCGAGTGCGGCCGTGGTCGACACGGCAATCAGGGAAGCGGCCGCCATGGCCAGGATGGAGCGGGAGCTGAGCATCGTTTGTCTCCTTGCGGCGCGGAGCGCCTGCGGGCGGTTGTGGTGGAACCGGCGCTCGGGCGGCAGGGCTCGAGGTCGGGCGCAGGGAGACTATCGGGGAGCGGGACGACTAAATCAAGTGGATTTAGTTATCGGAAACCCGGAGGGTTGTATCGGGCTGGTGCAGCGACAGCCATGCCACGGCGCGTCCTCCCGACAGGAGTGAGACTTATCGACTGAGGTACTCGCGAAGGATCTCACCGGTGGACACGGAGGCGATGTAGACGATCGACCGGCCGCCGCGCCCGGCATTGCCCAGGCCTTTGGTGCCACGCGGCAGCTTGGCGGAGAAGGCAATTTCGATCGTGTTCTCGCCGTTGTCTTCGTCTGCCTCTTGCGTCTTGCGTTCGCTGATGTGGATTTCGAAGTGCTTCGGATCCTGCCCGGTGGCGGCGAACCTTGCATAGGCTTGGCCGAGCGCCGCGACAAGAGGTGGGTTCAGTTGGAGGCGGTCGCCAGGGGGCTCGATCTCGAAGAGTGCGGTGACCGGAGGCTGGATGTTCATGTGCTGGCTCAACTCCTATTCTTCTCCGAAGACTGCGAAGGGAAAGCGCCCGCCGGTGACACTGAAAACCCCAAAAGTCATTCATGCCGGACCGCCTTGCTTCGTGCCATCCCACGCTTGACGCGATCAGATGATTTCAGCCTGAACATGGCAACGCGTGCCACGTCCTCATCGCTGCCCAAGGCGAGCTTTTTCACGCTGTCGATCGGCGACTTGGCATTGGCCGCAATCTTCTTTCGGACGAGTGAGCTCGGATCATCGGACAAGGACCTCAGAAGATCTTCCGGAAGACGTCGCTTGTCCGCCCATGTCGCGCGCACGGCCTCGTTTCCGTGTTGGCACAGCAATCTCATCACCTCCGGCGGGATCGTCCGGTTTTGGGCGACATCCATATGATGAGACCGGTAGCTGGATATCACGTCTTCCCAAACACTCGAACGCTTCATCGCAGAGTGACCTCGCTGAATCCTCCGGATCTTCGGAAGCGCAAAGGGCGAGGAATTCGTTTGTCGAAGAGATCATGCAGAGTTTGAATCTCGGGCGTGCGGCTCAGCCCTGCCAGGCCTCCGAACTGAGCACGTTCAAATGGATCCATTTCCAATGGTGTCTACGCGCTTATCGTTGCAGATTGAACCGAGCAACCCTGGCCACGTCCTCGTCCGAATCACGGCTCAATTTCTCCAGGACTTCGCGTGGTGCCTTTTTGTTCGCTGCGACCTGTTGCCTGACGACAGCGTCATCGTCCTGCGACAGCCGGTGGAAAAGAGTCGGAGACAAGGACCTTTTCATGGCGACGAAGACTCGGACGTCGGCGCCGAATGCACAAAGGTCCGCCAGGATCTCGAGAGGCACGGTCTTGTTGTGCGCCACCCATTTCCTCCAGGAAGGGTATCCGGCAATCACGTCACGCCACACGGACACCGGTGCTTCTTCCAGCGCCGCGCGCTCGTAGTCAGCCTTGTGCTCGCTGGATCGGAGACGTACAAATTCTTCTGCCGAATAGATCATGTGCTTGTCTGGCGGATCAGGACTGAAGCGTCGTCATAGGGGCGTAACGCGCTCACCCGTGAGCACCGCACGATGCTTTGGCGTCACATGCTTCGTGGCGGAGAGCACTTCGAACTTCTGCACGCACTGTCTTTCAAATCTCGGGCTGAAGCTCAGCCCTTGCTCATACCTTCAAGATATCCGATCAGCATTGAAATGATCTCCTCTTGCGCGATGAAAAACTCGTCGCCGGCATCCATACCTGACACCTCATCGATGATTCTGTTCAACTCTTCGTCATTGAATCTATATATTTTCTCATCCAATTTTTGAGCGTAGAAGTATTTGGCGCACTTCATCGGATCGAAGGGCTTTTCTCGCGCATACTCGAGAAGATGAGAGACAAGATCTTTTTTGTCGCCGTACGTGTTCATGGGCGCCTGCAATTACATTGACGGTGATCAGCCGGCGCGGCGATGCTCCAGCAATTTGTCTTTTTCGTTGACGACACTGCTTCTTGCACTTGGCCTACGTCTACCATACGGTAGTTTTGCAGATTTCTTCGTCTGTGCCCTCAATTTCCGGATTTCCGGCGTAAACATCCAAAACCACACCGTGCTTGAGATCTTCGGAGGCCAGAGCGAGGTAATCAAACGTGTCGAACTTGACCTTTACCAAATTCAGCAGAAAAGGCAACATCCTAGACTCCACCTTGATTGCAGGGTATTTCGCGTAGACAAATCCAACCTGAGGAGACAGACCTGGGAGCAAGAGGATGCATTTTCCATTTTGATTTTTAGCAAAATCAACAAGGCCATCAAACGATTGCGCGACCCCTCGCGTCACATCCCCGCCTCTCGAATCGGTGATTTGTTTGATTTCATCAAGGAGCATCGAGGAATCCGGAAACTGGATCAACTCAAAATCGAAGCTCGAATCTGGGAACAATCTTTCAAAGCTCAGCCTTTGAAGAAGCGCAAGCCTCTTTTCCTGTGCTTTTGTGAGTTCGGGCATCATTTTTGTGAGGCATTGGCGGCGTCGAGGCGAAAAGTCTCATCGCTCAAGTGGAGGCAGGCGGGCGTCTGACGGAACGGGGGCCGAAGATTCGATCAGTTCCCAGGCGTTGGGCGCGGTGGCGACTTTTCTCAAGCGCCCCTGCGATTCCAGAGCCCTCAAACCTTGTTCGAATCTGGCATGCAGATCTTGAACGCCGTGCGCGGTTCCGGGCAGCGCGGCGAGAAAATATTCGGCGAGTCGATGTGCGTCAATGATCCGGCAGGAGTTCTTGAAATGGTTGTGCACATCGATCACGCACCCCCACGAAGCGGAGAAGCGGTATCCGAGTCCATGCTTCGTGTAAGTCCAGCGCTCGCCTCGGACGGCCAAGGTTCCGGTCTTGGGAAAATCCAGCAGCCATTGGAAGTCGACGGCATGAGGGTGCTGATCGAAGAACGCGTCCAGCAGTTCTCGCTGCCATGCTTCGACCTCGAGAGCGATGGCTAGGATCTCGCCGGGATCAGGCGGACGCGGCTGCGAGATGAAAGAGTTGCGCATGCGAATCTAGGACGTCCGACCCGAAATACGAACGGACGTATGCATCATGTGCGCGTAAGGCACCTGCCGATCAATGAGCAACTCCTCGATGGCATCGAGTGCTCTTTCCTCTTCCTCTTCCTCTTCCGGGGTATACGGTCCAGTCATTTTTCCGCTCCATCACAGCCCCCCCGACTGTGTACGCGGCAGGACGAGCAATAGGGAAGTAGCTTTTCCCACCGTTCCTTCATGTCCTCACGTGGCCCACGCATAAACGTCGGGAGCCTCGCAGTTTTTGGCGGCGGAGAAACTACTCGCGCACGTCAACGCCATGTGGCCCGGCGCTCTTGACCAACTCCACGTCCGGGCCGAAGTCTCTGTGCGATGGTTCATGGCCTGATAGCTTTTCGTAAAGGGCGCACAAGTAGCCACGCTTGTCCTCGATTTCATCAAGGTCCAAAGCTTGCGGTACGACCCAACCCCAGAGCTTCTCGATCTGACCAGACGACCAGATGTACTCCAGAGCTGCCAGCGCTCTTTGCTTGCTCAATGGGCCGAAGTTATCGAAGTCCGCCTTCATTGCGTTGAACAGCTCGGCGCGAGAACGATCTTCGTTGATGTGGAACTCGTCGAGTTCGTTATCGCTCATGGCGAGCAGGTAGTGATACATCTTGTGGATGCAACGAGGAAATATTTGCTGTGTCATGGGTTGCAAACTCAACGGCAATCACAGTCACCGCCCGCTCCAACCTCGACGATCGTGTGAAGGCAACAGGAGCAAACCGGCTGCAAGGTGCCGAGCACAGTATCGAAGACTTCCGCGTCGTCGGTGCCCAAGTTGCCGTCTTTCAATTCCGTTTCCGGCAATGGGAGTTCCGAATCCAGGGCGGCCAGAGGAAAACTCACGCCGTCCCAGTTCAGGTCAAGAAGTACCACTCTCTCGGGCCCCGCGCCGCCTTCGGCGACCCGTTCGCTGACAGCTGCCGTTGTGAGCTCCGCTTCTCGCCACCCGTGCTGCGCGCAGTTGATCATCGGCATGGTCAGTCGTTCCGCAGCCAGCTCTAGAGGTTAAAGCAGGAGCGGACATATGCTAAAAATTCCACTCCAATTTCTGAATCCACTCGCTTTAGCAGAAGAAGGTAGAGCGGGACAGGAGTTGGACTTTCTTTTTCGTCCGGATTCCACCCGGAATCCTCATAGAAGCAGCAGACGGCACAGCGAGCTAGCGCCGACAAGAGCGGCTGCTCCTTCTCCGCGGCCTGTACGAGGGACCATAGTTCCCTCCGCCCTGGCTTTCGGAGTTCCGTGCCATCGGGAAGTTCGAAGGTCTCATTCACCTTGCGAAGATGCTCCGCAACGAGCGTCAAATCCGTCGACGAAATCGAGGTGTCAAAGCGTCCTGCAGAGATGCAGTCCAGCAGGAACCCCGCGTACATCTTCATCATCTGCGCATAAGACACCTGCTGATCGACGAGCAGCTCCTCGATGGCATCGAGTGCTCTTTCCTCTTCCGGGGTATACGGTCCAGTCATTTTTTCGCCCCATCACAGACCCCCAACCGCCCCATGACGACACTGCAGGACGAGCAATAGGGAAGTCGCTTTCCATCGTTCCTCAAGGTAGTCGACGTGCCCCCCTGAACAACGTCGCGAAGCTCATCCACGCTAGTGACATTGCGTGAATGAGCAATCGCGCTCAACGCATCCGGTTCGCCGCACCAAGGGTGCTGTTCAGATCGTTGGTCAATCGAGACATCGTCATACATTTGCTTTACCACTGGATGGGCCGGCCCATTCCCGCCAGCGCTACCACTGTATCCAACGACCGGTTCCTGAAGTCTTCCTCCCTCGACCGTGGTACGAGCCCCTCGATTATTTGGAGTGATGCCCTTCACGCGGGCAAGACCTAGCGGGTCGATCCATTCGATGGGATTGGAAGCGAATCCATGAAGATTGACGCCGCCAAATAGGCGAATCGGATCGCTCGACACGAACCGCCCCGCCTGCGGGTCGTAATACCGATACCGGTTGTAATGCAGCCCCGTCTCTTCATCGAAGTACTGCCCCTGGAACCGTATCGGATTCCTGAACCCCGCCCGGCGCCCCGCCTCGCTGATGGCCTCCTTCGCCTCGCCCCACGCCTTGTACTGCGCCGACCAGGCCACCTGGCCTATGTGGTCCGTGAGTTCCTGCGGGGTGCCGAGGTGGTCGCACTGGTAGAACGCGATCTGCTTTCGATCGAACGCACGCGGCACGCGTCGCGCCTGGCCGTTCCACAGCGGATCGAGGTCGATGTCGTACACGCCGCCGTTGGCCGCCATCAACGCCTTCACATCCGGCGTTTCGCAAAGCGCCAGCGCGCGCGGCTGGTGCACCTGCAGCAGCGGCACGAAGGAGTCGGGCTCGTGGATGTAGTGCACGCTGGAGCCGTGCTCGCCGCCCTCCTCCTGGGCTGAGCGGCTCTGCGTGGTCTCGAAGGCGAGCACGTCGCCGTCCCAGCCGAACAGGGTCGTCTCGTCGCCCGACTGCTTGAGGATGCGCCGGCCGAGCGGGTCGTAGCCGAAGCGCGTGGTGATGCCGCTTGCATCGGTGGCCGTGCGCATGCGGTTGAAGCCGTCCCATTCGAAGACGGTGCGCCAGCCGTTGCGGACGCGCTCGGTCATGTTGCCGCGCTCGTCGTAGCTGTAGCGGGTTCCGGCGTACTGCCTGAGCAGGTTGTCGAGCAGCTTGTGGGTGGTGGTAGATGCGGCCTTGGCTGCCGCCTCGGGCGGCGCGGGGTCAACGATGTTGCCCGCGGGATCGAAGGCGAACACCTCGCGACCGATGCGGCTGTGAGCTTCGAGCAGGCGCCCCACGGGGTCGTAGCGGTAGCTCAGGTTGCCGCGCCGGCTGTCGCCGATCGCGACGAGCTGACCGGCCTTGTCGTAGCCGTAGCTGCGGCGGATGCCTGCGGCCGTGCCCGCTTCGATGGCGCCGGGCCGGGTGCGGCCGATGCGTTGTTCGAGCAGCCGGCCCGCGGGATCGTAGGCCTGCTGCTGGTTCAGGCCGTTGCGCTGCTCGCGCAGCACCTCGCGGTGCAGGTCGTCGCGCTCGAAGCCGAGCACGTCCTCGCCGTCGATCAGCAGCCCATGCACATGGCCCGAGCCGTAGGTCAGCCATTGCGTGGTGTGACCGTCGGGCCGGATGGTGGCGATGCGCTGGTTGAGCTCGTCGTAGCGGTGCTGCCACACGGCCGTGCGGCCGTTCGCGAGGTAGTGGTGGTGTTCGCGCGTGAGGTTGCCTGCCGCGTCGTGGAACCAATGCAGCCGCGCGTCGCCGTTGACGGCCTCGATCATGCGGCCGTTGCGGTCGTAGGCGAAGCGCTCCGACTGCGCGCCGGCGCGGCGTTCGCGCAGGCGCCCGAGCGGGTCGAATTCCAGCGCGGTGCGATGGCCCGCCTCGACCACTTCGGCGAGCACGCCGGTGGCGGGGTCGTGGACGTAGGCGGTGGTCTTGCGGTCGAAGCCGGTCTCCTCGAGCAGCCGGCCGACCGGGTCGTAGCGGAAGTCGTAGCGCGCGCCGTTCTCGTTGTGCAGTTCGCTGAGCCGGCCGAGCAGGTCCCAGTGGTAGCGCAGCGAACGGCCGGCCGCGTCGGTGCGGCTCGCGATGAGGCCGGCGCGCGTGTAGCCGTAGCGCGTGGTGCGCTCCAGCGCATCGGTGTGCGCGAGCAGGCGGCCTTCGGCGTCGTGCACGAAGCGCTCGCTGGTCTGGTCGGGCAGCACGATGCGTTCGAGCTGGCCCGCGGCATAACGGTAGTGCGTGGCGTTGCCGGCGGCATCGATGGCCTTCGCGAGCAGGCCGCGCGCATCGTATTCCCAGCGGCTGGTCTTGCCCGAGCAGTCGGTGTAGCTCAGCAACTGGCCCGAAGGCGCATAGGCAAGCTGCTTGACGCCGCCCTTGGCATCGGTGATGCGCACCGGCCGCCCGGCCTTGTCGTAGGTGTATTCGGTCTTGTGGCCCAGCGGATCGATCTCTTCGACCAGGTGGCCCTCGGCGTCGTAATCGCGCTTCCACACGCTACCCTCGCCGTCGCGGATGCCGGTGATGCGGTGCCTGGCGTCATACTCGAAGTGCACCCGGCTGCCGTCGGGCCGCGTGTGCACCTGCAGGTTGCCGTCGGCGTCGTAGCGGTAGTCGTCGGTGCTGCCGTCGGTGTGGATGTGGCGCGTGATGTTCTTCGCTTCATCACGGAAGAACCATTCCTCGAGCTTGTCGGGGTGGATGATGCGGTAGGTGTAGCCGTCGATGTCGTAGTAGTACCAGGTCTCGCCGCCGAGCGCGTCGGTGACGTAGGTCAGGCGGATGTTGCGGTCCCATTCGAGCTTCAGGGCAAAGCTGCCGTCGTCGCTCCACTCGCGCACGGCCTTGGCATCGGCGCCGGTGCCGTCGTATTCGAGGTTCATGCCGCGGCCGGTGCGGTCGGTGTAGCGGGTGATGAGGTGGTGGCTGTAGCTGTAGCGCCAGCTCGCGCCGTCCTCGTCGCGCGCTTCGACGAGGTCGCGTTCGGCGTCATGCGTGTACGCGGCAAGCTGCCGCACGACCTGTCCGTCCTTGAGCTCCCAGAGCGACTCGATCAGGCCGGTCTTCGCATCGGGCCGCGTGCCCACGTGCGCCATCACCTGCTCGCCCTGCTTGCTGATGATGTCGCTGAGTACGCGCTCGCCGGTCGCAGCGATCACGTGGTCGTAGCGCAAGCCCACCGAGAGGCCGTCGCGCGCCTGCTGCGCCACCAGGCGGTAGTGCGAGCCGTCTTCCGCTTGCTCGTACAGCTCGCGCCAGTCGCCCTGCTCGCCGAAGGGCAGCGGCTTGCCGAAATCGAGCGCGAGCAGGCCGTCGGCGAGGCGCGTGATCGTGATCTCCTCGACCGCGTCGCGGTGCGCCTGCCCCGGCTTGAGCAGCGGCCAGGCCAGGCTGCGTCCGTCGCTCGCGCGGTAGACCAGGCTCTCGCGGCCCTGGCGCGCGCCCCTGGCGGGCGTGGCGATGTCCACGCGCGTGGTGTAGGCGCTGATCCAGCGCGCGCCGAGGCAGCCGCGGTCGAGGGCATCGAGCTGGCTGCGGTAGGTGCGCGCCCATTCGATCGGCAGCGGCGCCGCCAGCACGAAGTCGGTGTGCGTGAAGCTCTCGGCCCCGGTCGCCAAGCCGATCGCGCCGCCCACCGCGCAGGGTGCGCAGTTCTTTCCACCCGGATCGTTGTTGGCGGGCGCCTGCTTGTTGATGTGACCGAGCTGGCCGCCGGGCCGATCCTGCTCGGCCACCGCCCCCTTGGCCGGCGGCACGATCGCCGCGCGCTGCCCCTTCTTGCGCTTGATCGCATCCAAGAGCTTGTGCAGCAACCACATGATGCTGGCCTGCGCCTCCTTGTCGGCCAGCTTCACGAGCTGGTTGCGGAAGCTGGACTTGAAATTCGTCAGGCTGCCGATCACGCCCTCGACCTGCGTGACCATGGCCTCCGGCAACCGCCCCGCGGCAGCCTTCGCCACGTAGTTGGCCGACTGTTTGGAATAGCGCACCGCGCTGCCCCACATGCGGTTCCAGGTGCTCTGCGTCTTCGGGTCGTAGACCTTGTTCTCGGGCGCGGGCGCGGGCGCGCTGCCGACGCTGAACAGGTCCTTGCGGCCGAGCACACGCTGCAGGATGTCGACGAGGTTGTCGACGATGTCGTCGGCCAGGTCGGCGCAGGCCTTGAGCATCTCCCCGAGCTTGGCGATCGCCTTGTCGATGAAGGTCTCGAGTTCGCCGACGATGGTGGCGTTCAGGTGGCCGACCAGCGTCACGACGATGGCTTCGCCGAGGTTCGACGCCGCGCTCTTGAGCTGCTGGCGCACCAGGTGCAGCGTGGGCCGAAGGCTCATGCGCGCCGCGGCCATGGTCGGCGGCGCGGGGATCAGGCCGATCAGGTTGATGCCGAGGCTGACCCAGTCGAGGAACTGGCCGACGCTGTCCTTGGCCTTCTTCTCGACGATATGGATGATGTCGAGGAACACGTCGACCAGCGCCATGATGTTGCCGACGATCGGCAGGCTGCCGAGCACCATCGTGAGCCGCTCGAGCGTGACGTAGCCACCGGTGAACGAGCGCAGCCAGTCGTCGACCGCCTTGCTCGCGGCGGCGATGTCCTCCTCGCCGATGGTGTTGAGCGGCGCGACGGCGGTCTGCGGCTCACGTTCGGCGGGTGTGTTCTTCTCTTCCGTCCCTGCCATCGTTCGTCTCTTCTTCTCTTACCGGCCCGGCTGCCCCGGCGCGCCGCTGCGCAGGGCCTCGATGCGCTGCAGCAGCCGGCCCGCGTCGGCATCGCCGTTCTTGCGGGCTTCCGCGGCCCAGCGCGCGGCTTCGGCGAGCGCGTTGCCATCGAGCTGCAGCACGGTCGCGAGGTCGTACTGCGCGGTCGCCTGTCCGCCCTCTGCAGCCCGAACCAGCCAGCGCCGCCCGCGCACGCGGCCGTCCTGGTGCACGAAGTGGTAGTACTTCGAAAGACGGAACGCGGCCTCGGCATCGCCGGCCTCGGCCTTCGCGACCAGCGCGGCCTCCTGGTCGGGCGTGAGCGCGGGCGACTGCAGCGCCTCGATCTCGCGCAGCAGCCGGGCGGCATCCGCGTCGCCATTCCGGCGGGCCTCGGCGGCCCAGTGCGCGGCCTGGGCGAGGTCCTTGCCGTTGCGGTAGAGGTCGACCGCCAGTTCGTACTGCGCCGCCGGCTGACCGCCCTCGGCCGCCAGCTTGCGCCAGCGTCGTTCCGCGCCGCGGTCCTGCAGCACGTAGTTGAAATAGCGCGAGAGGCGGAACGCGGCCCCGGCATCGCCGGCCTGGGCCTTGGCCGCCAGCTCGGCCTGCGCCTCGGGCGTGAGCATGGCCGCGCGCGCGGCCTCGATCTCCACCAGCAGCCGTTCGGCCCCCGGGTCGCCGCCCTTGCGGGCCTCGGCGGCCCAGTGCGCAGCGCCGGCCAGGTCCTTGCCGTCCCGGCTCAGGTCCACAGCCAGGTTGTGCTGCGCCGTCCGGTGCCCGAGCCGCGCCGCGACCAGCAGCCAGCGCTCGCGCTGAGCTTCGTTGTTCTGCGTGAAGGTGTGGTACTGCACGAGCCGGAAGGCTGCCTCCGCATCGCCGGCTTCGGCCTTCTTCTCGAGTTCGGCGCGCTCTTGCTCGCCGAGCGAGTAGATCTGCCCGCTCGAGGTGGGTGTGTCCTTGTCCATCGAATGTGTCTCCGTCGCGTGAGAGAGAAAAAAGCCCAGCGCGAGCAGCGCCGGCACCGCGCGCAAAGGGTGGCGGACTCGCATCATGGCTCGGGCCTGAAAGTGCGCCATCGGCCGAGGTCCGAGGTGTCCATCTTCCGGTCGGCCGTCATGCCCGCGGGCTGAACCCGGCCGTCGGGCCAGATCCAGAGGAACTTGTCGGGCGCGCTGACGGGCGCGTCGAGCTCGTTCGCGAGGTGCTGCGCGAACGGCGCATCGCCCTTCCCCGTCTCGCAGGACATCAGCACCACATGCTGCCCGTCCCTGTACGACGGATGGGCGCGGATCTGCTCCGCCAGTTCGGCCGGCCGCACGGTCTGCCGCGAAGCGTTCTGCATGATCGACGCGTTGCCGTGGCCGCCCACCGTGAAGCTGCCCGGCGGGTTGGGGATGTTGTCGCCCGAGGCCCGGATCGCCTCGTCGTGCGGGAACATGTTGATGTCCACCAGCCCGAGCGGGTCGATGCCGCGCACCGGGTTGTTGCCCACGTACACGTGCAGGTTGCGCCCGCCCGCGAGCCCCAGCGGATCGCGCGAGACGTAGCGGCCGCTCGCGGGGTCGTAGTAGCGGTGGCGGTTGTAGTGCAGGCCGGTCTCGGCGTCGAAGTACTGGCCCTGGAAGCGGATCGGGTTCGCGAAGCCCGCGCGGCGCCCCGCCTCGCTGATGGCTTCGCGCGCCTCGCCCCAGGCCTTGTACCGCGCGGACCAGGCCAGGCGGCCTTCATGGTCGGTGAGCTCGCGCGGCGTGCCGAGGTGGTCGCAGTGGTAGAAGGCGATCTCGTCGGGCGTGAAGCGCAACGGCGCGGGCTGCGCCTCGCCGTTCCACAGCGGGTCCTGCGCGATGTCGTAGACGCCGCCGTTGGCCGCCATCAGCGCCTTCACGTCGGTGGTCCTGCCGAGCGTGACGGCATGGGCCTGGCGCACCTGCAGCAGCGGCGTGAAGGCATCGCGCTCGTGAACGTAGTGCACGCTGAAGCCGCGGCCTTCCTGCTCCTGCTCGCCGGCCAGGCTCTGCGTGCTCTCGAAGGCCAGCGTGTTGCCGTCCCAGCCGAACAGCGTCACGCGGTCGTGCGCGCGCTTGGCGATGCGCCGGCCCATCGGGTCGTAGCTGTAGCGAACGCCGGTGCCGTCCTCGTCGGTGGCCGCGGTCATGCGGTCGAAGCCGTCCCAGGCGAAGGTGGTCCTGCGCCCGTTGTGGACGCGCTCGACCATCCGGCCGTGCTCGTCGTAGCGGTAGCGGGTGCCGGCGTACTGCTTGAGCAGGTTGTCGAGCAGCTTGTGGACCGCGCCCTGACGCAACGCCGGTTCGGCCTGCGCGGGGTCGACGATGTTGCCCGCAGGATCGAAGGCGAACACCTCGCGCCCGAGCCGGCTCGAGGCCTCGACGAGCCGGCCCACCGGGTCGTAGCGGAAGCTGAAGTTGCCCTGCCGGCTGTCGCCGATGCCGACCAGCTGCCCGGTGCGGTCGTAGCTGTAGCTGCGGCGCAGCTCGAACGCCTCGATGGCGCCCGGGCGGGTCTGCGAGATCGCCTGTTCACGCAGGCGCCCGCCCTCGTCGTAGCGCAGGCGCTGGCTCAGGCCGTTGCGCTGCTCGCGCAGCACCTCGCGGTGCAGGTCGTCGCGCTCGAAGCCGAGCACGTCCTCGCCGTCGATCAGCAGCCCATGCACATGGCCCGAACCGTAGGTCAGCCATTGCGTGGTGTGGCCGTCGGGGCGGATGGTGGCGATGCGCTGGTTGAGCTCGTCGTAGCGGTGCTGCCAGACGGCCGTGCGGCCGTTCGCGAGGTAGTGGTGGTGTTCGCGCGTGAGATTGCCCGCCGCGTCGTAGAACCACTGCAGCCGTGCATCGCCGTTGACGGCCTCGATCATTCGGCCGTTGCGGTCGTAGGCGAAGCGCTCGGCCTGCGCGCCGGCCGCGCGCTCGACCATCCGGCCCATCGCGTCGCTCTCCATCCGCAGCACGCGTTCGCCCTCGGCGGCTTCGCGCAGCCGGCCCGTGCTTTCGTCGTAGCGGTAGCGGATGGTCTTGCCGTCGAAGCCGGTTTCCTCGAGCAGCCGGCCCGCGGGGTCGTAGCGGAACTCGTAGCGGCTGCCGTTCTCGTTGCGCAGCTCGGTCAGGCGACCCAGCAGGTCCCATTCGTAGCGCAGCGACTGGCCTGCGGCGTCGACGCGGCCCGCCACCAGTCCGGCGCGGTTGAAGCTGTAACGCGTGCGGCGGCCGAGCGCATCGACGTGTGCGAGCAGGCGGCCTTCCGCGTCGTGCACGAAATGCGTGCGCGTCGCATCCGGCCAAGTGATCTCTTCCAGCCGGCCGGGGCTGTTGGCGTCGCCGCGCTGAACGATACCTTCGCCCGAGGCGCTGTAGCGATAGCGCGTGGTCTGGCCCGCAGCGTCGATCTCCTTGACCGTGCGGCCGCGGCTGTCGTATTCCCATCGGCGCGTCTTGCCCGAGCAGTCGGTGTAGCTCGCGAGGCGGCCGGCCGGCGTGTAGCTCAGCAGCTTGGTGCCGCCCTTGGCATCGGTGATGCGCACCGGCCGCCCGGCCTTGTCGTAGGCGTATTCGGTCTTGTGGCCCAGCGGATCGATCTCTTCGACCAGGTGGCCCTCGGCGTCGTAATCGCGCTTCCACACGCCACCCTCGCCGTCGCGGATGCCGGTGATGCGGTGCCTGGCGTCATACTCGAAATGCACCCGGCTACCGTCGGGCCGCGTGTGCACCTGCAGGTTGCCGTCGGCGTCGTAGCGGTAGTCGTCGGTGCTGCCGTCGGTGTGGATGTGGCGCGTGATGTTCTTCGCTTCATCACGGAAGAACCATTCCTCGAGCTTGTCGGGGTGGATGATGCGGTAGGTGTAGCCGTCGATGTCGTAGTAGTACCAGGTCTCGCCGCCGAGCGCGTCGGTGACGTAGGTCAGGCGGATGTTGCGGTCCCATTCGAGCTTCAGGGCAAAGCTGCCGTCGTCGCTCCACTCGCGCACGGCCTTGGCATCGGCGCCGGTGCCGTCGTATTCGAGGTTCATGCCGCGGCCGGTGCGGTCGGTGTAGCGGGTGATGAGGTGGTGGCTGTAGCTGTAGCGCCAGCTCGCGCCGTCCTCGTCGCGCGCTTCGACGAGGTCGCGTTCGGCGTCATGCGTGTACACGGCAAGCTGCCGCACGATCTGGCCGTCCTTGAGCTCCCAGAGCGACTCGATCAGGCCGGTCTTCGCATCGGGCCGCGTGCCCACGTGCGCCATCACCTGCTCGCCCTGCTTGCTGATGATGTCGCTGAGCACGCGCTCGCCGGTCGCAGCGATCACGTGGTCGTAGCGCAGGCCCACCGAGAGGCCGTCGCGCGCCTGCTGCGCCACCAGGCGGTAGTGCGAGCCGTCTTCCGCTTGCTCGTACAGCTCGCGCCAGTCGCCTTGCAGGCCGAAGTCGAGTGCGAGCAGCGTGTCGCCGAGCCGCGTCAGCGTGAAGTCTTCGGCCGCGTCGCGGTGCGATTGGCCGACCGCGAGCCGCGCACAGGCATGGCTGCGGCCATCCGCGGCGCGGTAGACCAGGTCGCCCGCGGGCGTGATGTCGATGCGCGTGGTGTACGGGCCGGTCCAGCGCGCGCCGAGCACGCCGCGGTCATAGGCATCGAACTGGCTGCGGTAGACGCGCGACCAGGTGATCGCGAGCGGCGCGGCGAGTACGAAGTCGGTGTGCACGAAGCTCTCGCTGCCGGTCGCAAGGCTGATCGAGCCGCCGACCGCCGCGCGGGCCGGCTTGTTGCGGCGGCAGTTGGGATCGTTGCGCGCGGGCGCCTGCTTGTTGATGTGGCCGAGCTGGCCGCCGGGCCGATCCTGCTCGGCCACCGCCCCCTTGGCCGGCGGCACGATCGCCGCGCGCTGCCCCTTCTTGCGCTTGATCGCATCCAAGAGCTTGTGCAGCAGCCACATGATGCTGGCCTGCGCCTCCTTGTCGGCCAGCTTCACGAGCTGGTTGCGGAAGCTCGCCTTGAAGTCCAGCATCTGCGCAACCACCGCATTGACCTGCGAGGCTACGCCCGCCGGCAGCTGGCCCGCGGCCTTCTTCGCCACGTAGTTGGCCGACTGCTTGCTGAAGCGCACCGCGCTGCCCCACATGCGGTCCCAGGTGCTCTCGGTCTTCGAGTCGTGCACCCGCGTCTCGGGCGTGGCCGGCGTGCCGACCGCGAACAGATCCTTCTGCCCGAGCACGCGCCGCAGCACGTCCACGAGGTTGTCGATGATGCTGTCCGAGAGCTTGGCGCAGTTCTTCAGCATCTCGTCGAGCTTGGCGATCGCGCCCTCGATGAACTTGTCGAGTTCGCCCACAATGGTTGCGTTCAGGTGCCCCACCAGCGTGACGACGATGGTCTCGCCGAGGTTCGACGCCGCGCTCTTGAGTTGCTGGCGCACCAGGTGCAGCGTGGGCCGCAGGCTCATGCGCGCCGCCGCCATGGTGGGCGGCAGCGGGATCAGCCCGATCAGGTTGATGCCCAGGCTCACCCAGTTGAGGAAGCTCTCGACGCCGTCGCGCGCCTTCTTCTCGACGATGTGGATGATGTCGAGGAACACATCCACCAGCGCCATGATGTTGCCCACGACCGGGATGCTGCCGAGCACCATCGTGAGCCGTTCCAGCGTGACGTAGCCGCCGCTGAACGAGCGCAGCCAGTCGTCGACCGCCTTGCTCGCGGCCGCGATGTCCTCGCCCACGATGGTGTTCAGCGGTGCGACCGCGGTCTGGGGTTCTCGCTCAGCGGGTTTCGAGCCAGCCGTCTCTGCCATTCTTCTTCGTGTCCCTCAATTGATGTTCGCGTTGCGGAACTCGAGCTGCTCGAAGCGGCTGCCCGTGAAGTCCACGCTGCGTCCCTGCAGCCCCTGCGCATGCACCACGGTGCCGCTGCAGTCGAGCACGCCCACGTCGTTCCACTGCCCGCGCTCGAAGCTGATGTCGTCCCAGTGGCAGCGCGTGAAGGTGCTCGCGCTGATGCTCGCGCCGTCGAAGTTCGCGCGGGTGAAGCGGCAGTCGACGAAGGTGCAGCCGCTGACCGCGATCGCGCCGAAGTCGCACTGCGTGAAGCTGCAGCCGGTGAAGCGGCAGCCGGTCCAGCCCGCCTGCCGGAAGCTGGTGCCGGTGAAGCTGCTGCCGCTGAAGCTCGAAACGGCGAACTGCGCGAGCCCGAGGTCGAGCCCGGCGTAGGCGAAGCTGTCGGCCTGCCCCACGAGGCCGGCCGGTGCGCCGCCCGCGCCTTTGCGCCACATGTCGTGGGCGAGGATGATGACCTGGGAACTCATCGCGCCGGTTGCCGCCTCAACCCGCGAAGCCGGGCGTGCGGCCCGTGAGCGCGGGCGCGGCACCGGCCGACGCAGCGCCGCCCGGCAGCCCGCCCTTGGCGATGCCGCCCGCCATGTTCGCCATCGCCACGGCCTGGGTGCCCGCCGGCCCGAGCCGCGCGCCCGCGGCCTGCATCGCCATGCCGGTCGCCGCCTGGCTCGCCTGGCCGAGCAGCGCCTTGGCGCCGCCCTGCTGGATCGCCTGTGCCGCGCTCACGGCCTGTTGCGCCATGCCCGCGGCCTCGGCGACCTGGCCGAGCCGGCTCGCGGCTTGGCTGCCGGTGCCCGCCACGCCAGCCAGCGCAGCCGCGGCGCCGCCGGCCGAGCCGGCCATGCCCGCGAAGCCGCCCGCGCCGCCGAGCAGGCCGGAGACGCCCGATGCCGCGCCCGCCATGTCGAAGCCTCCCGCGGCCGGCGGCTTGCCCTTCCAGTCCTGCGGCGTGCCGAAGTAGCTGCCCTCCTCCCACGGGTCGCGCGGGTCCTGGCCGAAGGTCACCTTGGCGGCGCCGATCGGCAGGCCCGAGACCGACGCGAAGCCGTTGCGGTCGAAGGTGCCCGCATGCGTGCCGCCCTCCGAGTCGACCACGGTGAAGTCGCCCTGCGCCACGCCCTGGTGCTTCTCGCCCGTGGGCAAGATGTACTGGTGGTAGAGGTCGAGCTGCCCGCGCGGCAGTTGCGGCGGGTTGGGCAGCGAAGGCTTGCCTTCGCTCGCCGGGCCGACGAGGCTGTGCACCGCCGCATGCTCGCGCCAGGTGCCCGAGGTGCCGTGTTCGATGCCGCCCGAGCTCCAGCGGCTGTAGCTCGAGCCGCCGTTGATCACCACCTCTTCCTTGGCCTGGATCGTGATCCGGTTCGCCGTCTGCGTGATGTTGAGCTTGGCGAGCACGTTGACGCTCTCCTTGAGCGCCTTGATGTCGATGTCGGCGCCGGCCGCCACCAGCCGCATGCCGGCCTTCGAGGCGAACATGCGGATCGCGCTCTGCACGCTCACGAGGAAGCTCTTGCCGGCGCTCACGCTGGTGTGGCCGCCGCTGGTCAGCGCGTTGTGCTCGTTGCTCACCACGTGGGTCGAGCCCTGCGCGACGGTCTGCAGGCCCTTGGCGCTCGCGAGCGTGAGGTGCGCCTCCTCGAACTCCGGGAACTCGCCCTGTTCGCGGTCGCCGCCGCCCTGGCCCTTGATGGCGTCGTTCTGCGCCTTCAGCTCGGCCGCGACTTCGTCCTGGTCGCCGGCATCGTGCGCCTGCGTGGCCCGGGCCGCTTCGCTCAGGCCTTCGTGCAGGTCGCGTGCCTGCGTGAGGCGGCCGACGGTCTCGCCCATGTCGGTGATGTGCGCGCGCGCGGCGGGCCGCGCCTCGGTCGTCACGAGCAGGCCCTTGGCCGCGCGCGCCACGCCATGCCCGTCGGTGCGCAGCTCGAATCCCTGGCCGCGGCTGTCCTTGCGCCCTGCCGTGTCCTCGATGCGCCCGATGTGGCCCACGCTCAGTTGGCTGGCCTGGTGGTCGCTGCGCAGTTGCGCCTGGATCCTGCCCTGGGTGTCGTCGAGCACCACGTGGTTGCTGCGCCCGCCGCCGAGTTCGCGGCTGCGGATGCCCGAGAGGTGCTTCTGCTCGGGCAGCTGCCACGCGGGCATGGTGTCGGCGTTGTGCACGCAGCCGGTGACGATGGGATGGTCCGGGTCGCCGTTGAGGAAGTCGACGATCACCTCCATGCCGATGCGCGGCACCGAGGTCATGCCGAAGGTGCCACCGGCCCAGGCGGTGGACACGCGCACCCAGCAGCTCGAGTTCTCGTTCTTCTGGCCGAGGCGGTCCCAGTGGAACTGCACCTTGATGCGGCCGTAGGCATCGGTCCAGATCTCCTGGCCAGCGGGGCCGACCACCATGGCGGTCTGCGGGCCGCGGGTGCGCGGCTTGGGCGTGGTGCGCGCCGGCCGCCACGGGTAGCTGGTGGGCTGCACGTCGAAGGCGAAGCGCTGCACCGAGCCTTCGCCGGCCTCGGCGCCTTCGCTCGCCTGCAGGTTCTCCTGCAGGTGGTAGCTGACGGCGACGAGCAGGTACTGCTGGTTCTGGTCGGCCCTGGGGTGGCCGGCGAGCCGGATCGTGTGGCCGGTGGCGAGCGCGCGCAGGTTGGAGCGCCCGCTCGCGCGGTGGCGCTGGCTCAGCTGCTCTTCGTTGCGGATGCGCGCGTAGGTCTCGCCGTCGGCATGCTGCACGAAGCCGCCGGGCCATTCGTAGTTCTCGTAGCTGTCATGGTCATGCCCGGGCGGCATCTGCCGCAGGTGCGAGAGGTCGGCCTGCGGCTTCTCGAAGTCGTAGTCGTCGTTGTAGTGGTGGCCGGCGCGCACTTCCTCGGCGGTGTCCCAGGCGTAGATGCGCTCGCGCTGGCCCATGCCGGATTTCTCGAGCGGATGGAAGCGCACGGTCTCGCCACCGGGCAGCGGCGGATGCGAACTCGCGATGTCGTCCGCGAACACGAGCACCTGCTGCGCGGCCTCATGGCGGAAGTAGTAGTAGATGCCTTCGAGCGCGCACAGGCGCGAGACGAACTGGAAGTCGCTCTCGTGGTACTGCACGCAGTAATCCCAGCGGCGGTAGTCGCTGCGGCTGAGCTTCTTCTCGACCGGCTGGCCGTAGCGCCCGAGCACTTCGTCGAGGATGTCGGGCACGCTGCGGCCCTGGAAGATGCGGAAGTCGCTGCGCCGGGTGGCGAGCCACAGCCAGGGGCGCAACTGCATCCGGTAGAACGCATGGCGCGCGTCCTCCTGCTGCAGCCCGAAGCGCGTGACGATGCCGCCCAGATGGCGCACGCCGCCGCTCTCGGTTTCCACGGCCACGGTCGCCGTCTTGCCGAGCAGCGACTTGGCCTCGAGCGCGTTGCTCTGGCCCAGCAGGTCGACCTCGAAGCTGTAGAGCTGGCTCAGCGCCTCGCGGCCCACCAGCTGACGGAATTGCAGCGCCTCGCCCAGAGGCGTCTGCACGCTGACCCGGCGCTTCATTGCAGCGCGGGAAACGGCCTATAAGCCGAATCAATTAATAAGAATTGACGAAATAAGAATATTGTTTTAAAGGCGGCAATCATGCTTACCTCCCTATTGCATGTTTTCACAATTATTTTAATTGTTGTCTAGTCGTAAAAAACATTGCAATCACCCTGCACGCCATCAATTCTCAAAAAGAGAAAAAGTGCGCAATCTGGAGAGGCCCTGGCGCCGCGCATGCATGCGCGCGCCGGACGCGGTCACAAAAAAGCCGCGCCGGCATCGCTCGATGGCGATGCCGGCGCGGCTCCCGGTTTCGACGGTGAGGTCTCGGTGGGCGTTACCTGTCAGTTCGCCTTCCGCGCCGTCAGCCACTGCGCGGGCGGCAGCGCCGCAGCCACCACGCGCACTTCGCCGATGTTGCCGAAGAAGCCGTCGGCGCGGCCGCCATCCCAGGAACCGCCGCCCACCACCCACGGCGAATCGGCCGAGAGCGTCGCCAGGCCCGGAATCGCCGACGCGTTGCGCAGCACCGGTGCACCCTCGACGTACATCGTGGTGTCGTGGGACACCGGATCGTTGACGATCGCGATGTGCACCCAGCGGCCGGCGATCACCTCGCCCGACCAGTTGGCCTTGGGCGAGCGCGTGCCCGACGCGCTCGGCACCACCTCCCACTGGATTTCGCGCAGGCTCGAGACGGCGAACAGCATCGGCGGGGATTCCGGATCGCCGCCGTCGTAGCCCGCCAGCTCGCCGCGCCTGCCGTCGCGCGTCATGATGTTCATCCACGCATGGTCGCCGCGGGTCCAGCCCGGATCGATCTTGACGAAGGCCTCGATGGTGTAGCCGTTCTCCAGCGTCTGCCCGTTGATCGGTGCCGTGGCTTCGGTCAGGAAGTAGCTCAGGCGCGGCGTGTTCTTGTTGGTGTTGAGGAAGCGCACCGAACCCGGCGCGGCCGACAGGTGGTGACGGTCGTCGCTCCACACGATGTCGCCGTCGGCGGCGCCGACCACGCCGCCCTGGTTCAGCGCGTCGCGGTGCAGCGGGTTGTTGCCCGTCACGTCGGCCACCACGGTGCCCGGCAGCACCGGCTGGTTGACCTGGCCGCCGAAGAAGCGCCAGTGCGCCACGGTGTTCGCGACCTTGGGATAGTCGTCGGCGTTCGTGGCCGGGCGCTGCGCCACGGTCTCGGGGTTCTCGTAGTTCGCGAGGATCATCGTCTTGGCGCGGTCCACCAGCGAGCCCTCGACGGTGGCACTGCCGGCGCCGAAGGTCTTGTTGAAGCCCGAGAAGCGCTGCGCGAAGTCCATCTCGATGACGAATTCCTCGTTGGACCCGGTGAGCACCGCCTGGTCGAAGCTGTTGCGCGTCTCGGCGGGCTTCTGCGGCACCCACGGCGAGAAGGACAGCACCTTGATCTTCTTGTTCGTGAGGTCGAACTCATAGAGGCGCATCAGCCCGTTGCCGCCCTGGTAGGCCATCTGGTAGTCGACCACCATCTCCTCGACCTTGCGGCCGAAGTCGTTGGTCTTCGTGAGATGCGCGGCGCCGTGATGGTGGCCGTTGAGCGTCATGAAGATCTGGTCGTTGTCGCGGATCAGCTTGTCCCAGAGCATCTTGCCGTAGTCGGTCTCGAGCGGGCTGACGCCGTCGGTGTCGATGTTGAGCAGCTGGTGGTTCGACAGAATGACCGGCAGCGTCGGGTTCTTGGCGATCACCCCGCGCGCCCAGGCAATGCCGGCCTCCGAAATGCGCCACGAAAGCGACAGCACCATGAACTTCTGGCCCTGTGCCTCGAACACGTGGTATTCATGGAAGCCGCTGGGATCGCGCCCGCCGAAGGTGGCCTGCTTCTTGGCGCGCTCGGTGCCGAACCACTGCAGGTACGGCTCCTTGGTCAGGTCGCGGGTGGCTTCCGTGCCGCCCACGGGGTCGATGCTGTAGTCGACGTCCTTGAGCACGTCGTGGTTGCCGGCCAGCACGCTGTAGGGCAGCTTCGCGTCCTCGAGCGTTTTCATGGCGGCGTCGGCCACCTTCCATTGGTCCGGTTTGCCGACCTGGTCGACCACGTCGCCGAGGTGGATGGTGAACGGGATGTTCAACGCCTGGGCGTTGTCGGCGATCCACTTCGTCTGCGCGGCGAAGGGCGCGCTGCCGAAGCGCTTGTTGTACTGGTCGCTCTCGGCGGCGGTGGCGTAGCGCGCATAGAACTGCGTGTCGGGCATCACTGCGAGCGCGAAGCTCGAGATCTTGGTTTGGACCGGGGGCGAAGGCGGTGCGGGCGCAGGAGCAGGAGCAGGCGCCGGTGCGGCCGCAGTCGCGGGCAGCGGACCGAAGCCCGGCCCGCCACCGCCGCCGCCACCACCGCAGGCGGCCAGCAAGGCGCCGCTGCTGCCGACGGTCAGCAGCGAGGCGCCGAGCTTGAGCACGTCGCGGCGCGGCGTGGCATTCGGTTCGGAACGGGTGTCGGCGGGAGAAGAGGAAGGATGCGAAGGGCGTGTGCCGCGGGAGCTGTCGGAAGTGGACATGTCGAAGAGCGCGTTGAAAAGCCGACAGCGTAGAAACGCACAGTGACACGGCCATGGAGAGCACGTGAAACTTTCGTCTCAACTCAATGACTCGGCCTGTCCCCTCGCTGCATTGACATTTGCAATGCCGGCAGCGGACGACTTCAGACGCCGGCGGCCCGCTCCGCCTGCTCCAGCTTGACCACCCGCCAGGCACACAAGCTGCCAAGCACCGCCAGCAAGGCCGCCGCCGCAAACATCGTGCGGTAGCCGAACTCCTGCGCCACCGCCCCGCCGAGCAGCACGCCGAGCACCCCGCCGAAGCCGTAGCCGATCACGGTGAACAGCGCCTGCCCGCGCCCGCGCAGCCGGCCCGGAAAACGCCGCGAGACCACCGCGATGCAGGTCGTGTGATGCGCCGCGAAGCTCAGCGCGTGCAGCCACTGCGCCACCACCAGCGCAGCGATCCAGCCGCCCAGCCCTGCGGTCAGGCCCAGGCGCGCGACCGCCGCGATGCCGCACACCAGCATCCAGCGCGGCATCGGCAGCAGCCCGATCAGCCGCCCCTGCAGGAAGAACCAGACGATCTCGGCCACCACCGACAGCGCCCACAGCAGGCCGATGGTGCTCTTGCCGTAGCCGAGTGCATCGAGGTAGAGCGAGAAGAAGGCGTACACCGAGAAGTGCGACATCACCTGGAAGAACAGCGACGCGAAGAACCAGCGCACCGCCGGAATGCGCAGCACCGGCCCGATCGGCTCGCTGGCGGCGTCATGCGCCGTGACCGGATCGCGCACGTCGGGCAGCTTGAGCGTCGCGATCAACACCACGGCGAGCGTGCCCGCCGCCCAGGCCGGAAAGTGCTTCATGCCGAAATGCTCGAACCATTCGCCCGCGATGAACACCGTCACCAGGAAGCCCGCCGACCCGCACAGCCGGATGCGTCCGTAGCGGCCCCAGTCGCCGGCCACCAGCTGCGCCATGGCCGCCTCGGTGAGCGACATCATCGAGCTGGTGTGGGTGAACATCACCAGCAGCACCAGCGCCAGCCACCACGCGCCGCCATGCCACCAGAGGCCGAAGGAGCTGGCCAGCGCCACCGCCGCGCTGATGCGCAGCAGCATCACGCGGTGGCCGGTGTGGTCGCTGAGCGCGCCCCAGGCGTAGGGCGCGAACACGCGCGTGATCGACTGCACCGAGGCCAGCAGGCTGATCGTGAAGATCGGCAGGCCGAGGTCCTTCAGCCAGAGCGGCAGGTAGGGATTGAAGAAGCCGATGTGCGCGAAATAGCTGGCCGACAGGCCAGCGAATGCCAGCAGGTGGCCGCGCCCGGCAGCCACGGGTGGCTGCGTCGACACTAGAGGAAGGACGCCTTGGGCGACGCCGCCGCGGCTTCCGCCGCGTCGGCCCTGTCATGCTGCACGTCGCCGCATTGGGCGCGGTGGCGCAGCACGTGCTCCATGACGACGAGCGCGAGCATGGCCTCGGCGATGGGCGTGGCGCGGATGCCGACGCAGGGATCGTGGCGGCCCTTGGTGACCACCTCGACGGGGTTGTTGTGGATGTCGACCGACTGGCGCGGGCTGATGATCGAGCTCGTCGGCTTGATCGCGATGCTCACCTCGAGATCCTGCCCCGTGCTGATGCCGCCGAGGATGCCGCCCGCGTTGTTGGTGACGAAGCCGCTCGGCGTGATCGAGTCGCCGTGCGTGGTGCCGCGCTGCGTCACGCTGTCGAAGCCGGCGCCGATCTCCACCGCCTTGACCGCGTTGATGCCCATCATCGCGTAGGCGATCTCGGCGTCGAGCTTGTCGAACAGCGGCTCGCCCAGGCCCACCGGCATGCCGGTGGCGGTGACGCGCAGGCGCGCGCCGCAGGAGTCGCCGGCCTTGCGCAGCCGGTCCATGTAGGCCTCGAGTTCGCTCACGTCGGCGATCGGCGCGAAGAAGGGGTTGTGGGGCACATGGTCCCAACTCTCGAACGGGATCGCGATCTCGCCGATCTGCGTCATGCAGCCGCGGAACGCGATGCCGTGCCGCTCGGCCAGCCACTTCTTGGCGACCGCGCCGGCCGCGACCATGGGCGCCGTGAGGCGCGCCGAGGAGCGCCCGCCGCCGCGCGGATCGCGGATGCCGTATTTCTTCCAGTAGGTGTAGTCGGCATGCCCGGGGCGGAACTGCTGGGCGATCTGGCCGTAGTCCTTGCTGCGCTGGTCGGTGTTCTGGATCAGCAGCGCGATCGGGGTGCCGGTGGTCTTGCCTTCGTAGACGCCCGAGAGGATCTGCACCGCGTCGGGTTCGTTGCGCTGGGTGACGTGGCGGCTGGTGCCCGGGCGGCGGCGGTCGAGGTCGCCCTGGATGTCGGCTTCGCTGAGCGCCATGCCCGGCGGGCAACCGTCGATCACGCAGCCGATGGCCGGGCCGTGCGACTCGCCGAAATTGGTGACCGCGAAGAGAGTTCCGAAGGTGTTGCCGCTCATGGGGAGGGATTATCCCCACAAAGCGGCGGCCCCTCAGCCGGGTGCGTCTTCCGTGCCCATGCGCCGCGCGAGCGCGTTGACCTGCAGTTCGATGGCGAAGAGCCGCTCGTTCAGCACGGCCGTCTGCAGCCGTATGGCCTCGATGATGGCCCTCGTCTGCGGGTCCGCGGTGTTCTCGGCGAGTTCCGCCAGGTCGTGCAGCTTCTTGCGAAGTTCGTTGCTCATGGAAGGCTCCCGTCGTGGAGCCGCCAGTATGGGTGTTTGCCGGCGCGCGGGCAATGCGCCCGCGCTCAGCCCGCCTGCACGAGCCAGCGGCCGAGCTTGTCGATCGCGCCGGTCCAGCCGTGGCGATGCCCTTCGCGCGCGGCCTCGTCGAAGAACTGCTCGTGCAGCAGCACGAGTTCGCAGCCGCTGCCGTCGGGCTCCACGCGCACCGTCACGCGCGATTCGCGTTCGGGCGTGCTGCGCCAGGCCCAGCTGAAGACCAGCTTGCGGTTCGGCACGATCTCCAGGTAGGTGCCGCCCACCTCGTGCGTCTCGCCGTCGGCCGCATGCATGCGCACGCGAAACCGCCCGCCGACGCGCAGGTCGACCTCGGCGATCGGCACCTCGACGATTTCTTCGGGCCCGAACCAGGCCTTCAGCGCTTGCGGCTCGGTCCAGGCGCGCCAGACTTTTTCCGCGGCGACGGGGTAGTGCCGGCGGAGCGTGAGCGAGGGGCGCTCGGTGGCGGGGGCGGCAGGTTTTTCCATTCGGTTTCCTCTTGCTGGTAGAGAAAGCGCGCCAGTGCATCGAGGTGCCCGGTCCAGAATTTCTCGTAGCGCGACAACCACACGGCGGCCTCCTGCATCGGCTGCGGCGACAGCTCGCAGCGCACGATACGGCCCGCCTTCGTGCGCGAGATGAGACCGGCGTCCTCGAGCACCCGCAGGTGCTTCATGAAGCCGGTCAGCGACATGCCGTGCGGCTCGGCGAGTTCGGTCACGCTGAGACTGCGCTCGCCCAGGGTTTCGAGCACGGCGCGCCGGGTCGGGTCCGACAGCGCGGCGAACACCGCATCGAGGGTGGCTTGATCTTCTGAGTGAACCATGAGGTTAAGTATCGAGTGCCCGGGCGCCGGCGTCAACCCCAAGGAACGGCCGGCCGCTCAGGCGGAGACGACCATCCCGCTCAGCATCAGCGCCGCGAACAGCGCGGCCACCGCGCGCCACGAGGCCGGGCGCGCTTCCACCCGGCGGTAGAGCATTTGCGCAGCCGCCACCGAGAGCGCAAAGGTGGCGAGCAGGCCCAGCGCGTCGACCCAGGGCGCGTGCGGGCCCCAGGCCGCCGCCACGGCATTGGTCGCGAGCAGCACCGGAAAGTGGATCAGGAACAGCGAGTAGGAGATCCGCCCGAGACGCTGCAGCGGCATGGCGAAATCCGGCCGACCTGCGAGCGACAGCCAGTTCCTGCGCTGCGCGATCGCGATCAGCAGCGCGCTCACCAGCGCCAGCGCGATGCGGCTGCGCCAGTCGACCAGGAGCGCGCCCGCTCCCGTGAGCGCCAGCAGCGCGACCGCGCTCTGCCAGGTGCTCGTGCGCGTGGCGCGGCCGATCCAGAAGACCAGCATGCCGAGCCCGTAGGCGCCGAAGAAATAGAACGCCGTGTCGTCGAGGTCGGCGCGCCGGTTGAAGAGCAGCAGCGAGGCCAGCGCCGCGCCGAGCACCAGCGCCACGGCGCCCCAGCGCGCCCGGCCCGCGACCGGTCCGGCCGCCGGCGCGCGCCGCCACATCGCCGGCAGGCTCACCAATGCCAGCGCCAGCACGAAGAGCTGGAAGTCGATCGCGACGTACCACACGCCGGTGGAGAGCGATTCGTAGTCGAGCAGGTCCTGCAGCAGGAAGCCGTGTGCGAGCAACTGGCCCATGCTGGGCGAGGCCGGCACGTCGTCGCTGCCGAGCCACGGCCGCGCGAACGCCGCGACGAGCACGCACACCGTGAGCGCGGCCAGGTACGGCATGGCGAGCCGGCCGTAGCGCTGCAGGATGCGGGCGGCGGGCGAGCGGTCGGCGCGCAGCATGCCGTCGGGCGCCAGGCTGGCGGCCGCGAGGAAGCCCGCGATCACGAGGAAGACCTGCACCGCGAGCCGGCCGTCCTCGGCCAGCCAGCCGAGGAAGCCGGGCATGACGGCGAAGGCACCCGCGGGCATCGTGCCGTAGCGTGCCAGGTGATGGCCGACGATCACCGCGCAGGCCACGCCCTTGGCGATGTCGAGCAGCGGCATGCGCCCGCGCTGCGCGGGCTCCGCGGCGGGCGCCGCAAGCGACACCGGGTTCAAAGCGCGAGCCGCTGCCTTGCTTCCTGGTATTCGCGCTTGAGCTTCTCGATGTAGGCGGCCGCGCTCGCCACCTCGGAAATGGCGCCGATGCCCTGGCCCGAACCCCAGATGTCCTTCCAGGCCTTGGCCTTGCTGCCCTCGCCGCCGCCGAAGTTCATGGTCTTCACGTCGCCTTCGGGCAGGTTGGCCGGGTCCATGCCGGCCTTGACGATGCTCGGCGCGAGGTAGTTGCCGTGCACGCCGGTGAAGAGGTTCGAGTAGACGATGTCGTCCGAGGTGCCGTCGACGATGGCCTGCTTGTACTCGTCGCTCGCGCGCGCTTCCTCGGTGGCGATGAAGGCGGTGCCGATGTAGGCGAAGTCGGCGCCCATCGCCTGTGCCGCGAGCACTGCGCCCCCGGTGGCGATGGAGCCCGACAGCGCGAGCGGGCCGTCGAACCACTGGCGGATCTCCTGCACCAGGGCGAACGGGCTCTTCACGCCCGCGTGGCCGCCGGCACCGGCCGCCACCGCGATGATGCCGTCGGCGCCCTTCTCGATCGCCTTCTGCGCGAACTTGTTGTTGATGATGTCGTGCAGCGTGACGCCGCCGTAGCTGTGCACCGCGTCGTTCACGTCGGTGCGCGCGCCCAGCGAGGTGATGACGATCGGCACCTTGTACTTCACGACCATCTCCATGTCGTGCTCGAGCCGGTCATTGCTCTTGTGCACGATCTGGTTGATCGCGAACGGCGCCGCGGGCCTGTCCGGGTTGGCCTTGTTGTAGGCCGCGAGTTCCTCGGTGATCTCGGCCAGCCAGTCCTCGAGCTGCGCCGCGGGGCGCGCATTGAGCGCCGGCATCGAGCCGACCACGCCCGCCTTGCATTGCGCGATCACGAGCTTGGGATTGCTGATGATGAACAGCGGCGAGCCGATGATGGGCAGCGGCAGGTTGGCGAGGACCGGGGGTAGCTTGGACATGTGCTTGTCTCTGGAAGGTTGTGGAATGCGGGATCGGACAGCCGAACGCAGAAGGAAGACAAAAACGACGCGAAAGTCGCAGAAAAGACCGAAAACAAATTTTGGTTTTTCTTCTGCGACTTCTGCGTAACCTTCGCGACCTCTGCGTTCGGATGTCCGATTTCAGAAGGCCTCGAGCGCCAGCCCCGTCACGCTCTCGGCGCCGTCGACGATGCTGTCGCGCAGGCCCGGCGCCTTGTTCAGGATGTGCTCGGCATAGAAGCGCGCGGTCGCGATCTTGGCCTGCATGAAGTCGGTGTCGACGCTGCGCGAGGCGAGTTCGCGCGCGATGATCAGCGAGCGCGCGAGCTGCCAGCCGGCCACCAGGTTGCCCGCGAGCATCAGGTAGGGCACGCTGCCCGCGAACACCGCGTTGGGCGACGCCTTGGTCTGGCCCGCGACGAAGTCCACCACTTCGAGGAAGGCCTCGCGCGCGGCCTTCAGGCGCCGGTGCATCGCGGCCGCGGCCGGATCGTCGAGCCGCGAGAGCTCGACCTCGGTGGTCTCGATCTGCGCCGCGATCGCCTTCGCGGTCTGGCCGCCGTCGCGCGCGGTCTTGCGGCCGACCAGGTCGTTGGCCTGGATCGCGGTGGTGCCTTCGTAGATCGTGAGGATCTTGGCGTCGCGGTAGTACTGCGCGGCGCCGGTCTCCTCGATGAAGCCCATTCCGCCGTGCACCTGCACGCCCAGCGAGGTGACCTCCAGGCTCATCTCGGTGCTGTAGCCCTTCACGAGCGGCACCATGAATTCGTAGAAGGCCTGGTTCTGCTTGCGCGTCTCGGCGTCGGGATGGTGGTGCGCGGCGTCGTAGGCGGCGGCGGCCACCGAGGCCATGGCGCGGCAGCCCTCGGTGTAGGCGCGCATGGTCATGAGCATGCGCTTGACGTCGGGGTGGTGGATGATGGGCGCGCTCGCGTTCATCGAGCCGTCGACCGGGCGGCTCTGCACGCGGTCCTTGGCATAGGCCACGGCGTGCTGGTAGGCGCGCTCGGCGATCGCGATGCCCTGCATGCCGACCGCATAGCGGGCCGAGTTCATCATGATGAACATGTACTCGAGCCCGCGGTTCTCCTGGCCGACGAGGTAGCCCACCGCGCCCCCGTGGTCGCCGTACTGCAGCACGGCGGTCGGCGAGGCCTTGATGCCCATCTTGTGCTCGATGCTCACGCAGTGCACGTCGTTGCGCGCGCCGAGCGAGCCGTCGGCATTGACCAGGAACTTCGGCACCACGAACAGGCTGATGCCCTTCACGCCCTCGGGCGCGCCGCTCACGCGCGCGAGCACGAGGTGCACGATGTTCTCGGCCATGTCGTGCTCGCCGTAGGTGATGAAGATCTTGGTGCCGAAGACCTTGTAGGTGCCGTCGGGCTGCGGCTCGGCGCGGCTGCGCACCAGCGCGAGGTCGCTGCCGGCCTGCGGCTCGGTGAGGTTCATGGTGCCGGTCCACTGGCCGCTCACGAGCTTCTCGAGGTAGGTGGCCTTGAGTTCGTCGGAGCCCGCGGTGAGCAGCGCCTCGATGGCGCCGTCGCTCAAGAGCGGGCAGAGCGCGAAGCTCATGTTGGCCGAATTGAGCATCTCGCCGCAGGCCGCGCCGATGGTCTTGGGCAGGCCCTGGCCGCCGAAGTCCGCCGGATGCTGCAGCCCCTGCCAGCCGCCGGCCACGTACTGCGCGAAGGCTTCCTTGAAGCCCTTCGTGGTCGTGACGGCGCCGTCCTTGAAGGACGAGGGTTCGCGGTCGCCCGCCACGTTCAGCGGCGCGACCACGTCCTGGTTGAAGCGCGCGCATTCCTCCAGCACCGCCTGCGCGGTTTCGAGGCCGGCGTCCTCGAAGCCGGGCAGCCTGGCGATCTCGCCGATGTTGGCCAGGTGCTCGATGTCGAACAGCATGTCCTTGAGGGGGGCGGTGTAGCTCATGGTCTTGTCTCCAGATACGGCGGATGCGAAAAGGGCATCGCGAACGATGCCCTCGGCTCGGCGCAGCAATGCGTCAGAGCGCCTTGGTCAGTTCCGGCACGGCCGTGAACAGGTCGGCCACGAGGCCGTAGTCGGCCACCGAGAAGATCGGCGCCTCTTCGTCCTTGTTGATCGCGACGATGACCTTCGAGTCCTTCATGCCGGCCAGATGCTGGATGGCGCCCGAGATGCCCGCGGCGATGTAGAGCTGCGGCGCGACGATCTTGCCGGTCTGGCCGACCTGCCAGTCGTTGGGCGCATAGCCTGCATCCACCGCGGCGCGGCTCGCGCCCAGGCCGGCGTTGAGCTTGTCGGCCAAAGGCGTCATGACTTCGGTGAACTTCTCGGCGCTGCCGAGTGCGCGGCCGCCCGAGACGATGATCTTCGCGGCCGTGAGTTCGGGCCGGTCGCTCTTCGTGACCTCGCGGCCGACGAAGCTCGACTTGCCGCTGTCGGCCACGCCTTCGGCGTTCTCGACGGCGGCGCTGCCACCGGTCGCGGCGGCTGCATCGAAGCCGGTGGTGCGCACCGTGATCACCTTGACGGCATCGCTGCTCTGCACGGTGGCGATGGCATTGCCGGCGTAGATCGGACGCTCGAAGGTGTCGGGGCTCTCGACCTTGGTGATGTCGCTGATCTGCGCGACGTCGAGCTTGGCAGCCACGCGCGGCGCGACGTTCTTGCCGTTGGCGGTCGAGGGGAACAGGATGTGGCTGTAGTTGGAGGCGATCGCGAGCACCTGCGCCGCGACGTTCTCCGCGAGGTTCTCGGCCAGGCTCGGGCTGTCAGCGGCGATGACCTTGGTCACGCCCGCGATCTGCGCGGCGGCCTTGGCGGCTTCGGCCGCGTTGGCGCCGGCCACGAGCACGTGGACGTCGCCACCGCAGGCAAGCGCGGCGGTCACGGTGTTGAGGGTGGCCGGCTTGATGCTGGCGTGGTCGTGTTCGGCAATCACGAGTGCAGTCATTTCATTTCTCCTGTGCGGCAATTTGCGGCACGCAATTCAACGAGGCTTTTCGGGGAACACCGCGGAACCGGCTTTGCCGGGCCGCGGGTGTTGCCCCCGGAAGGGGGTCGGCGTAGCGACACGAAGTGCGCGAAGCCTGGGGGCGAGTCAAATGACTTTGGCTTCGTTCTTGAGCTTGTCCACCAGCGTGGCGACGTCGGGCACCTTGATGCCGGCGCCGCGCTTGGGCGGCTCGCTGACCTTGAGGGTCTTGAGGCGGGGCTTGACGTCCACGCCCAGGTCTTCGGGCTTGAAGGTGTCGAGCTGCTTCTTCTTGGCCTTCATGATGTTCGGCAGCGTGACGTAGCGCGGCTCGTTCAGGCGCAGGTCGGTGGTGATGACGGCCGGCAGCGTGAGCGCCACCGTCTCGAGGCCGCCGTCGACCTCGCGCGTCACCGTGGCCTTGCCGTCCGCGACTTCGACCTTCGAGGCGAAGGTGGCCTGCGGCAGGTCGGCCAGCGCGGCGAGCATCTGGCCGGTCTGGTTGGCGTCGTCGTCGATCGCCTGCTTGCCGAGGATCACGAGCTGGGGCTGCTCCTTCTCGACCAATGCCTTGAGCAGCTTGGCGACGGCCAGCGGCTGGAGTTCTTCCGAGGTCTCGACCAGGATGCCGCGGTCGGCGCCGATGGCCATGGCGGTGCGCAGCGTTTCCTGGCACTTGGCGTCGCCGCAGGAGACGGCGACCACCTCGGTGACCACGCCCTTCTCCTTCAACCGCACGGCTTCCTCGACGGCGATCTCGTCGAAGGGGTTCATGCTCATCTTGACATTGGCGATGTCCACCCCGGTGCCGTCGCTCTTCACGCGCACCTTGACGTTGTAATCGACGACCCGTTTGACAGGCACTAGAACCTTCATTGACTTGACTCCATTGGGATTGCAAAAAGGGGGCTTCGAGAGCAACCGGTCATTCTAGAGTCCGGCCCGCGCCGGCTCCGCCTTCGCCTCGCTCAGTACTGCAGTGCAGCAAAAAAGAACGGTCGTGCTTTTTCGGGATTATACGGCAGGGTCGCGCGGCGCCGAAAGCCCCTCGGGCAGCGATTCGACGCGCAGCACGCGCTGCGGGTACGGAATGTCCACGCCCGCGGCGCGCAGGCCCTCGAGGATGGCGATGTTGACCGCCGAGCGCACGTTGTCCTTGCCCTTGTCGGGGTCGGCGATCCAGAAGTTGAGGACGAATTCCAGCCCGTCGGGCGCGAAGCTCGCCAGGTAGGTCACGGGCTCCGGGTCGCTCATCACGCGCGGCTGGGCCTTGGCCGCGCCGCAGAGGACGGACTGCACCTGCGCCACGTCGCTGTCGTAGCCCACCACCACGCTGGTCGTGAGGTTGAACTTGCGGTCGGCCATCGAGAGGTTCTCGACCCGGCTCGTGATCAGCGACTCGTTCGGCACGATGGCCTCGCGGCCGTTGCCGGCGCGGACCAGGGTGTAGCGGGTCTTGATGTCGGTGACGCGGCCCTCGAAGGTGTCAACCTTGACGTTGTCGCCGATGCGGATCGAGCGCTCCAGCAGGATCACGAAGCCGCTCACGTAGTTGGCCGCGAGCTTCTGCAGGCCGAAGCCCAGGCCCACGCCGAGCGCGCCGCCGAGCACCGAGAGCGCCGTCAGGTCCACCCCCACCGCCGAGAGCGCGAACAGCAGCCCGACCAGCAGCAGGAAGGCGCGCACCGCGTTCGACGCCACCTTGCGCATCGAGAGATCGGTCACGGCCTCGCGCAGGATGCGCTTCTCGATCGTGGCGGCGATCCACAGCGCGATCACCATCACCAGGCCCGCCGAGAGCACGCCCTGGAAGATGGTCTGCAGGCTCACCCGCGTCTTGCCGAATGCCAGCGTGATCTGGTCGAGCTCGGCCAGCACCGGCGGCAGCAGTCCGACGATCCAGAGGATGGCGCCGATCCATGCCAGCCACGAGATCGTGCGCTCGATCAGCCGCACCACGTTGGACGCGGGGAACACCGCCCGCATCACGCGCGCGAACAGGCGGATGACCGCGAGCGAGAGGAACACCGAGACGCCGATGCGCAGCAGCAGGATCGTCTGGTACTCGGCCACCGCGCGCCGCGCGAGTTCGGCGAAGACCAGCGCGAGCAGCGGGAACAGCACGCCGTCGAAGGTGTGCTCGCCGAACCAGATCGAGTCCTTGGGCTGGTCGCGGCCGAACCAGCGGCTGATCAGCCAGGCCAGCGCCACGCAGGCCGCGAGCGCGGCGAGTTCGATGCCGATGCCGCGCGCGTCGACCAGCGTCAGCCGTTGAGTGAAATCGTGGAAATTCATGGAATCGGGAAAAAGCGCCGCGCCTGCGCCGCGGCCGGCGTTCAGAGGCTCGCCAAGACGCGAATGTGGGCTTCGACGCTGCGCGCGAGCGCATCGAGGTTGTAGCCGCCCTCGAGCATCGAGACGATGCGGCCCTGCGCATGCCGCCGCGCCACGTCGTGGATGCGGCTCGTGATCCAGCTGAAGTCGCTCTCGGTCAGGCCGAGCTGCCCCAGATCGTCCTCGCGGTGGGCGTCGAAGCCGGCGCTCACGAAGACCATCTGCGGCGCGAACTCCTCGAGCCGCGGCATCCAGAGCGCCTCGATCAGTTCGCGCACGTCCATGCCCTTGGTGTAGGCGGGGACCGGCAGGTTCAGCATGTTCGAGGCCGGGTTCGCCGTGCCGCTGTACGGATAGAACGGATGCTGGAAGAAGCCCACCATCAGCACGCGCGGATCGTCGGAAAGAATGTTCTCGGTGCCGTTGCCGTGGTGCACGTCGAAGTCGACCACCGCCACGCGCTCCAGCCCGTGCACTTCCAGCGCATGGCGCGCGGCGATCGCCACGTTGTTGAGGAAGCAGAAGCCCATCGCCTGCTCGCGGCAGGCATGGTGGCCGGGTGGGCGCACCGAGCAGAACGCGTTCTCGATCTCGCCCGACATCACCGCGTCGGTGGCGGCGACCGCGGCGCCGGCGGCGCGGCGCGCGGCCAGCAGCGTGAAGCGGTTCAGCATGGTGTCGGGATCGATCATCGCGTGCGCCGGGCCGCCGGCGGGCTCGTCGGCCACCAGGCGCTGGTTCAGCGATTCGAGGTATTCGAGGTGTTCCTCGGTGTGCGCCCGCGTGATCTGCGCCAGCGTCGCCAGCGGCACGTCGCGCCGCTCGAGCGCATCGCCCACGCCCGAGAGCAGCAGCCTGTCCTCGATGGCGTCGAGCCGCTCCGGGCATTCGGGATGGCCCGGGCCCATGTCGTGCTTCCAGCAGTCGCGATGTGTGAAGTAGCCGGTCTTGCCCATGACTCTTATCTAGACCTCACACGGCATGGGGCCGCGCGGTCTTCATGTATCGTTTGCATATGGATACAAATATGGACGTTGCTGCGAAGCTTGCCACTTTGCTAAACCAGCTTAACACGGTGATCGTCGGCAAGGAGGCCCAGGTGCGCGACTGCGTGGCCTGCCTGCTGGCCGGCCGGCCACCTGCTGATCGAGGACGTGCCGGGGGTCGGCAAGACCACCCTCGCCCATGCGCTGTCGCACACCTTCGGGCTGCAGTTCTCGCGCGTGCAGTTCACGGCCGACCTGATGCCGGGCGACCTGTCGGGCGTGGCGATCTACGACCGCGGCCAGCAGTCCTTCGTGTTCCACCCGGGCCCGATCTTCGCGCAGGTGCTCCTGGCCGACGAGATCAACCGCGCCAGTCCGAAGACGCAGAGCGCACTGCTCGAAGCCATGGAGGAGAAGCAGGTCACGATCGAAGGCGAGACCCGGCCGCTGCCCACGCCCTTCTTCGTGATCGCCACGCAGAATCCGCAGGACCAGCTCGGCACCTTCGCGCTGCCCGAATCGCAGCTCGACCGCTTCCTGATGCGCATCTCGCTCGGCTACCCCGACCGCGCCGCCGAGCGCGAGCTGCTCGCGGGCGCCGACCGCCGCGAGATGCTCGCCACCCTGCCCGCCCTGCTCACGGCGGGCGAGCTCACCGCCATCCAACAGCGCGTGCAGCAGGTGCATGCGGCCGAGCCGCTGCTCAACTACGTGCAGGACCTGATCGCCGCCACGCGCTCGGGCCGCTGGTTCCTGCAGGGGCTGTCGCCGCGCGCGGGCATCGCGGTGCTGCGCGCGGCCAAGGCGCAGGCGCTGCTGGCCAACCGCGCCTATGTAGCGCCCGACGACGTGCAGGCGATCCTGCCGCAGACCATCGCCCACCGCCTCACGCCCGTCGGCGACGCGGGCCGCGGCGCGGTCGAGCAGGTGCGCGCGATGATCGCGGACGTGCCGCTGCCGTAGGCCCGCAGCGATGATCGCGTCCCTGCGCTCGCGCATCGACGGCTGGTTCCTCTCGCGCCGGCCGCCCTCGGACACGCTGGACCTGACGCAGCGCAATGTCTACATCGTCCCGACGCGTGCCGGCTGGACGCTGGCCGCCACGCTGCTGGTGCTGCTGGTGGCCTCGATCAACTACCAGCTCAACCTCGGCTACCTGCTGACCTTCCTGCTCGCGGGCAGCGTGGCCGTGGGCATGCACGTGAGCCACGCGACCCTGCGCGGCCTGGCGCTGCACATGATGCCGCCCGAGCCGCACTACGCGGGCGCGGCCGCCGTCTTCCGCGTGGTGCTGCACAACACGCGCCGCAGCGTGCGTTACGGCATCGGCATGGCGGTGCGCGGCAGCGGCCAGTGGGCCTGGACCGACGTGCCGGCCGAAGGCAGCGCCACGGTCGAGATCGCCTTCCTGCCCGAACGGCGCGGGCTGCATCCGGTGCCGCCGCTCACCGCCGAGACCCGCTTCCCGCTCGGCACCTTCCGCGTCTGGACGGTCTGGCGGCCCGCCGCGCAGATGCTGGTCTATCCCGCGCCCGAACTCCATCCGCCGCCGCTGCCGCCGGGCCAGCCGCTCGCCGGGCCCGCCGCGATCTCGTCGGCGCTGCGCGCGCAGGCGGCCGGCGAGTACGACGGCCTGCGCGCCTACCGGCGCGGCGATCCGCTCAAGCTCGTGGTCTGGAAACGGGCCGCCCGGGCGCAGGCCACGGGCTCGGAGGAGCTCGTGAGCCGCGACCTGCAGCAGACGCAGCGCGAAGAACTCTGGCTCGACGCGCAGGCCGCCGCCCTCCCCGACACCGAGGCGCGGCTGTCGCGGCTGTGCGCCTGGGTGTTGATGGCGGACCGCCTGGGCGTGGACTACGGCCTGCGCGTGGCAGGGCGCGTGGTGCAGCCCTCGCAGGGCGAGGCACATCGCCGGGCCTGCCTGGAGGCGCTGGCCCTATGTTGAAGAAGCTCAGGCGCGAGATGGCGGCGCTGCCGCGCGACGCGCGCGACACGCTGTTCCTGCTCGCCGTGATCGCGCTGATCGTGCTGCCGCAGGCGCAGAACCTGCCCTGGTGGTGCTCCGCCATCACCGCCATGGTGCTGGTGTGGCGCGGCATGCTGGCGATCGAGGCCAAGCCGCTGCCGGGCAAGTGGTGGCGCGCCGGCCTACTGGTGGTCACGGTGGCCGCCACCTACGCCACCCACCGCACGCTGCTCGGCCGCGATGCCGGCGTGACGCTGGTGGTGATCCTGCTCGCGCTCAAGACGCTGGAGCTGCGCGCCCGCCGCGATGCCTTCGTGCTGTTCTTCCTGGGCTTCTTCGCGATGCTCACGAACTTCTTCTATTCGCAGTCGCTCATGACCGCCTTCATGATGCTGCTCGCGCTGCTCGGCCTGCTGACCGCGCTGGTCAATGCGCACATGCCCGTGGGCCGGCCGCCGCTGATGCAGGCGGCGCGCACCGCCAGCTGGATGGCACTGGCCGGCGCGCCGATCATGCTCGCGCTGTTCATGCTCTTTCCGCGCTTCGCGCCGCTGTGGGGCACGCCCGGCGACGCGATGGCGGGGCGCACCGGCCTGTCTAATACGATGCGCGTGGGCACCATCGCCGAACTGGCGCTCGACGACGGCATCGCGGCGCGCATCCGCTTCGAGAACGACCGCATCCCGCCGCAGAGCCAGCTCTATTTCCGTGGACCGGTGCTGGCGCAGTTCGACGGCCGCGAATGGACCGCGCTGCCGTCGTGGCTTCGCACCGCGCAGGGCGCCGGCAACCTGCGCACCAGCGGCGAGCCGGTGCGCTACGAGGTGACGCTCGAACCCAGCCACCGCCCCTGGCTGCTCACGCTCGACGTGGCGGCCAGCGCGCCGCAGCTGCCCGGCTTCGAGGTCAACGGCACCACCGACCTGCAGTGGCTCGCGAGCCGGCCGATTTCCGACCTGGTGCGCTACAGCGCCGAGAGCTTCACGCGCTTCGAGAGCGGCCCGACGCGGCCGAGCGGCGCGCTGCGCGCCTACCTCGCGCTGCCGCCCGGCAGCAATCCGCGCACCGCCGCGCTCGCGGCCCAGATGCGCGCCGACCCCGCGCTCGCCGGCGCCGACGCCGCGGCCTTCGTGCGCGCCGCGCTGCAGCGGCTGCGCACGGGCGGCTACACCTACACGCTCGAACCCGGCGTCTACGGCAACGAAACGGCCGACGAGTTCTGGTTCGACCGCAAAGAGGGCTTCTGCGAGCACATCGCCTCGGCCTTCGTGGTGCTGATGCGCAACCTCGGCATTCCCGCGCGCATCGTCACCGGCTACCAGGGCGGCGACCTCAACACCATCGACAACTACTGGGTGGTGCGCCAGAGCGACGCCCATGCCTGGGCCGAGGTCTGGCAGGAGGGCAAGGGCTGGGTGCGCGTCGATCCCACGGCCGCGGTCGCGCCGGGCCGCGTCGGCCAGCTGCAGCGGCTGGTGCCGCAGCCGGGGCTGTTCGCGGGCGCCATCGGCGCGATGAGCCCCACGCTCGCACAGACCGTGCGCGCGGCCTGGGAGGCGGTCAACAACGGCTGGAACCAGTGGGTGCTCAACTACACCCAGAGCCGGCAGCTCAACCTGTTGAAGACGCTGGGCTTCGACGCGCCCAGCCTCGAGGACCTGGCCTACGTGCTGCTCTACCTGCTCGTGGGCGCGAGCCTTGCGGGTGCGGCCTGGACACTGTGGGAGCGCAGCCAGCACGACCCCTGGTTGCGCCTGCTCGGCGAAGCGCGCACGCGCCTCGCCAAGGCCGGTCTGGTGCTGCCCGCCACCGCGCCGCCGCGCCAGATGGCGCAGCAGGCCGAGGCGCGCTTCGGTCCCGCCGCGCGCACGCTGCGCGACTGGCTGCTGAAGCTCGAGGCCCAGCGCTATGCGAAGGCGTCGCCCGCCTCGCTGGGTGCGCTGCGCGCCGAGTTCCGGCGCATCGAGTGGCCGGCGGCGCCGCCGCGGCGCTGAAGTCGGGCGCGAGAACGGGCCGCGGCCGGCGGCACAATCGCACCCCATGCGATCTTCTCTTTCCGCGCCGCCGCGCGCCGCCGCCCTTCTTCTGCTCGCCGCCTGCTGTGCCTGGCCCCTGGGTGCCGCGGCCCAGAAGAAGACCTCCGCCGCCGCCGCGCGCCCGGTGAAGGCCGTGACCGGCAGCACGCCCTATGCGACGCGCGAGGACGCGATGCACTTTGCCGACCAAGTTGCCGAGCGCCGCGGCCTCGACCGCGAATGGGTGCGCGCCACCATCGGCAGCGCGCGCTTCCTGCCCGGCGTGCCACGCCTGATGCTGCCCGGGCCGCCCGGCGGCGTGAAGAACTGGCAGGTCTACCGCAGCCGCTTCATCGACGCCACGCGCATCGCCGCGGGCGTGCGCTTCTGGCGCGCCAACGCCGAGACGCTGGCGCGGGCCGAGGCCACCTACGGCGTGCCGGCCGAGATCATCGTCGGCATCGTCGGCGTGGAGACCATCTACGGCCGCAACATGGGCAACTTCCGCGTGATCGACGCGCTCGCCACGCTCTCCTTCGACTTTCCGCAGGGCCATCCGCGCGCCGCCGAGCGCGAAGCCTTCTTCCGCGGCGAGCTCGAGAACTTCCTGTCCGACGAGGGCCGCACCGCGCGCAACCCACTCGTGCCCGTGGGCAGCTACGCGGGCGCGATGGGCATGCCGCAGTTCATGCCGAGCAGCATCGCGAAGTACGCGGTCGACTTCGACGGCGACGGCCGCATCGACCTGGTCGACAACCCCGCCGACGTGATCGGCTCGGTCGCGAACTACTTCAAGGCCTTCGGCTGGACGCCCGGCATGCCCGCGACCTATCCGGTGCACTTCGAGGAAGAGCGGCTCAAGAAGGCGCTGCTGCTCGCGCCCGACATCCGTCCCACCTTCAGCGCCGACAGCTTCGTGGCCGCCGGCGCGGTGCCCGAGGGCGACGGCCTCCGGCACCAGGGCCTGCTCGCGTTGATCGAACTGCAGAACGGCCCCGACGCGCCGCCCACCTACGTGGCGGGCACGCGCAACTTCTACGTGATCACGCGCTACAACTGGAGCAGCTACTACGCGATGTCGGTGCTCGATCTCGGCCAGGAGATCAAGGCCGCGATGGCGCAGTAGCCCGCGCGCGACCGTCATGCAGCCGCTCGCCCCCGATGCCCGGCGCGCCAACTGGCAAGCGGCCTGGCGCGCGCTCGGCGTCGTTGCGGTCGACGAGGCGCTGCGCGCGGAGATCGAACGCCGCTACACCGAGCCGCAGCGCCACTACCACACGCTGCAGCACCTCGGCGAATGCCTGGCCTGGTTCGAGCGCGAAAAGGCCCAGGCCGAACGCCCCGCCGAAGTCGCGATCGCACTCTGGTTCCACGACGCGGTCTACGACGTGCATGCGCACGACAACGAGGCGAAGAGCGCCGACTGGGCGCGCGACGCGATGCACGCCGCCGGCGTAGCGCCCGAGGCGGCCGCGCGCGTGCATGCGCTGGTGATGGCAACGCGGCACGATGCGGTGCCGGTGGGGCGCGATGCCGAGCTGCTGATCGACATCGATCTTTCGATTCTCGGCGCCGAGCCCGCGCGCTTCGTCGAGTACGAGCGCCAGGTGCATGCGGAATACGGCTTCGTGCCGCCCGAGGTGCGCCGGCCGCGGCGCCGGGAGATTCTGCAGCGCTTCCTTGCGCGCCCGGCGATCTATGCCACGCCGCGCATGCACGCACTGCTCGAAGACCGGGCGCGCGCCAACCTCGCGCGCTCGATCGCGGCGCTCGGCTGAAGCCCGTTCAGGCGGGCACGAGGCGCCACCATTCGGAGCGCGCGGCCTCGCCCTCGCGCCCCTCCTCCACCACGCCGAAAAGCAGCCCCGCGGCGCCCGTGCCGTGCGCCGCGAGCCGCGGCAGCCGACGGGCCTCGCGCCCGAGCATGAAACTCGCATCGCCCTGCCAGCCGAGGCAGCGTCCGACCTCCGCGAGCATCAGCGCGGGCTGGCCCTGCATGAAGGTGAAGGGCATCGGCATGCCCGCGTCGAGCTGCGCCAGGCCCGCCTGCATCGCGCCCAGCGGCCCGCGCAGGCTGGTCGCGCGCAGGCGTGCGCCGGCCGGCAGCGCGGCTTCGCCGGCCGCGTCGAGGCAGCGGCGCGCGCCGTACATCGCGAGTTCGGTCCACAGGCCCACGCGCCGCGGCCGCTGGCCGAGCCGCGCGGCGAGGCGGTCGCGCCAGTCCTCGGGCAGCGCGTCGGCGCCCACGTGCGCAAGGGTGCGCCAGCCCGCAAGGTCGAGGTCGTCGATCGTCATGCGTGGTCCCCCGCGAGCAGCAGCGCGGCATGCCCGCCGCCGAAGCCCACGAGATTGAGCAGCAGATGGCGCAGCCGCGCGGGCGCCTCGGCCGCGAGCGCCACGCCGAGCCCAGCATCGAGCGCGTGCTCCGCGCGCGGCCATGCGCCGGCTTCGATGCAGGCCAGCAGCAATGCGAGCTCGGCCGCGCCCGAGGCGCCGAGCGTGTGGCCGATCTGCGCCTTGAGCGAGACCAGCGGCGGCAGCGTGCCGAACAGCTGCTTCAGCGCCTCGGCCTCGATCGCATCGTTCGCCGGGCCGCCGGCGGCCTGGACCTTGACGAGGTCGACGTCGGCGGTGGCCAGCCCGGCCTGCGCGAGCGCGCCCTCGCACATCGCGCGCACCGCGCTTGCCTCGGCGCCCGAGGGATTGCGCCCGTCCACCACGTTGGCGCCGCCCGCGATGCGCCAGCGCCCCGCCGGTGCGCGCGCGAGCCGCAGCGCGGCCACGGCCTCGCCGAGCACCAGGCCGTTGCGCGCGGCGCCGAAAGGCCGCGCGGCATCAGGCGACAGCAGCTGCATCGCGCCGAAGCCCGCCACCGTGAAGCGGTTGCCGAGCTCGGCGCCGATCACCAGCGCCTCGGCGGCTTCGCCGGCACGCAGCAGGTCGCAGGCCGCGAACACCGCGTTGAAGGCCGAGGTGCAGGCGGTCGAGACCGTGAAGACCGGCCCGCGCCAGTCGAGCGCGTGCGCGACGATGTCCGCGAAGTCGTCGAAGTCGCCGCCGAAGCGCGCGGCCGGCGGCACCTGTTCCATCTCGCCGACGTCGAGCGAGGACGAGGCCACGAAGAGCGGCGCATCGCGCGCCGCATCGTCCACGCCGGCTTCCGCGGCCACCGCGCGCACCGTGCGCACGAGCCGCGCCCGCCAGTCGCCCTCGCCGGCAGGGAGCCGGTAGACCGGCCACTGCACCTCGGGCGAGATGCGCACCGGTTCGGGCCGCACGCCGCCGCGGCGCAGCGCGGCCACGGCCGCGCGCAGGTCGCCGCCGAGCGCGCAGGCCAGGCCGGTGCCCGCCAGATGAACCGGCGCGAGGCTCATGCCTTGCCCGCTTGCGCGAGATGCCGTGCGAGGTGCGCGATCGATGTCAGCGCGCGGCGCGTCTCCTTGCTGTCGGGCATGCGCACGCCGAAGCGCTGCTGGATCGCCATCGACACCTGCAGCGCGTCGAGCGAGTCGAGGTCGAGCCGGGCCTCGGGGCCGAACAGCGGCTCGTCGTCGCCGAGGCCGCCGGGCGGCGCCTCCTTCTCGACGGCTTCGAGCACCATGGCCTTCAGGCCGGCGATGAATTCGGGGGAGACGGAAGCGGTCACGTTGCGGGTCTGCGAAACAGGAGAACGGCGAGCAGGAACATGGCGGCCGCGAACAGCACGAGCCGGCCGACCTGCGGCAGCGTGTCGGCCACGGTGCCGCCGCGCAGCAGCACCGTGAGCAGCGCCTCCAGGCCCCAGTTCATCGGCGACACCTCGACCACGCGCTGCATGAAGCCCGGCATGACGAACTTCGGCACCATGATGCCGCCGGCCGCCGCCATCAGCACGTTGACCATCGGCCCGATGGTCGCGGCCTGCGCGTGGCTGCGCACCGCGCAGGCGATCGCCAGCGAGAGGCTGACCGCGGCCAGGCTCACGGCGGCGAGCGCGACCGCGAGCGCGCCCCAGTGGATGCCGGCGAGCGAGAGCGCGTCGCCGCCGAGCAGCGGCATCAGCCAGATGCCGGCGGCGAGCATCAGCGCCGCCTGCAGCGCATTCACGCCGAGGTACGGCAGCGCCTTCGACAGCAGCAGCATGGTGCGCGACACGCCGAGGCTGCGCAGCCGCCCGAGCGCGCCGGAACCGCGCTCCTGCACGAACAGGCTCGAGAGCGAGGCCACCACGAAGAACATGCCGAACACCAGCCAGGCCGGCACGTTCTGCTGCACCGAGGTGGGCCGCGGTCCGCTGGTGGCGTGGCGCTCGGCATGCACCAGCGCCTGGATGGAGGCGTCCGGCGGCGGGCTGGCGGTGCCGGGTACGGCAAGCGCGAGCCGGGCCTTGAGTTCGCCCGACGCGCCGATGAGTTCGGCGCGCACGGCGTTGAAGAGGTTGGCGTCGATGCCGGGTTCGGCGAGCAGGCGGATGTGCGCGCGCGTCGGGAGCGCGGCCGATTCGAGCTCTTCGGACAGGCCCGGTTCGAGCACGATCACGTACTTGAGGCTTCCGCTGCGCAGCCGCTCCTGCCAGTCGGCGCCCAGCGGCTGCGGCGTGCCATGGCTGCGCTGCCAGAGCTGCCGCAGCCATTGCGCGGGCGTGCCGGTGTCGCGCATGTCGACGGCATAGCGCAGCTCGGCGAGCGGCGGGCGGTAGATGTCCTTCAGGGTCAGCGACATCAGCACGATGAAGACCATCGGCATCAGGAACAGCGCCGCGAGGCCGTGCATGTCGCGCACGAGGGCGAGCAGTTCCTTCCTGATGAGCGCGATCAGCATGGGCCTCAGTCGCGCAGCGAGCGGTGGGTGAGCGTCATGAAGAGCTGCTCGAGGTCGTGCCGGCCGAATTCGGCATGGCGCACGGCGATGCCCTCGGCCTCGAGCGCGGCGAGCACCGGCGCGGGGCCGACGCCTTCGTTCAGATGCACGCGCCAGTGCACGCCGCCCTCTTCCACGGTGCCGAAGCGCGCGAGCATGGCGGAATCGAGACCGTCGGCGGCGAGCGTGAGCAGCATGGCGCTTTTGGACAGCAGCGCGTCGAGCGGTCCTTCGCGCAGCACGCGGCCGCGGTCGAGGATGGCGACGCGGTCGGCGATGGCCTCGACCTCCTCCATGTAGTGCGAGGCGTAGACGACGGCCGCGCCCTGCTGCGCGAGGCTCTTGATGGCGTCGAGGATGAAGGCGCGCGATTGCGGATCGACGCCGACGGTGGGCTCGTCGAACAGCATGAGTTCGGGCTCGGGCAGGAGCGCGATGGCGAGGTTGAGCCTGCGCTTGAGGCCGCCGGAGAGGCGCTCGGCGCGCACGCCGGCGAAGGCTTCGAGCTGGGCGAAGCGCATGCAGTCGTCGATGCGCGCCTTCTTGCGTGCGCCGGAAAGCCGGCCGGCCGCGGCGAAGCAAGCGAGGTTCTCGGCGACGCTGAGCATGGGATAGAAGGCATGCTCCTGCGGCGCGACGGCGATGCGTGTGGGGGTCTTGGCGCGCACCTGATCGAGCGGCTGACCGTCGATGCGGATCTCGCCGGACTGGACGTGGAGCGCGCCCGACAGATGCGAGATGAGCGTGGTCTTGCCCGCGCCATTGGGACCGAGCAGGCCCATGACGGAGCCCCTGGGCACCGCGAGCGAGACTTCGTCGAGTGCGGGGGGCATCGGCGTGGGGGTAGCGGTGGCCCAGGCGCTTCAGTTCGAGCATGGCGCGGGGTGCCGTTGTGCTTGGCGCTGGTGTTCTGGGGGCTGCTGTTCGGGGCGCGCCCCCGCCGATGGTGGGCTCCCCTCCGCGAATGTCCCCCGGCCTGCGGCCTCCTCCTTTATTTCGCTGCGGGGAGCCCACCATCGACGGGAGCGGATCAGAGCACTCGTTGATCGGCCGCAAACCACGAGCGTGCCCTGTGCCCAGGGCACCGGGTGCTCCCCGCAGCGAAATAAAGGAGGAGCCGAAGGCGGGGGACATTCGCGGAGGGGAGCACCCGGTGGCCTGGGCACGCGCCCCGAAGCTCCACGCCACATCGACAGACAAAACCCCATTTCAGCCGACAGCCGCCTTGAGGTCGCGGAAAAAGCCCTCTTCCTGCTGCGCCAGCGCGCGCAGCAGCCCCGCGAGCCGCGCCGGATCGACCGCCTCGCGGCCCTTGACCATGCGGGCGGCCTTGAGTGCGAAGGCGCGCCAGTCGTCGCCGATGGCGATCAGCCGTTCGGACATCTGCTGCAGTTGCGGCTTGTCGAGCAGCTGCGCGGCCTCCTGCAGGAAGCCCGCGTAGATGAAGCGGAAGCCCGCGCCGCCGGTGCCGATCTCTTCCTGCATGCGCACCACGTGGCCGATGTAGTCCACCGTGTGCGCCTCGCCCACCGGCAGCCGGTCGATGCGCTTGGCGAGGGCGCGCATGCCGCGCACGCCGACGATCGGGATCGGCGCGAGCATGGTGCGCACGGTGCGGCGGATGGCCTTGCGCACCGCGTCGGGGGCGACGGCCTGGCGCTCGATCGCTTCCGGGTAGTACATGAGCCCCTTGGGCGCGAGCACGCCCTTGGCGAAGCGCGCGCGGGCCAGGTCGGCGCTGGCGCAGCGCACCGGCTCCTCGAACACGGGGTCGCTGATCAGGTAGTCGTCGCCCTCCTTGCCGTAGACCAGCAGGTTGTGCGCGTTGAAGTGGAAGCGCATGTTGGGCGGGAAGTACGGCAGCCAGTAGACCGAGGTCTGCAGGCCGACGAGCCGGCCGTCGGCGAGCAGCGCGTCGAGCCGCTGCTGGCCGGCCTCGGCGCTGCGGAAGGTCTCGAAGCGGAAGCGCGCGGCCATCGGCGCCAGCAGGCCCTTGATGATCGCCTTGGGCGGCATGCGGTACGAGATGAGCGGCAGGCCCGAGAGCTTGATGAACGGCAGGTACGCGAACGACAGCGCCGACGAGAGGCCGAAGGCCATGGCCTCGGTCATCGGCGCGCCGTGGTGGCGCATGAGGCTGGAGATGACGCCGCTTTCGCAATGCGCCGCTTGCTGGTGCTCGAAGTTCACGGCAGGCTCCGCAGGGTGGCGACGGGCAGGCCCAGTGCGTCGGCATAGCGCGCGAGCTGGCGCGCACCGAGCGCCGCGAAGTGCCGCGGCTGCAGATGGCGCCGCACGCGCCACTGCCAGAAGCCGCTGGTCTGCGAGAGCAGCGCCACGTCCATGCGGCGTTCGTACATCCAGTATTCGAGCGGCGACGCGAGCCCGGCCGCAACGCGCGCCCTGGCGGCCCGGGCCTGTTCGACCAGCACGTCGACCGCATGGCTGGTGACGATCTCCTCCGCCTCCCAGCCGCGCGAGCGCGTGGTGACCACGCGGCCCTCGGCGTCGCGCGCGTACATGAGCTTGGAATGCCCGTCGAGCGTGGCATTGCCCTCCTGGGGAACGGCGTCGAGGTCCATGGCTATACGGCGGTCAGGTGGATGAAGCCGCTCGAGAAGCGTCCGCTCTCGGGCACGAACATCAGCAGCCGGTGGCCCGGCCGGATGCGGCCGGAGCGGAACAGCTCGTCGAGCATGATGTACGGCGAGGCCGAGCCGGTGTTGCCCTTGGTCAGCAGGTTGCTGAACCAGCGCTCGCGCGGGATCGCGAAGCCGATCTCCTCGAGGCAGCGGGCCACGGGTTCGAAGAAGTAGCTCGACGACAGGTGCGGAAGGAACCAGTCGATCTCGGCCGCCTTCAGCGCGCGCTTGTCGATCAGCGCGGCGAGGGGCTCGCCGAGGGTGGCGCGCACGATGTGCTGGTTGAGCAGGCGCACGTCCTGCTTCACGGCGAAGGTGGAGGCGCGCGCCCAGTCCTCGGGCGCGGTGCGGGCCCAGCCTTCGAAGGCGCCCTCGGCGTTCCGGTCGCCGCCGGCGTACATGCAGACCGGCAGTTCGTGCGCGGCCGAGGACAGGTCGATCCAGTCGATGCGCAGCGACAGCGGCCCGCGCGGCGTGCGCTCGAGCAGCACGGCGCCGGCGCCGTCGGAGAGCATCCAGCGCAGGAAGTCCTTCTCGAACGCGAGCTCGGGCCGCTCCTCGAGCGCCGCGAGCTTGTGCTCGACCTCGGCCTCGAAGCGGTCGCCGCGCATCACGGCCGAGGCCAGTTCCGAGCCCGTGGCCACCGCGCGCTGCGCATCCCCCGCGCGCACCGAGAGCCAGGCGTGCTTGAGCGCTGCGGCGCCCGCGAGGCAGATGCCGGCGCAGGCCACCGCCTCGAGCCGGGGCCAGCCCAGTTCGCCATGCACCATGACCGCATGGTTGGGCATCAGCTGGTCGGGCAGCGAGGTGCCGGTCGCAAGGCAGTCGACCGGGCCGATGTCGTCGCCGAGCGCGCGGATCGCCTCGGCCGTGAGCTGGGCGTTGCTCATCGCGAGCTGCCCGGTGGCGCGGTCGATGGCGTAGTGGCGCGAACGGATGCCGTTGCTGCGCAGGATCAGCCGCCGCGCGCGCGAGGCCTTGCCGCCGATGCGGCCGAGGACCTCTTCGATGTCTTCGTTGCCGACCGCGGAAAAGGGCAGGAAGGCGGCGGTGCGGGTCAGGAAGACTTCAGTCGTCATAAAGGGGAACACGGTCCACGGCCGAGCCCGAAGGGCACTCGAAATGGGCCGTCATTCTAGTCAGCCACCCCTTGAACAGCGGCCGCAGCAGCGCCTGCAGGGTCAGGCTCACCGGCACCACGGTGACGATCAGCGCCAGCAGGAACAGCACGTAGAGCACCAGCAGCGGCTTGCGCTGCCATGCGCCCGGCCGGCCGGCCGCCATGATCAGCTTGCCCCAGAGGAAGAAGCTGCGCGTGCCGGCCTTCTCGCTGATGAGCAGCCGCGCATCGGCCCGGACGGCGCCGAGGCCCGCGAGCAGCGGACCGGCGCCGCGCTCCCGGTCCTCGTGCAGCGCGTCGCGCAGGGCGCGGCCGAAACGGGCGCTGCCCTCGATCTGCGCGGCATTCAGGCCCGCGTCGGGCATGCCCCAGAAGCCGCGCTTGCGGCCCCAGATCAGCCAGGCGGGCGTGGTGAAGAAGGTGGCGAGGGTCGGGCCGGGGTCGGTGAAGACCACGTTGTCGATCAGCCGTGCGCCCACCGCGTCGAGCAGGCCCTTGAGCTTCTCGTGCGCCAGCAGCCACATGTTGCGGCAGGCGATCACCGTGACCACGGGCTTGCCGCGCAGCAGCCGGGCCGCGACGGGATGCTTCAGGAAGGCCACCACCGGCTGCGACGGAGCGAGGAACCAGACCTGGTAGGGCAGGATGACGAGGTCGAAGTCCTCCTCGCCCGTGAGCGAGAGCGGCGCCAGCGGCGCCGGCTTCATGTGCGCCGACTCCGGAAAGGCGTCGAAGAAGCGCAGGAAGGGCCAGGGAAAGGGAAATTCCGCCGCCGGCCGCAGCACCTCCACATGCACCGAGATCCCGGGGTCGGCCGCGAGCGGCGCCACGATCTGCCCGGCGACGCTCGACAGCTGCCCCGTCTGGGAATAGTGGACGACCAGGACGCGCTTGGGGTGCGCGGCGGGACTGGAAATGCTTGAGGTCACTTGCAGGGGCGAAACGAGGGCCGTCGAATGTAAGCCAAACAGTGCAACCGGCGCATCTGCTATTGGTCATGCCGTCGTATCGGCCCCACGGATAGGCCCGGGAACAGGCAAAAAAGGGCCGCGCCTCGCGACGCGGCCCCTCTCAGGCCGTCGGCAGCCCCGAGGCGGCGCCGGTGCGGACCGGCGGCGCTCCGGGAGGCGTCCTCAACGGACCTTGCCTTCCTTCCAGGCGGTCAGCAGCTTGTTGTAGTCGATCGTTTCGCCCTTCGGCTTCTCGTTCGCCAGCTTCTTCCAGGGGGCGTTCTTGTCGCTGAGCCACTTGTTCGGATCGCCCTTGGCATTGAGCTTGGGCGCGCAATGGGCCATGCCGGCGCGCTGCAGGCGGGCCATCACGTTGTCCATCTCGTCGGCCAGGTTGTCCATGGCCTTCTGCGGGGTCTTCTCGCCCGTCACGGCCTCGGCCACGTTCTTCCACCAGAGCTGGGCCAGCTTGGGGTAGTCGGGCACGTTGGTGCCGGTCGGCGTCCAGGCCACGCGCGCGGGGCTGCGGTAGAACTCGACCAGGCCGCCGAGCTTGGGCGCCATGTCGGTCATGGCCTTCGACTGGATGTCCGACTCGCGGATCGGCGTCAGGCCCACGATCGTCTTCTTGAGCGAGACGCTCTTGGAGGTCACGAACTGGGCGTAGAGCCAGGCGGCGGCGGTCTTGTTGGCGTCATGGCCGTTGAAGAACGACCACGAACCCACGTCCTGGTAGCCGTTCTGCATGCCCTGCTTCCAGTACGGACCGTTCGGGCCGGGCGCCATGCGCCACTTGGGCGTGCCGTCCTCGTTGACCACCGGCAGGCCCTTCTTGGTCATGTCGGCCGTGAAGGCCGTGTACCAGAAGATCTGCTGCGCGATCTGGCCCTGGGCCGGCACCGGGCCGGCCTCGCCGAAGGTCATGCCCATGGCTTCCTTGGGCGCGTACTTCTTCATCCAGTCGATGTACTTGGTAAGGGCGTAGACGGCGGCCGGCGAATTGGTCGCGCCGCCGCGCGCCACCGAGGCACCCACCGGCGTGCACTTGTCGTCGGCCACGCGGATGCCCCATTCGTCGATCGGCATACCGTTCGGGTTGCCGATGTCGGCGGTGCCGGCCATCGAGAGCCAGGCGTCGGTGAAGCGCCAGCCGAGCGACGGGTCCTTCTTGCCGTAGTCCATGTGGCCGTAGATCGGCTTGCCGTCGATGGTCTTCACGTCGACGCTGAAGAACTCGGCGATGTCCTCGTAGGCGCTCCAGTTGAGCGGCACGCCGAGGTCGTAGCCGTACTTGGCCTTGAACTTGTCCTTCAGGTCCTTGCGGTCGAACAGGTCGGCGCGGAACCAGTAGAGGTTGGCGAACTGCTGGTCGGGCAGCTGGTAGAGCTTGCCGTCGGGCGCGGTGGTGAACTTGGTGCCGATGAAGTCCTTGATGTCGAGCCCGGGGTTGGTGTACTCCTTGCCCGCGCCGGCCATGTAGTCGGTCAGGTTCATCATCTTGCCGTAGCGGTAGTGCGTGCCGATCAGGTCGGAGTCGGAGATCCAGCCGTCGTAGATCGACTTGCCCGACTGCATCGAGGTCTGCAGCTTCTCGACCACGTCGCCTTCCTGGATCAGGTCGTGCTTGACCTTGATGCCGGTGATCTCCTCGAAGGCCTTGGCGAGCGTCTTCGACTCGTATTCATGCGTGGTGATGGTTTCCGACACCACCGAGATCTCCTTCACGCCCTTGGCCTGCAGCTTCTTGGCCGCATCGATGAACCACTTCATCTCGGCGGTCTGCTGGTCCTTGCTCAGCGTGGAAGGCTGGAACTCGCTGTCGATCCATTTCTTGGCCTCGGGCTCTCCGGCCCATGCACCGTGCGCGGCGAACATCGCCGCCGCCATTGCCAATGCCGTGTAGCGCATCTTCATCATGAACGTGTCTCCTCGGTTGAAAGCTTCCCCGGTTCTTTCGATCGCGGCTCCGGGGAGGCAGAGAGCCGGTCGCGTCTCACAACAACAGAAAACTTCGCCCTAGCCCTTGCGCATGATCAGCGCGAGCAGGCACATCGACAGCACGAAGCTGATCCAGATCGAGGGCTCGGCCTCGAGGCTCATCCATTCCTGGAACTTGCCGGCCAGGCCGACGAAGATCAGGTTGACGTAGGCCGCGGCCAGCAGCCCGATGAAGAGCCGGTCGCCGCGCGTGGTCGCCATCGGCAGCCAGCCGCGGCGCATGGTGGTGGGCGACTTGATCTCCCACACGGTCATGCCGATCAGCATCAGCACGATGCAGGTGAAGAAAATGGCCACGGGTGTGGTCCATACCATCCAGTCGAACATTCTTTATCTCCTTGTCTTCTCTTGCGCCTTCCCCCTCTGGGGGAAGGTTGGGATGGGGGCATCGGCGTCCGATGGATACGCCGCTTGCCCCCACCCCTGCCCTCCCCCAGAGGGGGAGGGAGAAAAACCGAACCTCACACCCGGCCCATCGCAAAGCCTTTTGCGATGTAGTGGCGGACGAACCAGATGACAATCGCGCCCGGCACGATGGTCAGCACACCGGCCGCCGCAAGCGTCGCCCAGTCCATGCCCGATGCGCTCACGGTGCGCGTCATGGTGGCGACGATCGGCTTGGCGTTGACGCTGGTGAGCGTGCGCGCGAGCAGCAGCTCGACCCAGCTGAACATGAAGCAGAAGAACGCCGCCACGCCGACGCCGGCCTTGATGAGCGGCAGGAAAATCCTGACGAAGAAGCGCGGGAACGAGTAGCCGTCGATGTAGGCCGTTTCGTCGATCTCGCGCGGGATGCCGCTCATGAAGCCTTCGAGAATCCACACCGCGAGCGGCACGTTGAAGAGCAGGTGCGCGAGCGCCACGCCGAGGTGCGTGTCCATGAGCCCGACGGTGCTGTAGAGCTGGAAGAACGGCAGCAGGAACACCGCGGGCGGGGTCATGCGGTTGGTTAGCAGCCAGAAGAACACGTGCTTGTCGCCGAGGAACGAATAGCGCGAGAAGGCGTACGCCGCGGGCAGCGCCACGGTGAGCGAGATCACGGTGTTGATCGCGACGTAGATCAGGCTGTTGATGTAGCCCGAGTACCACGACTCGTCGGTGAAGATGCGCGCGTAGTTGGCCCAGGTGAGCTGCTGCGGAAAGAACGAGAAGCTCGAGAGGATCTCCTCGTTGGTCTTGAAGCTCATGTTGACCATCCAGTAGATGGGCAGCAGCGCGAACAGGATGTACAGCACCAGGAAGATGCTGCGTTTGCGGAATCTGTTGTCGTTCATTTCTGGTTCCTCCAACGCGTATCCAGGGCGCGTGCACAGGCCACCGGGTACTCCCCTCCGCGAATGTCCCCCGCCTTCGGCTCCTCCTTTATTTCGCTGCGGGGAGCACCCGATGCCCTGTGCACGGGGCACGCTCGTTGTTTGCGGCCGATCAACGACCGCTCTGTGCAACGAGCACGCCGACGGGGTGCCTTGCGCAGCGAAATAAAGGAGGAGGCCGAAGGCCGGGGGACATTCGCGGAGCAAGGTACCCCGTCGGCGTGATCGCGCCCCGAAGACAGCACTCGAATCATTGCTCCACCTCCGGCGTCTGCGTCCCAACCCGCTGCATCCAGTTGTAGAGCACGAAACAGAACAACAGGATGATGAGGAAGTAGATCAGCGAGAACGCCGCCGCCGGCCCGAGGTCGAACTGCCCCACCGCCTTCTGCGTCAGGTACTGGCTCAGGAAGGTCGTGGCGTTGCCGGGTCCGCCGCCCGTCAGAACGAAGGGCTCCGTGTAGATCATGAAGCTGTCCATGAAGCGCAGCAGCACCGCGATCATCAGCACGCCGCGCATCTTGGGCAGCTGGATGTAGCGGAACACCGCGAACTTGCTCGCGCCGTCGATCCGCGCCGCCTGGTAGTACGCGTCCGGAATCGAGCGCAGCCCCGCGAAGCACAGCAGCGCCACCAGCGGCGTCCAGTGCCACACGTCCATCACCAGCACCGTCAGCCAGGCGTCGGCCGCGCTGCCGGTGTAGTTGTAGTCCACGCCGAGCTTCTGCAGCGCATGGCCCAGGAGACCGATGTCCGCCCGGCCGTAGATCTGCCAGATCGTGCCCACCACGTTCCACGGGATCAGCAGCGACAGCGCCACCACCACCAGCACCGCCGACGACTTCCAGCCCTTCGCCGGCATCGACAGCGCCAGGCAGATCCCGAGCGGAATCTCCACCAGCAGCACCGACAGCGAGAAGCCCAGCTGGCGCCACAGCGCCTGGTGCAGCTCGTCGTCGCGCATCACCGAGGCGAACCACTCCGTGCCGACGAACACCCGCCGGTCGGGCGAGATGATGTCCTGCACCGAATAGTTGACCACCGTCATCAACGGCACGATGGCCGAGAAGGCCACGCACAGCAGCACCGGCAGCACCAGCCACCAGGCCTTCTGGTTGATCGGCTTGTTCGTCGGGTTCATGCCACCAGTTCCTCGTCCTTGTAGTAGCAGGTGTGCGTGTCCAGCACGCGCAGCCACACCGTGTCGCCGGCCGCGGGCGGCGTCTCACCGCCGTGCAGCCGCACCTTCACCGTGCTGCCGTCGGCGTCCGCGCTCAGCATCGTGTGCGTGCCCACGTCCTGCACCAGCGTCACGACCGCTGGCACCGCACCGGGCGCGCCGGCGCTCGCGAGGCGCAGGTACTCCGGGCGGATGCCGATCTTCAGCGCGCCCGGCGGCAGTTCGCGCGTCGGCTTGAGCGAGGTGCCGCCGACTTCGAGCGCGCCGTTCGCGCATTCGGCCGAAAGAAAGTTCATGCCCGGCGAGCCGATGAAATGGCCCACGAAGGTGTGCGCCGGCCGCTCGAACAGCGCCTCGGCGCTGCCCACCTGCACTGCCTTGCCGCGCGTCATCACCACCACCTCTTCGGCGAAGGTCAATGCCTCGACCTGGTCGTGCGTCACGTAGATCAGCGTGAGCTTGAGCTCGCGGTGGATCTGCTTGAGCTTGCGCCGCAGCTGCCACTTGAGGTGCGGATCGATCACCGTGAGCGGCTCGTCGAACAGCACCGCCGAGACGTCGCTGCGCACCAGGCCGCGGCCGAGCGAGATCTTCTGCTTGGCATCGGCCGCGAGGTTCGCGGCGCGCTGGTCGAGCTGGCCGCTCATGTCGAGCATCTCGGCGATCTCGCCCACGCGCTTCCTGATCTGGTCCTCGGGCACCTTGCGGTTGCGCAGCGGGAACGCGAGGTTCTCGGCCACGGTCATGGTGTCGTAGATCACCGGAAACTGGAACACCTGCGCGATGTTGCGCTCCTGCGGCGTGGCACGCGTCACGTCGCGGCCGTCGAACTTCACGCTGCCCTGCGAGGGCACGAGCAGGCCCGAGATGATGTTGAGCATGGTCGTCTTGCCGCAGCCCGAAGGGCCGAGCAAGGCATAGGCGCCGCCGTCGCGGAAGCTCATCTGCAGCGGCAGCAGCGCATAGTCGCTGTCCTGCTTCGGGTTCGGGCGGTAGGCGTGGGCCAGGTCGAGGTCGATGCGTGCCATGACTAGTTTCCTTTGCGCCAGGCCGGCGCGAGCGCCAGCTTTTCGCCGGCATCGAACACATAGGCTTGGGATGCGCTGAAGTAGAGCGTGATCGCGGTGCCCAGCTCGAACCGATGCACGCCCGTGAGCTGCGCCACCAGTTCGCCCACCGCGGTCTCGACGTGCACGAAGGTGTCGGAGCCCGAGATCTCGGCCAGCTCCACCTTGCCCGGCAAGGCGATGTCGCCCTCCCCCGCGCCCACGTTCAGTGCGCTCGCGCGCAGGCCGACCGTCACCGCGCCCGAGATGCCTTCGGGCAGCGGCAGCGCGAGCGCGGGGCCGCCCGCGAGCTGCACGCGGCCGGCCGATGCGGTGGCCGGCAGCAGGTTCATCGGCGGATCGCTGAAGGCGCGCGCCACGCGCAGCGACTGCGGCGCATGGAACACCTCGGCCGTGGGGCCGTACTGCAGCAGCTCGCCCGCGTCCATGACCGCGGTGTAGCCGCCGAGCAGCAGCGCCTCGCCCGGTTCGGTGGTGGCGTAGATCACGGTCGAATCGCCGGTCGCGAACAGCTGCGTGAGCTCTTCGCGCAGGCCTTCGCGCAGCTTGTAGTCGAGGTTCACCAGCGGCTCGTCGAGCAGCATCAGCGGCGCGTTCTTGGCGAGAGCGCGCGCGAGCGCCACGCGCTGCTGCTGGCCGCCCGAGAGCTCCGAGGGATAGCGGTCGAGGAACATGCCGATGTGCAACTTGTCGGCCAGCGCCTTCACGCGTGCATCGATGTTCGCCTCGCCGCGCAGCTTCAGCGGCGAGGCGATGTTGTCGGCCACCTTGAGCGAGGGATAGTTGATGAACTGCTGGTACACCATGGCGACGTTGCGCTCGCGCACCGGCATGCCGGTCACGTCCTGCCCATCGACCAGCACGCGGCCGCTGCTCGGCGCATCGAGCCCCGCCATCAGGCGCATCAGGCTGGTCTTGCCGGCCTGCGTGGCGCCCAGCAGCACGGTCACCGCGCCGCTCTTCGGTGCGATGCTCTGCTCGTAGAGCCAGGTCTGCGCGCCGACCTTCTTGGTCACGCGCTCCAAAGTCAGTTGCATCAACGCTCCCCGTGAATCGTGGTGTGGCTGTCGTTCTTCGCGCGCGCCTGCAGCCAGGCTGCGACCTGCGCGCGCTGTTCGTCGGTGTAGTGCAGGCCGAGCTTGGAGCGGCGCCAGAGCACGTCGTCGGCGTTCGCCGCCCACTCCTCCTGCTGCAGGAACCGCAGTTCGCGCTCGTGCAGCCCCGGCGCCACGGCCGCGCCCATGTCCGCCATCGACCGTGCGTCGCCGAGCAGCCCGTCGATGCGCGCACCGTAGGCACGCGCCAGGCGGCGCGCGAGCTTCGGATCGAGCCAGGGATGGCGCGCCTGCACCGCGGCCACGAAGCGCTCGAAGTCGTCGTCCGGCCGCGTCGCGGCGCCGATCCAGGCCGAGAGATCGCCGCCCGGCAGGAAGGCGCCTTCGGTCCATGCGGCGCGCTGCGCGCCGGCATCGCCGAGCATGCGGCAGACCTCGTCGGCGGCGTCTTCCGCGAGCTTGCGGAAGGTGGTGATCTTGCCGCCCCAGACCGACAGCAGCGGCGCCGCCGCGGTGTTCGACTCGAGCATGTAGTCGCGCGTCACGGCCGAGGGATCGCCCGAGGCGTCGTCGAGCAGCGGGCGCACGCCCGAGTAGGTCCAGACCACGTCGGCCGGCGCCACCGGCTGCGCGAAATAGCGGCTCGCCTGCGTGCAGAGGTAGGCGATCTCGTCCTCCGAGATGCGCGCCGCGCCGGGATCGTCGGCGTTGAGTTCGATGTCGGTGGTGCCGATCAGCGTGAAGTCGTCCTGGTACGGGATCGCGAAGATGATCCGCTTGTCGGGGTTCTGGAAGATGTAGGCATGGTCGTGGGCGAACAGGCGCGGCACCACGATGTGGCTGCCCTTGACCAGCCGCAGGTGCCGTGTCGCGAGCGCCTCGCCCTTGGCCGATTGCGCCACGCCGCGCAGGAACGATTCGGCCCACGGGCCCGCGGCATTGACCACGGCGCGCGCGCGCACCACGCGGATGCCGCCGTCCGCGGCCTCGAGCGTCGCGGTCCATCCGTCGGCGTCGCGCTGCGCATGGACGCAGCGGGTGCGCGTCAGCACTTCGGCGCCGCGCGCCCTCGCATCCACGGCATTGAGCACCACCAGCCGCGCATCGTCGACCCAGCCGTCCGAATAGACGAAGCCGCGCCCGAACTGCGGCTTGAGCGGCGCGCCCGCCGCGTGGCTGCGCAGGTCCACGCTGCGCGAGCCCGGCAGCACCTCGCGGCGCGCCAGATGGTCGTACATGAAGAGGCCGATGCGGATCATCCAGGCCGGCCGCATCGACGGATCGTGCGGCATCACGAAGCGCAGCGGCCACATGATGTGCGGCGCGCTCTTGAGCAGCACCTCGCGCTCCTGCAGCGCCTTGCGCACCAGCGAGAACTCGTAGTACTCCAGGTAGCGCAGGCCGCCGTGGATGAGCTTGGTGGAGGCCGACGAGGTGTGCGAGGCGAGGTCGTCCTTCTCGCACAGCACCACGCGCCAGCCGCGGCCCGCGAGGTCGCGTGCGATGCCGCAGCCGTTGATGCCGCCGCCGACGATCAGCACGTCGCAATCGGTGGCCGGCGCCGGCGGTCGGGAGGAGAAATCGCTCACAGAAGATGGCCCATTGAGTTCGTGACTTCGATCACGGAAGGGCGCCATTGTATTTTCGTGTTTTTTCATTTGGATTCCTTTTGACGCGATTTTCCCCCGAGTTTTCCCTTAGTAGGATTCGTTTTAGTTCGTTTTAAAGTCGGCCGCCCTGTACCCTTTGCGCGAGTCTTCCCTCGCTTCGCGACGCTTCCGTGAATTCCAATCCGCGCCAGATCAACCTCCTCGACACCGTTCGCATGCGCGGCTCGGTCACCGTCGAGCAGCTCGCCGACATGCTTGGCGTCACGCTGCAGACCGTCCGCCGCGACGTGCAGCGGCTGGCCGACCAGGGGCTGCTCACGCGCTTCCACGGCGGCGTGCGCGTGCCGAGCTCCACCACCGAGAACATCGGCTACCAGCAGCGCGAGACCCTGAATGCGGAAGGCAAGGCGCGCATCGCACGCCGCGTGGCCGAGCTGGTGCCCAACGACTGTTCGCTGATCCTCAACATCGGCACCACCACCGAGGCGATCGCGAAGGCGCTCTCGCGCCACACCGGGCTGCGCGTGATCACCAACAACCTCAACGTCGCGACCATCCTGAGCGGCAACACCTCGTGCGAGGTGATCGTGGCGGGCGGCTCGGTGCGCCCGCGCGACCGCGCGATCGTGGGCGAGGCCACGATCGACTTCATCCGCCAGTTCAAGGTCGACATCGCGCTGATCGGCGTGTCGAGCATCGAGGCCGACGGTTCGCTGCGCGACTTCGACCTGCGCGAGGTGAAGGTGGCGCAGACCATCATCGCCCAGGCGCGCGAGGTGTGGCTCGCGGCCGACGCGAGCAAGTTCAACCGGCCTGCGATGATCCAGCTCGGCACGCTCTCGCAGATCGACCGCCTGTTCACCGACGCCGAGCCGCCGCCGCCGTTCGCGGACCTGCTGCATGCGGCGCAGGTGCGCCTGGAGATCGCAAAGCCATGAATCCCCCGGCATTCCTCCCTCCCCTCCCGGGGGAAGGCCGGGGTGGGGGCACGGCGGCGCCTGCAGACGCGTTGCCGCTGATCGACGGCCCAATGCCCCCATCCCAGCCTTCCCCCAGCGGGGGAAGGAGCAAGACCCAGAGGAAGATGAATCCATGACCACCTCTTACCTCCTCGCCCTCGACCAGGGCACCTCCAGCTCGCGCAGCATCGTCTTCGACCGCGAAGGCCGCATCGTCGCGATCGCGCAGAGGGAGCTCACGCAGATCTACCCGCAACCCGGCTGGGTCGAGCACGACCCGATGGAGATCTGGCAGAGCCAGCTCGCCACCGCGCGCGAGGTGCTGGCCAAGGCGAAGCTGAAGCCGGCCGACATCCATGCCATCGGCATCACCAACCAGCGCGAGACCACGGTGCTGTGGAACCGCAAGACGGGCCAGCCGGTGCACCACGCGATCGTCTGGCAGGACCGGCGCGCCGAGCCGCTGTGCGCGCAGCTGCGCGACGAAGGCATGGCCGAGACCATCCAGCAGAAGACCGGCCTCGTGATCGATGCGTATTTCTCGGGCACCAAGCTGCGCTGGCTGCTCGACAACGTGCCGGGCGCACGCGCGCAGGCCGAGCGCGGCGAACTGGCCTTCGGCACGGTCGACAGCTGGCTCATGTGGCAGCTCACGGGCGGGAAGGTGCATGTGACGGACGTGAGCAACGCCTCGCGCACCATGCTCTTCGACGTGCACCGCAACGCGTGGGACGCCGAGCTGCTGAAGACGCTCCACATCCCCGCTTCGCTGATGCCGTCGGTGCAGCCGTCGAGCTCGCATTTCGTCGACACCGACGAGGCGCTGCTCGGCCGCAGCCTGCCGGTCGGCGGCGTGGCGGGCGACCAGCAGAGCGCCCTCTTCGGCCAGGCCTGCTTCGGCCCCGGCATGGCCAAGAACACCTACGGCACCGGCTGCTTCCTGCTGATGCACACGGGCGGCGCGTTCCAGCCCTCGCACAACGGCCTGCTCGTGACCAGCGCCGCCCAGACCGACGCCACGCCGCAGTACGCGATGGAAGGCAGCGTCTTCGTCGGCGGCGCCGTGGTGCAGTGGCTGCGCGACGGCCTGAAGGCCATCAAGGGCAGCGCCGAGGTGCAGTCGCTCGCCGAGAGCGTGCCCGACGCGGGCGGCGTGATGATGGTGCCCGCCTTCACCGGCCTGGGCGCGCCCTACTGGGACGCCGAGGCGCGCGGCACCATCACCGGCCTGACGCGCGGCACCACGGTCGCGCACATCGCACGCGCCGCGCTCGAGAGCATCGCCTACCAGAGCGCCGCGCTGCTGCAGGCCATGAGCCGCGACGCGGTGGCCGCCGGCGGCACGCCCGTGGCCGAGCTGCGCGTGGACGGCGGCGCGAGCGTGAACGACCTCTTGATGCAGTTCCAGGCCGACCTGCTCGGCATTCCGGTGGTGCGGCCCGAAGTGATCGAGACCACCGCGCTCGGCGCGGCCTACCTCGCGGGCCTGTCGACGGGCTTCTACAGCGACGTGCGCGAACTCTCGAAGCTGTGGAAGGTCGAGCGGCGCTTCATGCCCACCATGGGCCGCGCCCAGGCCGAGGAATCGATGGCGCGCTGGGAGCGCGCGGTGCGGCAGGCGACGCGGACCTGAGCGGCACGCACCACCTGCCCTGCCGCCGTCACCAGCCCCAGGTCAGGCGCGTCGCGATCCAGCCGACCGGGCCGTCCTCGTGGCGCACCTTGGTCCAGCTGCCGCGCTGCTCGAGCGTGCGCAGCACGTCGCCGTAGCCGGCCTTCAGCACGACGCGCGCACGCGTGCTCGGCGTGCTGCGCAGGTTCGCGGTGGTGGACTTGACGACGCGGTGCGGCACCTTGTTGGTCAGCGAGCGCGAGATCCATGCGCGGTCGTTCTCGAAGTCGCGCACCTGCAGCCAGTTGCCCTTGCGCTGGATCACCTGGAACGGATAGCCGCGCGACACCGTCCAGTGCGCGGGATGGTTCAGGCCCGGGCCGGTGCGCATGTTCAGCGTCCTGGCCGCGGAGGCCACCATCTCGCGCGCCCAGGCGGCAGGCGTGGCGGTGACGAGCAGGGACAGGGCGAGCAGGCAGGCGGACAGGCGGCTGATTCCATTCATGGATGAGGGGTCCTTTCTTCGGTGGTGCACAGGGATGGGCGCCCGGCGCGGCCGGGCGGGGAACCTTTCTGGGCGCCATGGGCGCGATAAGTTCCGCAACTGCCTGCTGCTTCCGCCGGCGCGGCCGGCCGCTCGCGCAGCTGTCCGAAGGACGACGCCATCCGGCGTGCGACTCCTGGCGCACCACCCCGACCTCGCGCAGCGATGCCCGCTAGCCGTACATCACGTCCGAGCGCAGCACGTACTTCGTGCCCTCTTCCACCGCCGCGCCTTCATGCCAGGTGTCATGGATGAAAAGCAGGGCCGAGCCCGCTTCGGGCCTGACCCGGAACTCGCGGAAGTCGGTGTCGCCGCCGGCGAAGCCATCGTTCAAGTACACCAGCATGGTGAGCCGGCTCGTGAGGCCGTCTTCGTGCCAGGGCCCGTCCTTGTGCATCTTGAAGCGCTGGCCGGGCGCATACCTGTAGAAGCGCAGCTCTCGCGGCAGGCACCGCGGGGCCTGCCCGTCGAGCTGCGGCAGCGGCGCCTGCTGCAGCCGCTGCCAGAGCAGGTCCACCCAATGGGGCGACGGCAGCATCGCGCGGTCGTTGTTGCGGATGGCCGGCATCGCCTTCGGACCGTCGACGGTGCGCACGCCGGCCGAGGCAAAGCCTTCGCGCTCGGCGAGCGCGATCAGCGCCTCGCATTCCTCGGGCTCGAGAAAGCCCTCGATCGAGAACGCGCGCGGCGAGTGGGCCACGAACCGCATCCGGGTAGCCGCTTTCCGTGCCGCCTCAGTGCGCCGGCACCAGGAAGTCCTGGCTGATCCGCACGCCGAGTTCGTTCACCCGGTCGAGGAACTGCGTCAGGTAGGCGTGCAGCCCGGTCGCGAGGATCTCGTCCACGCGCGCGTACTGCAGGTCGGCCAGCAGCTTGCCGGCGCGGCGCTGCGTCTCGGCGCTCTGCTCGTTCTGCACCTTCGCGAGGTTGTTGACCACCTCGACGAGGCTCGCATGCAGCGAGCGCGGCATGTCGGCGCGCAGGATCAGCAGTTCGGCCACGCGCTCGGGCTTGATCACGTCGCGGTACACCTTGCGGTAGACCTCGAAGGCCGAGACGCTGCGCAGGATCGCGCTCCAGTGATAGAAGTCGTACTCCTGGTCTTCCTCGGTGGCGGTGCCGAAGAACTCGCTGTTGAGGGCGTGGAATTTCACGTCCACGAGGCGCGCGGTGTTGTCGGCGCGTTCGAGGAAGGTGCCCAGGCGCGAGAAGTAGAAGGCCTCGTCCTGCAGCATGGTGCCGAGCGTGACGCCGCGCGAGAGGTGCGAGCGGAACTTGACCCATTCGAAGAACTGCGCCGGATCGCGCTCGAAGTCGCCGGCGCGCAGCATGCGGTTGACCTCGAGCCAGGTGGTGTTCTGGGTCTCCCAGGCCTCGGTGGTCAGCGCGCCGCGCACGGCGCGGGCGTTCTCGCGCGCGGCCTTGAGGCAGGAGACGATCGAGGATGGATTGCTCTCGTCCTTGACCATGAACTCCATCACCTCGTTGGGCGCGATCTGCTCGTACTTCTGGTTGTACCAGGGCAGCAGTTCGCTGATCGACAGCACGCCCTGCCAGCCGTACTTGGCCACTTCGGCCGACTGGGGCAGGAGCGAGGTCTGGTAGTTGACATCGAGCATGCGCGCGGTGTTCTCGGCCCGCTCGGTGTAGCGCGACATCCAGTAGAGATGGTCGGCGGTGCGTGACAGCATCGTTGTTCTCCTGATTCCTGGGGGCTGCTAGTCGGACTGCGACTGGCTCTGCGACTGTGACGGCCGGGGCTTCGCGCCGCGGTCCGCCTCGAGGATCCAGGTGTCCTTGGTGCCGCCGCCCTGCGACGAATTGACCACCAGCGAGCCCTCCTTGAGCGCCACGCGCGTGAGGCCGCCGGGCACCATCTGCACCTCGCTGCCCGACAGCACGAAGGGCCGCAGGTCGATGTGGCGCGGCGCGATGCCGGCATCGACGAAGGTCGGCGAGGTCGACAGGCTCAGCGTGGGCTGCGCGATGTAGCCGTCGGGCTTGGCGAGCACCGCCTGCTTGAACTCCTCGATCTCCGCGTGCGTGGCGGCCGGGCCGATCAGCATGCCGTAACCGCCGGCACCGTGCACTTCCTTGACCACGAGGTCCTTCATGTTGTCGAGCGTGTATTGCAGCTCGTCCTTGTTGCGGCACATGTAGGTGGGCACGTTCTTCAGGATCGGCTGCTCGCCGAGGTAGAACTCGATCATCTTCGGCACGTAGGGGTAGATCGACTTGTCGTCGGCCACGCCGGTGCCCACCGCATTGCAGATCACGACGTTGCCTTCGCGGTAGGCGCGCATCAGGCCGGCGCATCCGAGCGTGGAGGTGGGGCGGAACACCTCGGGATCGAGGAAGTCGTCGTCCACGCGGCGGTAGATCACGTCGACGCGCTTCGGCCCGCGCGTGGTGCGCATGTAGACGAAGTTGTCCCTGACGAAGAGGTCCTGCCCCTCGACCAGTTCCACGCCCATCTGCTGCGCGAGGAAGGCATGCTCGAAATAGGCGCTGTTGTACATGCCGGGCGTGAGCACCACCACCGTGGGCTCGGCGGTCGCGGGCGGCGCGCTGGCGCGCAGGGTCTCGAGCAGCAGGTCGGGGTAGTGCGCGACAGGGGCGATGCGGTTCTGGTTGAACAGCTCGGGGAAGAGCCGCATCATCATCTTGCGGTTCTCGAGCATGTAGCTCACGCCGCTGGGCACGCGCAGGTTGTCCTCGAGCACGTAGTACTCGCCGTTGCCGCTCGCATCGGGCGCGCGCACGATGTCGATGCCGGAGATGTTGGAGTACACGTCGTGCGGCACGTTCACGCCCATCATCTCGGGCCGGAACTGCGCGTTGTTCAGGATCTGCTCGGCCGGGATGATGCCGGCCTTGATGATCTCCTGGTCGTGGTAGACGTCATGCAGGAAGCGGTTGAGCGCCGTCACGCGCTGTACCAGGCCCTTCTCCATGCTTTCCCACTCGTGCGCGGGGATGATGCGCGGCAGCAGGTCGAAAGGGATGAGCCGCTCGGTGCCGGAGCCGTCCTCGTCCTTGGCGCCATACACGGCGAAGGTGATGCCGACCCGGCGGAAGATCATTTCCGCTTCTTCGCGCCGCGAACGCATCACCTCGGGAGGCTGTTTCGCGAGCCATTGGTCGTACCGCTTGTAGTGCTGCCGGATCGCAGCGCCCGCGTAGGGCAGCTGCTCGTACATCTCGTCGAATTTGTGCATTGAACGACCGATCTCCTTGAACCATAGCTTAGCAAGTTCGAGGCCAGTGAAAGCCCTAGCTTGGCGGCTCAGGGAAGGCGGTGCTGCCAATAACGCCCGCTTTTCCGGTCGCGTTCGCAAGTGACCTGGTCGGGCGAGAGGCTGCGCCACGCGGCGGCGCCGCAGCGAACGTTCTCCACCAGCCTCGTGCCGCGTTCTGCATAACGCGCCGCCACCTCGGGCGCCGGATGGCCGAAACGGTTGCGGTAGCCGGCCTGGACCAGCGCGATGCGCGGGCGCACGGCGTCGAGCAGCGCGGCGCTCGACGAGGTCTTGCTGCCGTGGTGTGGAACCAGCAGCAGGTCCGCGCGCAGCGCCGGCGTGCGCGCCACCAGCGCGGCCTCCTGCAGCCGCTCGATGTCGCCGGCCAGCAGGGCCGTCGCACGGCCGTTGCCGACGCGCAGCACGCACGACACCGCGTTCGGCTTCGTGAAAGCGACGTAGTCCTCCGCTGCGGGGTGCAGGACTTCGAAGTCCACGCCGTCCCAGGTCCAGCGCTGGCCCGCCTCGCAGCGCTTCGCCGGCCGCACCGACTGCAGCGGATGCGTGGCCTCGATGGAGCTCAGCAGCGCGGCCTTCGGCTGCATCGCCAGCACCGCCGCCGCGCCGCCCGTGTGGTCGCTGTCGCGGTGGCTCAGCACCAGCATGTCGAGCCGCTCGTCGAAGGCGCGCAGCAGCGGCACGAGCACGCGGTGGCCGGCATCGCTTTCCAGCCCGTAGCGCGGACCGGCGTCGTACAGCAGGCCGTGCGTGGCAGTGCGCACCAGCACCGCGTTGCCCTGCCCCACGTCCGCGGCCAGCAGTTCGAACTCGCCCATTGGCGGCCGCGGCGCCTGCCAGAGCAGCACCGGCAGCAGCAGCGGGAGCCCGAGGGACCGTACCGACCACGGCAGCCGCATCGCGAGCAGCACCCCGCCCGCCACGCCGCATGCGGCCATCCACGCCGGCGCCGCGGCCACCGACCACGTGGCCCAGGGCCAGGCGGCCAGCCACCCGAGCAGCGCACCGAGCCCACGTACCGACCACGCCGCCAGGTCCCACAGCGGCGGCGCCGCGGCGCCCAGCATCGACAGCGGGGTGACCACCAGCGTCACCCACGGGATCGCCACCAGGTTGGCGACCAGGCCCACCAGCGAGACCTGCTGGAAGAACAGCATGCCCAGCGGCGCCAGTGCCAGCGTGACCACCCATTGCTCGCGCAGGAAGGCGAGCAGCCGGGCCGCACGCCCTGCCTGTTCATGGCCAGGCTGCGCGAAGCCGGTCGTGAACAGCACGCCGACGGCCGCGAAGCTGAGCCAGAAGCCCGCCTGCATCAGGGCCCATGGGTCCATTGCCACCACCACCGCGGCGATCATCAGCCACACGTGCGGCCAGGGCCAGCGCCGGCCCGTGAGCCGAAGCAGGGCCGCGACGGCGAGCATCCAGACCGTGCGCTGCGAAGGCACGCCCCAGCCGCTGAACAGCGCATAGAGGCCCGCCAGCAGCACGCCGCCGACGAGCGCCGCCTGCGGCGCGGGGAACCGCAGCATCAGCCGGCCGCTGCGCCGCCACAGCACGCCGGCCAGATGCGCGGCCAGCCAGGCGAACATCGTCACGTGCAGGCCCGAGATCGACATCAGGTGCGCCACGCCGGTGGCGCGGAAGACGTCCCAGTCGGCGCGGTCGATCGCCGCCTGGTCGCCCGTGACGAGCGCGGCGATCACGCCGGCCTGCCGCGCGTCGGCCACGCGGGCGAACACCGCGTCGCGCACCGCCTCGCGCGCACGCTCGACCGGATGCCGCCAGGTGCGCTGCAGTCGCTCGGGCGCCGCGTCGGCACCGATGCCTGCGCGCACATGGCCGGTGGCCTGCACGCCCTGCTCCCAGAGCCACAGCTCGCCGTCGTAGCCGTGCGGGTTGAGGTTGCCGTGCGGCGCCTTGAGCCGCACCGGCAGGCGCCAGCGTTCGCCGGCATGCAGCGCGGCGCCCGCGCCTTCGCCCGCCTCGTCGCGGTACCAGCCGAGCGCGATGCGCGCCGGCAGGCGCGGCGGCGCGACGAGGCGGTCGTCGGCCGGCGGGCGCCATTGCACGGATTCGACGTCGAGCCGGAAGCGCGTGCCGCCCTCGTCGTGCTGCGGCATCTGCGCCACCACGCCGACCACCTGCAGATCGCGGCCCTCGACCAGCGGATCGAGCGCGCCCGCCAGAAAGAGGCCGCCGCGCAGCCCCGCCAAGCCGGCGCCGCCGCAGGCGCCCGCGAGCAGCGCCGCCGCGAGCGCGCCACGCCGCCATCGGGGGCGCAGCGACAGCACCGCCCAAAGGCCGAGCCCCGCCGCGCACAGCGCCGCGTAGACCGGCCAAGCCCACAGCGCCGCCTGCTGCAACTGCAGCGCGCTGCCGAGCACCCAGCCGCCCATCGCCACGAAGGGCCATGCCGCGCGCGCGGCCTGCCTGTCTGCCATTCCCGCCTGCTCCCTGACCGCGCCTCGCTGGGCGCTTCGATGATGTGGCGGCGAGTATGCGCCCTCGGCGCCCGGCGGTGCGGGCTCTAGGAGACCACCAGCCCGAGGTCGTCGCGCAGCATCTCGAACACGCGCCGCGTCAGCGGGTTGACCACATGGCGCCGCACATACAGGAAGTACGGCACGTCGGGCAGCGGCGGCAGGCCCTCGCGCGCGCCGAGCACGCGCGTGTACGAATCGACGAACTCGATGCCGCGCGCCGCCACGCCGAGCCCCGCGCGCAGCGCGGCCTTCACCCCGAGCACGTTCGAGGTGGTGTAGCTCGCGGTCCAGCCCAGGCCCGCGCCCTGCAGCGCCTCGACGGCGAGCCGGTGGAACAGGCTCGGCCCGTCGATCACGATCAGCGGCACGGGCTTGGACGGATCGTGCTGGTAGCCCGCGGCGCAGAGCCACACGGTGGGATGCATGCGCAGCAGCGCGCCTTCGGCCTCGGGATCGACGCGGTTGGCGATGACGATGTCGAGCCGCCCCTGCGCCAGCGCGGTCATCAGGTGCGGGCTGCGCGAAATCTCGATGTCGATCTGCATGCGCGGCATGGTCTGCGCGATCTGGGCGAGCACGCGCGGCAGCAGCAGGTCCGCCATGTCGTGCGCCGCGCCGATGCGCACGCGCCCCTGCTCGCCCGCATCGGCCATGCCGCGCAGCGCCTCGTCGTGCACCGCGAGCAGACGGCGCGCATACACCAACAGGCGCAGCGCATGGCCGCTCGGGCGCCGGCCGCGGCCGGCCTTCTCGAACAAGGCGTGGCCGATGCGGCGCTCCAGCCGCTGCATCTGCTGCGTCACGGCCGACTGCGTCAGGTCCAGCTTCGCGGCCGCGGCGGCGAAGGAGCCGCATTCCTCGATGGCCACCAGGGTTCTCAGCTGATCCAGATCCAGTGCACTCATGGTTCACGAAGTCTAATGCTTCGAAGCCGCCGACTGGATTGATCCCGCCTGCCCCTGAGGCGCACCATGGCAGCGTTCAAGAGGAAGGCCCGGCCGCGCGACAAGCCGGCGCCATGCCGCGGGCCCGCCCAGAAACATCAGCATTGCTAACTATCGAAAGGAAACACCGCATGTCCCTCACCGTCCAGCGCCAGGAGGCGGTCTCGCGCACCGTCACCGAGGTCAGGCAACGCCTCGAGGGCGGTCTCACGCGGGAGGCGCTGCAGCAGGTTCGCGACGAGCTCATGGCGCTGGCCAGCCAGCCCTCGCTGTGGTCGGCGCAGGATTTCCCGCCGCCGGCCGAGGGCGACCTGCAGGCGCGCTACCTGATCAGCGCCGATGCCGACCAGCGTTACGCGCTCTACCTCAACGTGATGCGTCCGGGCAAGCGCATCGTTCCCCACAACCACACCACCTGGGCCTGCATCGCCGCGGTCCAGGGCATGGAGATCAACCGCCTCTACGAGCGCACCGACGGCGGCAGCGAGCCCGGCCCGGCCACGCTGCGCCAGAGCGGCGAGGTGGTGGTGGAGCCCGGCACCGGCATCGCGCTGATGCCCGACGACATCCACTCGGTCGAGATCCCGCCGGGCCAGGAAATCCGTCACCTGCACATGTACGGTCGCGCGCTCGAGACGCTCTCGGAGCGCCTCGCCTACGACATGGAGCGCGGCACCTGCGAGCGCATGGCCATGGCCGTGAAGACGACGGTGCGCGCATGAATGCCCCCACGCTGATCGGCGCGCGCACGCTCAAGCGCTGGCTGCACGACGGCGCCGAACTCGCGCTCTTCGACGTGCGCGAGCGCGGTCCGTTCGCCGAGTCGCACCTGCTGTTCGCGGTGCCGCTGCCCTACAGCCGGCTCGAACTGGAGGTCGCACGGCTCGCGCCGCGGCGCGACGTGCGGCTGGTGGTTTGCGACGCCGACGGCCGCGGCCCGGCGCTGTCCGCCGCACGCCGGCTGGAGGCGCTCGGCTACCGCGAGGTGCATGTGCTCGAAGGCGGCACCGCGACCTGGGCCGCGCAGGGCCACGGCCTGTTTGCGGGCGTCAACGTGCCCTCGAAGGTGTTCGGCGAGCTCGCCGAGCAGGCCTACGGCACGCCGCACATCGGCGCCGCCGAGCTCGCGCGCCGCATGGCGGCGGGCGAGCCGCTGGTGGTGCTCGACGGACGGCCTCTGGCCGAGTTCCGCAAGATGAGCATTCCGGGCGCGCGCTGCTGTCCGAACGGCGAGCTGGCCTACCGCATCCAGTCGCTGGTGCCCGATGCCAGCACGCCGGTGGTCGTCAACTGCGCCGGGCGAACGCGCAGCATCATCGGCGCACAGACGTTGATCAGCCTCGGCCTGCCCAATCCCGTGATGGCGCTCGAGAACGGCACGCAGGGCTGGATGCTGAGCGAGCTGCCGCTCGACCACGGCCGCAGCCTGGGCTACCCGCCCGGATCGGGCGGCGGCGGCCTGCGCGAACAGGCCGCGGCGCTGGCGCGCAGGCACGGCGTGCAGACCGTCTCCGCCGGCACCGTGCGCGACTGGGCGAGCGATCCCGCGCGCACGCTGTACTTGTGCGACGTGCGCACGCCCGAGGAATTCGCCGCCGGCAGCCTGCCCGGCGCGCAGCACACGCCCGGAGGCCAGCTGGTCCAGGCGACCGACGAATACGTGGGCGTGCGCCATGCGCGCCTGGTGCTGTTCGACGACGACGGCGTGCGCGCGCCCACGGTCGCGAGCTGGTTGCGCCAGATGGGCCACGACGCGCATGTGCTCGCCGGCGGCCTGGGCAGCGGGCTCGCCCTGCCTTCGCCCGAGGCTGCCGCGCTGCCGCCCGCGCCGCCCGAGGTCGAAGCCGCCGCGCTCGCCGATGCATGGCGTGCCGGCACCGTGCGCATGATCGACCTGCGGCCGAGCCCCTCGTACCGTGCCTCGCGCATTCCGGGCTCGCAGTGGTCGGTGCGCCCGCGGGTGCGGCAGGCCCTCGAGGGCGACGGCGATGCGCGCGAGGTGGTGTTCGTGGCGGAGCATCCGGCTGTCGCCGCGCTCGCCGCCTCCGAGCTCGCCGCACCGGCTCGGCCGCCGCTGCGCATGCTGCGCGGCGGCCTGGAGGCCTGGGCCGCGGCCGGACTGCCGGTCGACGCCGCTCCGCTCGCGCCGTCGCAGGAGGAACACATCGATTTCGTGTTCTTCGTGCACGACCGGCACGACGGCAACAAGGAAGCGGCGCGGCGCTACCTGGCCTGGGAGATCGGCCTGGTGGCGCAGCTCGATGCCGAGGAGCGCGCGGTGTTCCGGCTGCCGGGCGACGCGCGGGGGCGGCCATGACCACGCCACCGCCGGGCGCCACCCGCCTCGTCCACGGCGGCAAGCAGCCGCGCTACGAAGGCGGCCGGCCGGTCAACCCGCCCGTGGTGCGCGCGAGCACGGTGCTGTTCGACAGCGTCGCGCAGCAGCTCGAGCTGCGCGCACGGCGCGACAGCGAGCGCAACTTCATCTACGGTGCGCGCGGCAACCCGACCAACTTCGCGCTCGAGGACCTGGTCACCGAACTCGAGGGCGGCTTCCGCACCCGCCTCTTCCCGACCGGGCTGGCGGCCATCGGCATGGTGCTGCTGGCCTGCCTGAAACCCGGCGACCACCTGCTGATGAGCGACGGCGTCTACGAGCCGACGCGCCACCTGGTGCGCAGCTTCCTCGTGCCGCGTGGCATCGAATGCAGCTTCTTTGCGGCCGACGGCAGCGATGCCGCACGCCTGATGCGGCCGAACACGCGGGTGGTCTATGCCGAATGCCCCGGCTCGCTGCTCTACGAGATGTGCGACCTGCCCGCGCTCGCGGCGCTCGCGCACGAGGCGGGCGCGCTGCTGGTGGCCGACAACACCTGGGGTTCGGGCCTGCAGTACCGCCCGCTCGCGCTCGGCGCGGACATCTCGGTGATGGCCGCCACCAAGTACCTCGGCGGTCACTCCGACGTGATGATGGGCACCGCCTGCGCCACCGAGGCGGCCTGGGCGCCGCTCAACCAGACCTGCGACGCCTTCGGCATGACGGTGAGCCCGGACGACGCCTGGCTGGTGCTGCGCGGCGCGCGCACCATGGGCGTGCGGCTCGCGCAGCACCAGCGGCAGGCGCTCGAGGTCGCGCGCTGGCTGCAGCGGCGCAGCGAAGTCGCGCGCGTCTTCCATCCGGCCCTGCCCGGCGATGCGGCCCATGCGCTCTGGCTGCGCGACTGCCACGGCAGCAACGGCCTGCTCTCCTTCGAGTTCGCGCCCGCCATCGGCCACGACAGCGCCAGCCGGTGGATGGACGCGCTCGGGCTGTTCGGCATCGGCGCCTCGTGGGGCGGCTACGAAAGCATGGTCGGCCTCTACGACCTCGGCCACAGCCGCGGCGCAGCCTGGACCGGGCGCGGGCTGCTGGTCCGGCTGCACATCGGGCTGGAGGAGGTCGAGGCGCTGCTGGCAGACCTGGCGCAGGCCTTCGACGCGCTGGCATCCCAGCGGGCGGGCTGAGCCGCACCGCGAAGCGCACGCATCCGCGCACATCCACGCACATCCACGCAACCAAGGAAGGAGACGAAAAAATGAACGAGTTCCACCCGAACCGCAGGAAGCTGCTGCTGTCGGCCGCGGCCCTCGGCCTGCATCCGCTCGCCGCGCGCGCGGCGCAGGCGCCCTACCCGTCGCTCAAGCCCGTGCGGCTGATCGTGCCCTTCGCCGCGGGCGGCAGTTCCGACGTGGTGGGCCGCACCATCGGCGAATGGATGGCGAAGGACCTCCAGCAGACGGTGCTGATCGAGAACAAGGCCGGCGCCGCGGGCGCGATCGGCAGCGACTTCGTCGCCAGGGCCGAGCCCGACGGCTACACCCTGCTGCTCGTGGATGCGAACCACATGACCAATCCGGTGTTCACGCGCAACATCCCCTTCGATCCGGTGAAGGACTTCACTGCCGTCGGCGGCATTGCGAAGACGCCGCTGTTCCTCGTCTGCCGGCCCGACTTTCCCGCCACGTCCATCGCCGGGATGCTGGACCATGCGCACAAGCACCCCGGCAAGCTCAATATCGGCATCCCGGGCAACGGCAGCATCGTGTTCGAGATGATCCGGCACCTCGGCAAGGCCACGGTGACCGTGGTGCCGTACAAGGGCACTGCGCCCGCGCTGGTCGACCTCGTCGCGGGCCAGCTCGACCTGATGGTCATCTCCATCGCCTCGGGCGCGAGCTTCGTGAAGAACGGCCAGGTGCGCATGCTCGCGAACACGGCGCCGGTTCGCCATCCCGACTACCCCGACGTGCCGACCTTCGCCGAGGCAGGATTGCCCGGGGTGGAATACGAGCAGTGGTTCGGCATCCTCGGCCCCGCGGGCCTGCCTGCGCCGGTGTCCGCGCGCATCAGCCGGTCGATCGGCCACGCGCTCGCGCAGCCGCCGATGAAGGAGCGCCTGCGGGCGCTGGCGCTCGACCCCTATGAGGCCGATGCCGAGGCCTTCCGCGCGCGCGTCGAAGACGATGCGCGGCGCTGGAAGAAGCTCGCGAAGGAGGCGCACATCCGGCCCGTGGGCTGAAGCGGCAGCGGCGCCGGCTGGCGCATTCCTTGCATTCTTCTGGGCTAGTATGTGCCGGCCCGGCCCTCGCCGGCGCCTTCGAAGACCAGCCGGGAGAACCATGTCCATCCACGCCGCGCTCCACCACGTCACGCACTACAGGTACGACCGCCCGGTGCAACTGGGTCCGCAGGTCGTGCGCCTGCGCCCCGCGCCGCACTGCCGCAGCAACGTCATCTCGTATTCGCTGCGCGTCGAGCCCGAGAACCACTTCATCAACTGGATGCAGGACCCGTTCGCCAACTACCAGGCGCGGCTCGTGTTTCCGGAGAAGACGCGCGAGTTCAAGGTCACGGTCGATCTCGTGGTCGAGATGGCGGTCTACAACCCCTTCGACTTCTTTCTCGAGCCGCATGCCGAGAACTTTCCGTTCGCCTACACGCCCTCGCAGGCCGAGGAGCTCGCCCCCTACCTCGTGACCGAGGAACCCACGCCGCTGCTTGCGGCCTACCTCGCCAAGGTGGACCGCAAAGCGCAGCGCACCATCGACTTCCTGGTCCGGCTCAACCAGCAGGTCCAGCAGGACGTCAACTACCTGATCCGCATGGAGCCCGGCGTGCAGACGCCGGAAGAAACGCTCGCCAACGGCAGCGGCTCGTGCCGCGACTCGGGCTGGCTGCTGGTGCAGCTGCTGCGCCACTGCGGCCTGGCGGCGCGCTTCGTCTCGGGCTACCTGATCCAGCTCACGCCCGACGTGAAGGCGCTCGACGGCCCGAGCGGCACCACGGTCGACTTCACCGACCTGCATGCCTGGTGCGAGGTGTTCCTGCCCGGCGCGGGCTGGATCGGCCTCGACGCCACCTCGGGCCTGCTGGCCGGCGAAGGCCACATTCCGCTCGCCTGCACGCCCACGCCCTCGAGCGCCGCGCCGATCGAAGGCGGCGTGGACGAATCGGAGGTCGAGTTCGGCCATGAGATGAAGGTCACGCGCGTGCACGAATCGCCGCGCGTCACCAAGCCCTACACCGAGGACCAGTGGGCCGAGGTGCTGGCGCTCGGCGAGGCCGTCGATGCGCGGCTTGCGGCCGGCGACGTGC